>JAFIED010000055.1 GCA_020832805.1 Pararhodobacter sp.
ATCATCATGGCCCCGGACCCCGGGCGCATCGTCGCCGACACCCCCCTGAACCCGGGCACCCGCCGACACCGGGACTGCCCCGCCTTCGAGGCCGAGCGCGCAAGGCTCGCCAAGCTATACCAATCCCTCGCCGGACAGTGAACGGCGCCGCTATCAAGGAGTGCGCGACATGAAGGAACACGATCTACGCCGGGCCGAGCTTGACTGGGCACGCACCGCCTATGAGGGCGACTTTACCCGCCGCGGGGCGCTGAACATGTTTGCACAGGGCGGTCTGTTCGCCGGTCTGTCCGGGCTGCTGGCCAGC
Source organism: Pararhodobacter sp. (assembly GCA_020832805.1). GTDB lineage: Bacteria > Pseudomonadota > Alphaproteobacteria > Rhodobacterales > Rhodobacteraceae > Pararhodobacter. Next base: position 308 of record JAFIED010000055.1, read on the forward strand.
CTGCCGCGCATGTCTTACGCGCAGACTGACGAGGTGGTGCGCATCGGCTACCTGCCGATCACCGATTCCACCGCGCTGCTGGTCGCCCATGCCATGGGTTACTTTCAGGACGAGGGGCTGGAGGTGGAGGACCCCACGCTGATCAGGGGCTGGGCGCCGCTGATCGAGGGGTTCGTGGCCAACCGCTTCAACCTTGTGCATTTCCTGAACCCGATCCCCATCTGGATGCGCTACAACAACAACTTTCCCGTCAAGGTGCTGGCCTGGGCGCATACCAACGGCTCTGGCGTGGTGGTGGGCGAACACACCGACATCACCGATTTCCGCGGCCTGGGCGGCAAGCAGGTGGCGATTCCCTTCTGGTACTCGATGCACAACATCGTGCTGCAATACGCGCTGCGCCAGTCCGGCATCACCCCGGTCATTCAGGACCAGTCCGCCCCGCTGGCCGAGAACGAATGCAATCTGATGGTCATGCAACCGCCCGAGATGCCGGCGGCATTGGCCGCGCAATCGATCGACGCCTATATCGTGGCCGAACCCTTTAACGCGATGGGCGAGGTCATGGCGGGCGCCCGGATGCTGCGCTTTACCGGCGACATCTGGAAGAACCACCCCTGCTGCGTCATTGCCACCCATGAAGAGGCCATCACGGCACGGCCGGAATGGGTGCAGGCCGTCACCAACGCGGTGGTGCGCGGCGCCATTCATGCCTCGCAGAACAAGGCCGAGGTGGCACAGATGATCAGCCGCGACGGGCGCGGCTATCTGCCCGCACCGGCCGAAGTGGTGATGCGCGCCATGACCCATTACGACGCCGCCGAATACGGTGAGAGCGGCGCGCGGGTGCATGACGACTGGGGCAACGGGCGCATCGATTTCCAGCCCTGGCCCTATCCCAGCGCCGATGCGCTTACCGTCACCCATCTGCGCGATACGGTCGTCACGGGCGATGCGTCGTTCCTGGCCGACCTGGACCCCGCCTTCGTTTCCGAGGATCTGGTCGACCGCCGGTTCGTGCGCCAGGCCGTCGAACGGTTCCCGGCGTGGCTGGATGACCCGTCGGTCAACCCCGGCGACCCGTTCAACCGCGAAGAAGTGCTGTCGCTGTGACCGATGCCACGCTCTTCGATGCCGTCGATGACGGCGCAGCGGCGCGGCGCGCGCTGATTGCCGGCTGGCTGCGCAGCCTGGGCATCAGCCTGTTGGGCCTGGCCATTCTGGGCGCGCTCTGGGCCCTGGGCGGGTGGTACATCGCCAACACGCCCGGCATGCGTGCCTTTGCCCAGCTTGCCCCCCTGCCGACACTGGAACGGCTGTGGGTCATGCTGCAACGGGGCGAGGTCTGGGCCATGTCCACCCCCAGCCTGTATCGCGTGGGCTGGGGGCTGGCGCTGGCCATCGCCATCGGGGTACCGATGGGCATTCTGATCGGCCGGCTGGCCTGGCTGCGGGATCTGTCGAACGCGCCGTTCCAGCTGTTGCGCATGATCTCGCCACTCAGCTGGATGCCGATCGCGGTGATGGCCTTTGCCACTTGGGACTCGGCCATCATCTTTCTGATTGCCGTTGCCGCCGTCTGGCCGATCATGTTTGCCACCGCCGCCGGCGTGCGCCGCATCGACCCGGCCTGGCTGAAGGTGTCGCGCAATCTGGGCGCGAACCCCGTGCATCAGCTGGTCTATGTCATCCTGCCCGCCATCACGCAGGATATCCTGACCGGCATCCGGCTGGCGCTGGGCATCGCCTGGGTGGTGCTGGTGCCGGCCGAATATCTGGGCGTCTCGTCGGGCCTTGGCTATGCCATCAACGATGCGCGCGACAGCCTGGATTATGCCCGCCTTGGTGCCACCGTGCTGGTGATCGGTGTCATCGGTTACGTGCTCGACATGCTGTGCCTGCTCGCCATCAAGCGCTTCAGCTGGCTGCGCAGCGATACCTGAACCCGAAACCCATCTCAGGAGGAAAAAACCATGGGTGAACCCGCAACCGCACTGACAGGCTGCCTGGCCCCGATCGACAGGACGGGCCTGGAGGGCCTGATCGCCAAGGGCAAGGAAAACCCCAAGGCCATCAAGACCCTGACCTGCAAGACCGTGGCCGAGGGCCGCTTTCGCCACGCCAACTATATCCGCGACTTGCCGCCCTATATCGTCGACGAGCCGCCCGGCCTGCTGGGCGATGACACCGCGCCGAACCCGTCCGAGGCGTCGCTGGCGGCGCTGGGTTCCTGCGTCTGTGTGGGTCTGCATGCCAATGCCGTGCATCGCGGCATCACCGTGCAGAAGCTGGAAATCGAGATGGAGGCCGATCTGAACATCACCGCCGTCTGGGGCACGGGCGACCAGTCGGAAAAGCCGGTGGGCTTTACCGATGTGCGCATGAAGGTGACGATGGAGGCCGACGCGCCCCAGGATGTGATCGACGAATTGATCCAGCATGTCGCCAAGTGGTCACCGGTGTTCAACACCTTCTCGCGCCCGGTGAACATGGAAATCACCGCCGCCTGAACAGGGCGCACCCCGCATCTGGCCTTTGGGCCGCGGGGTGCCCCATCCCTGTCTGCCAGCCTGCCCGGAAAGGAACGCATGCCATGTCCGCCGACCTCGCCCTTGCAACGGCCGCCCCTTTGCGCCAGCCGCAACCCGGCACCGACCGGGCAGCCAGCGCCCTGACGGATCCTGCCGCCATCCTGGCGCAGGTTGACGCCATCACGGCGCGCGATCTGGTGCCGCTGGTGCGCGCCATCGATGCCGAGGGGTTGTACCCCGAAGACGTCATGCGCGCCTATGGCGCCGCCGGCGCCTATGTGCGCCACCTGCCCGCCCCCGGTGGCGTGATGGACCTGGATACCACCATCGCCGCCATGACGCGCGCCGGGCGCGAATGCCTGTCTACCGCGTTTTGCATGTGGTGCCAGTCGGCGCTGGGCTGGTACATCTACAACTCAGACAACACCGAACTGCACGAAACCCTTGGCCCGCAGGTTGCCAGCGGCGCCGTACTGGGCGGCACGGGCCTGTCGAACCCGATGAAGACGCTGTTCGGCATCGAGACGATGAAGCTGAAGGCCACGCCGGTGGACGGCGGGTTCACCCTGCGCGGCAGCCTGCCCTGGGTCAGCAACATCGGCCCCGATGCCTGGTTCGCCGTGATCGCAGAAATCCCCGAGGGCGCGCGCGCCGGGCAGCGCGTGATGATGCTGCTGCACGGCTCGGGCGCGGGGGTGAAACTGGCCGCGAACGACCATTTCGTCGCGCTGGAGGGCACACGCACCTTCAGCGTGCAGTGCCGCGATGCCTTTGTGCCGGCGGCCCAGGTACTGGCCGATCCGATCAACGCCTATGTGCCGAAGATTCGTGCGGGCTTCATTCTGCTGCAATCCGGCATGGCCTTCGGCATGATCGAAGGCTGCATCGCGCTGATGGAACAGGTCCGCGGGCCGCTGGGCCATGTCAACCAGCACCTGCCCGACCAGCCCGAGCATTTCGCCGAGAAACTGGCCGCGCTGAAGGCCGAGGTGGGCGCGCTGACCAAAACCCCTTACGATCTGTCGGACGCCTATTTCGCCCGCGTGATCCGCGCCCGACTGGCCGCCGGCGACCTGGCGGTGAATGCCGCGCATAACGCCATGCTGCATTGCGGGGCGCGCGGCTATGTCACCCATGGTGCCGCCCAGCGCCGGCTGCGCGAAAGCTATTTCTGCGCCATCGTGACCCCCGCCACCAAGCAGCTGCGCAAGATGCTGGCGGACATGGGCGAAACTGCCTGACCCTTCCCGATATCACAGGAGCGACTGCCATGAAGGATTCCCGCTTTGCCGAACCGCTGATGGACAAGGACGATGTCGCCGCCATGGTGCTGGCGGCCAAGAAACGGCTGGGCCTGAGTTGGGCACAGATCGCCGAGCAGACCGGCCTGTCGCCCGTCTTCACCCATTCCGCCGCGATGGGCATGAATTCGATGCCCGAGGCGGCGGCGAAGAACCTGGTTGCGGCGCTGGACCTGCCACAAGAGGCGGTATCGGTGCTGATGGAATACCCAACCAAGGTCTGGGATCAGGCCGTGCCCACCGACCCCTGTATCTACCGCCTGTATGAAATTGTCGGCGTCTATGGCCCCACGATGAAGGCACTGATCCAGGAGGAATTCGGCGACGGAATCATGTCGGCCATCGATTTCGACATGGTGATCAGCCGGGTCGAAAGCGACAAGGGCGACCGCGTCAAGGTCGAGATGAGCGGGAAATTCCTGAAGTACAACAGCTGGTAAGCAGCGCACGGGCCTGACCGCAAGGCAGCGCCCGGGTGCGGCGCGGGCAAGGGGCGTGCACCCCCTGCCCGCCCCTTGATCCGGCTCATGCCCCCGGCGCGTGCCTGTCGAACGCGGCGCGCGCGCGCGCCCAGACGCCGGTGTCCGCCACCTGAAGCGCGGCCAGATGCGGCAGCAACTGCCCTGCAAAATCGTTCGAGCTTTCGACGGGCAACAGCGAGGGCAGATTGTCGATCGCCACCACATCCAGCACCGGCGCCTGATGCACGCGCAAGGCTGGCGCCGCCCAATCCGTCGCCTGGTCATACACGCGGACAGGCGAGAATTCGGCGCCCGGATCGCAGGCGATATCGCCCACCACCCGCAGCCGGCGCGGTGCATCGACCGCGCTGGCCGGCAGAAAGACGGGGCAGCCGGGCCCGGCCAGAATGCAGTTCAGAAACACGTCATGCGCCAGCACTTCGGGAAACGGGCCGCCATGCGCTGTCTCGGCCATATCCCACAGGGTTGTCGACAGGCCCGCCGCCTTGCACAGCGCGGCAGCGCCCTGCCCCACCCGCCCCCTGGCGCCAATGATCAGCACCCCAGGGGCCGTCAACTGGTCAAGATCGGCTGCCACCTTGGCCACCATCGCCGCACTGTCTGCGTATCGCGCGACAGGGGCGCACAGGGCACCGCGCGCCTGCGCTGCCCAGGCCATCAAGGCGACCGCCGCGCCGGCATAGCCCGCCCAGTGGCCAAAGGCGGCAACCCTGCGCCCATCGGCATCGACCAGCGCCTCCAGGTCATACAGGATGCCGCCGCCGTCCACAAAGCGGCGCAACAATCGTTGCCCTGCAGGTTGCCCCTTGTAGGCATGGCCGAACAGGATAGAGCTATGCCCGAAAGTTGGTGACGGCCTGATCAGGCGGCTTTGATTTCGTGCTTGATCCCGTCGCGGAATTCAACCCCTTGGATGATTTCGGGCAGTCGGTTTTGGCCGTCGAGTTTGCGCCATTTCTTCTTGGCTGAC
>JAFIED010000059.1 GCA_020832805.1 Pararhodobacter sp.
AAAATCCTTCTGGCGCGCGAAACGCGACAACCGTATCCTTCGTCATGTGGCATATCCTTTTCTCTGCGAGAACTGTGGCGCGTCAACAACGCCTTGATATGCCACCCAATCACCCCATCACCAACTTTCGGCTATTGCTCCCCGCCGTGCCCATCTCTGCCCTGCCGGAAAAGCCGTTTTGGAACAACAAGCTGGCAGTATCGCCGGCATTGGCCTTGTCGATCTTCAACTGATGGCCAGCGCCCTCGTGGCTGAACAGGCTGGCCGGGCTTGCCACTGCCAGCCGGTTGGTGGCGTCATGGCTGGTGTTCACGCCAAGACCGGCAAGATTGTCCACCGCTCCCGCTGACAGCGCAACCCAATCCGTTCCATTGAAAAGCCGCAGCGTTGAATCTGGAATCAGCGCCGCGCACCAACCGGGACGCGGAGAGACAAACAACCAGTCCCCGTCAACCCAGGCGGCCAGCTTTCCGCCCTGCCCCGCCCAGGCACCGCTGGGCGCCGGCCCAAGCGCCCAGATATGGCCTGCTTCGGGTGCCGGGGGCGGGTCAGTTGCCTCAAGTGCCTGCAGCCCCATCTGTACCATCAGGTCCAGCAGCATCAATGCCTCGTTATGGGTAACATGTTTCTGGGCCTGCGCAGGCATCAGAAAGGGCAGGCCAAGTCGGTCAGACTGATCGGGCATAAGGAACAACTCCAGGCATGACAGGCGGCGCGCCAAGCAGGCGGACCGAACATGGGCACCCTAGGATGAGGCCGCAAAGAGGCCGTAAGGCAAGCGACCGGCATGGTCACACTCTGGCAATTTCCGCAGACCACACAGGTCGGGGCCAGGCAGGAACGGCGCGGTCAGCAGCGATCTGCCTTGCGAGGCGGGCCTCCACCGCCGTCCTGCTGGCGCGTAAGCAACCTCATGCCCCGCCGAAGAGGGAGGAAAGGAACCAGACATCGGCCCCGGCAGGAACCGCGTAGCCCCTTCGCGCGCAGTCAATATGTTGCGCGGCGCCACAGCGAATGCATTGCCGCTCAGACCCTGCTACGGGGCTCACGATCATCTGAAAGGCATCGAGCCTGACAACAACACTGCCCTGCTGCCACCTTGACATGCCGCGTGGCGCGCGGCGCGCCCCCGCAGCGGGCACGAGGGTCCGCTGCATGCGGCAATTGCACGGATCAGGCAGGCAGAAGAGACAGCAGATATCGGCCGTAGGCATTCTTGCCAAACAGTGCGGCACGTACGCGCAAGGCCTCGGCCCCGATCCAGCCCCTGGTGAAAGCAATTTCGTCAGGGCTGCCCATCTGCAAACCCTGGCGCACTTCAAGCGTGCGCACGAAACTGCCGGCATCCAGAAGGCTTTCATGTGTGCCGGTATCCAGCCAGGCATACCCACGGCCCATCGTTTCAACCGCCAGGTTGCCCTCTGACAGATACATTTCCAGCAGGTCGGCGATTTCCAGTTCCCCCCGCGCCGACGGCCTGACCCGCGCAGCCTTTTCCGGTGCTGTGGCATCCAGACAATAAAGCCCTGTCACAGCATAGTTCGATGGGGGAATCGCCGGTTTCTCGATGATCTGGCGCACCTGCCCCGCCTCATCGAAATCGACCACCCCATACCGCTCGGGGTCGGCAACGCGATAGCCAAAGACTGTCGCGCCCCGGGCACGGGCATCGGCGCGGGCCAGCAGATCGGGCAGGCCATGGCCGAAAAAGATGTTGTCGCCCAGAACCATCAACGATGGGGCGCCCGCCAGGAAATCGGCGGCCAGCAGATAGGCCTGCGCCAGCCCGTCAGGACTTGGCTGCACCAACCAGTCAAAGCGCAGCCCCCATTGGCTGCCATCCCCCATCAGGCGCTGAAACTGGGCCTGATCCTCGGGCGTGGTGATGATGGCAATGTCCCGGATGCCGGCCAGCATCAGAACCGACAAGGGGAAGTAGATCATGGGTTTGTCATAGATGGGCAAAAGCTGCTTCGACACACCCATGGTGATCGGATACAGTCGCGTACCGCTGCCGCCGGCCAGGATGATGCCCTTGCGCTGGGTCATGACGTGCCTTTCAGGTCTGAGATGATGGCCGGCAATGCCGCGCGCCAATCGGGCTGTTTCAGGCCGAAACGCTGCAGACTGGCACAGTCCAGCCGAGAATTCAGCGGGCGCCGGGCAGGCGTGGGATAATCGGCGCTGGGAATATCCTCGATTCGGCAGGAAAGCCCGGCCTCGGCCATGATCGCGCGGGCAAAGTCTGCCCAGCTTGCCGCGGGGGTGCCGGCGAAATGGTAGATCCCTGATTTCTCGGGATCCGCACACAATTGTCGGGCGATCGTCAGACAGGCCTGCGCGATGGCCGCCGCCGGCGTCGGCCCGCCGATCTGGTCGGCAACGACGCGCAGGCTTTCGCGCTCACTGCCCAGCCGCAGCATGGTCTTGACGAAATTGCTGCCATGGGTCGAAAAAACCCATGAGGTGCGCAGGATGGCATGAATGCCGCCGATTGCCCGCACGCCTTTCTCGCCCATCAGCTTTGTACGCCCATAGGCACCCAGAGGCGCCGGGGGATGATCGGGCAGGAAAGGCGCCTCGCCCGCCCCGTCGAACACATAGTCCGTCGATATTTGCACCAACGGGATGTCCAGCGTATTGCAAGCCGCTGCCATGGCTGCGGGCGCATAGCCATTGATGCGCGTGGCAAGCGCTTCCTCCTCTTCCGCGCGATCGACGGCGGTGTAGGCGGCGGCATTGATCACAGCCGACGGCGCTTGCGCCTTGATCCACGCGCCCAGCGCCGCCCCGTCCTGTTCGACGCGGCCCAGATCAAAGGCCTCGCGCCCGACACAACGCGCATCTGGCGCCATGCCTGCAAGCGCGCGCGCAACCTGCCCGGTTTTGCCAAAGACAAGAATCACGCCCCTGTCCCCAACCGCTGACCGACCCCCTGGCGGGCCTGAAGCGGGCGCCACCAGCCGGCGTTGGCCAGATACCACGCCACGGTTCGGCGCAACCCCTCTTCTATCGTGACCGATGGCCGCCAGCCCAGTTCCCGGCGAATGCGGGTGGGATCGATCGCATAGCGGGCATCATGGCCGGGGCGGTCGGGCACAAAGGCGATCTGATCGGCATAGGATCCCGAGACCTTTGGCTGCATGTCATCCAGAATCATGCAAAGGGTCTGCACGAGTTCCAGATTCGTCCGTTCATTCTCGCCGCCGATATTGTAGCTGCGGCCCGGCGTACCCTTTTCCAGCACCAACAACAACGCGTCGGCGTGATCCTCGACATACAGCCAGTCGCGCACGTTCGAGCCATCGCCATAGATGGGCAGCGGCTTGCCGGCAAGCGCGTTCAGGATGATGACCGGGATCAGTTTTTCCGGAAAATGATAAGGTCCGTAGTTGTTGGAACAGTTCGACAGGACCACCGGCAGTCCATAGGTGTGATGCCAGGCACGCACCAGATGGTCGCTGGCGGCCTTTGACGCCGAATAGGGCGAACGCGGGTCATAGGGTGTCTCTTCGGTGAACAGACCCTCCGGGCCAAGACTGCCGAAAACCTCATCGGTCGAGATGTGGTGAAAGCGAAACGCGGCTGGTCGCCCCTGGGCCACCCACCAGGCGCGCACGGCCTCCAGCAGGGTGCAGGTGCCGGTCACATTGGTATCGACAAAGGCGCCAGGCCCATCGATCGAACGATCGACATGGCTTTCGGCGGCCAGGTGCATCACGGCGTCAGGCCGATGCCGGGCCAGGATACCATCCATGGCTGCACGGTCGCGGATATCGGCATGCTCGAAGGCATAGAGCGGGCTGTCGCTCACCGATGCCACATTGTCCAGACAGGCTGCATAGGTCAGCGCATCGACATTCACCACGGTGTGCCCGCGCGCCACAGCCAGCCGAACTACCGCCGACCCGATGAACCCTGCCCCGCCGGTGACAAGCAGTTTCATGCCTCAACCCTCATGCACAAAGGGGGTTTCGAAATCGGCAAAGGCAATCGCCTGGATATCCTTGTCAGACAGGATCGGGGCATCGGTGCCCCAGTCAATGCCCAGACTGTTCCAGCGCACCGAGCCGTCACATTCGGGTGCGTAATAATCGGTGCACTTGTACTGTACCTCGCAGTCCCTGGTCAGGGTCAGAAAACCATGCAGAAAACCCTTGGGCACATAAAGCTGTTGCCCGTTTTCGGCGGAAAGTTCGATACCCACCCAGCGCCCGAAATGCGGCGAACCCTTGCGGATATCCACCGCCACATCCAGCACCGCCCCGCGCGAACAGCGCACCAGCTTGTCCTGCGCATGCGGCGGGCGCTGATAATGCAGCCCGCGCAATGTATGCCGCGTGGCCGAAAAGGAATGATTGTCCTGCACGAAATCCGGCGCGTCCAGGCCCGCACGCTGTGCCGCTGCCTTGTTCCAGGTCTCGGAAAACCAGCCGCGCGCATCGCCAAACCGCCGGGGGGTGATCACCATCACCCCGGGAAGGCTCGTAGGCTCTATCTGCATGAAATGCCCGCCCTGACCCCAAAAAATACGCGTCTGTCTGCGCGTAGACCGCTATAACCGCGCAAGTCAAGCCATTGGCGGGGCGTCGCCTTGCCATTGCACAAGACAGCGCATGCGATCTGTATCGCCAAGGTTGTTCGCACCCCGCGGCGTTCATACGTAGTACAAAATTGCCAGCAGCAGGAGAGCCGAATGCCCCTTACCGCCGAACCGGACAACCCAGACGCGGCCATATCCCCCCTGCCGGCCGCCGACCGCGCCAAAAGTCTGCAGCAAGCCATAGCCGATGCAAAGCCCACGCATTTCGTGCCCCTGCCCGATGGAATCCGCCAGTTCCCGGTGGCCCGTGTACCAGCCGATTTGCCCGTCTACCGCTTTGACAATGGGCGTCTGATTGCCGAGTTGCATGCCCATGTTCACAACACCGGCGAGGATATCGACACCCTGCGCCAGACGGCAGAGAGTGCGCGCACGCAGTCGCTGTTGCACCGCCTGCTGATGATCCATGCAACCGATGCACGCGGGCCAATCCTGCCGGAACTGCGCCGCATTCGCCAGCAGACTGAACCGCTGCTGGTCACCGCCGCAGGGGTTGTGGTCAACGGCAACCGGCGGCTGGCGGCCATGCGCAGCCTGCTGGCCGAAGATGCACAACAGTTCGACTGCTACGCCACTATCGACGTGGCGGTCCTGCCTGACGATTGCACCGCTGCCGATATCGACTTCATCGAGGCCGCGCTGCAGATGGTGCCGGAAACCAAGCTGGGCTACGGCTGGGTGAATCGCCGCCTTAAACTGCGCCGCCAGATCGACACGCTGAAACTGCCGCGCGACTGGGTTCTGGCGGCCTATCAGATCGAGGACCCCGCACAGCTGAAGCGTGAACTGGGAGAGCTGGCACTGGCCGAGCGGTTCTTGCAGGAACGCCTAAAGCAGCCGGGCCAGTTTGCCGCCATCGCCGATGCCGAGGCGCTGTTCATCGCACTGCACGCCCAGTTGCAGAAACTGGCAGAGCCCTTGCGCGCTGTCTGGGAAAGTGTCGGCTTTGCCATGATCCTGGCGCGCGCGGAACTGGGCAAGGTGGTAGCCGGCAACTATCCGTTTGAACCGGCCGAGCCGCGCCACCTGCCCAGCCTGGCCCTGCGCCGCTTTGCGCGAGACAAGTTGCATGTCGCCGGCGAGGACATGGCAGAGGATGCCACAGCGCTTGCGGATAACATGCTGGATGATCTGCGCAGCTTTTTTGATGGCTGTGGGCCAAAGGACACCGATGTTCTGCACGATCTGATCGACGTGATGAACACCATCCGCGAAGAACAGCGCGAGGCCGAGAAACCGACAGTCATGCTGCAGCGGGTGCGCCGCGCCCGCGCGCAGATGGACCGTCTGACGCCAGAACGCCTGACGCAGGAACAGCGCAGCGTCCTGCGCAGCGAGGTTGCGGCGATCCAGGCCCAGGCCGCCTATCTGCTAGGCGAAGCGCCCGAACATCGATTCGAGCAACGCAAGACCACTATGGTCAAGGCCGTTTCCGGTTATCTGCGCCGGTGGCGCGAGACTGCGGGAAAGAGTTGAGCGCACAAAAAGCCCTGGCCCGCCGCAGCGCCCTGCGACGGGACAGCCTGACCATGACGCTCTCTCGGGCGTGACCTGCCCTGTTCACGGGACCAGCACCGCAGCAATCTGCGCAACCAGAGGCGCGGGATCGGCGCCGCGCGTTTCCACGTTCAATCTGACCACTGGTTCGGTATTCGATGATCGCAGATTGAAACGCCAGGCGCCCATGTCCATACTCGTTCCATCCGTCTGGTCGATGCCCTTGGCCAGGGGTTCGAAGGCGGAGACTACACGCCCGATAGCCGCTTCAGGGTCGGCAAGCGTGAAATTGATCTCGCCCGATGATGGAAAGGCCGCGCGCTGCGCTGCCAGCAGACTGGCCAGCGGGCCCTGACAACTGATCGCCTGGGCGATCATCAGCCATGGAATCATGCCGCTGTCGCAATGCACGAAATCGCGGAAATAGTGATGCGCGCTCATCTCGCCGCCATACACGGCCCCATGATCGCGCATCGCCTGCTTGACAAAGGCATGCCCGGTTCGGGCCTGCACAGCCCGCCCGCCCGCCCGCTGGACAACATCCAGGGTGTTCCAGATAACGCGCGGGTCATGGATGATCGTTGCGCCGGGTTCACGTGCCAGAAACACCCCGGCCAGCAAACCCACGACATATTCGCCATCGACGAAATCGCCCCGATGATCGAACAGGAAACAGCGGTCGAAATCGCCATCCCAGGCAACGCCCATGTCGGCGCCTTCCTGCCGCACCCGCCTGGCCGTGGGGGGACGGTTTTCAGGCAACAACGGGTTGGGAATGCCGTGGGGAAAGCCGCCATCGGGCTCATGGTGCATGCGGATGAACTGCAAGGGCGCATCCTGCGCTGCCAAGGCTTCGGCGATGGCATCGAATGTGGGCCCGGCGGCGCCATTACCAGCATTTACCACGATCCGCAGCGGCTGCAGCGCGGCGATATCGACAAAGGACAACACACGCGCAACATAGGCGCCCCGCGCCATGGCAGAGACATCGCGCCGGTGGCCGCCATTTCGTGCGGGGCCAAAGGCGTCGGCCTCGGCCAGGGCGCGCACCGTTGCCAGCCCGGTCTGTGCATCCAGCGGCGCCGAAGCCGCCCGCACCATCTTCATTCCGTTGTAATCCATCGGGTTGTGCGAAGCGGTCACGCAGATACCACCGCAGGCACCGAAATGGGTCGTGGCGAAATACATCTCTTCGGTGCCCGAAAGGCCCAGATCCAGCACCTCGGCCCCCTCGGCAATCAGCGCCCGCGCCACGGCATCAGACAGGGCAGCAGACGAGGCGCGCACATCGCGGCCCAGCACTACGCGGCGCGCATCCAGTGCCCGGGCAAAGCCCCGCCCGATGCGAAAGGCGATCGACTCATCCAGATCGATGCCCAGACGACCGCGGATGTCATAGGCCTTGAAACAGGTCAGGGTCATCGATGTGTCACCCCTTTGCCCCCTGGCCGCGGGCGTAGACATCGTCATGCCGGATGATGTCATCCTCGCCCAGATAGGCGCCGGTCTGCACCTCGATCAGGGTAAGCGGCAGCTTGCCCGGATTCTCCATTCGGTGCTTGGCCCCCAGCGGAATGTAGACCGACTGGTTTTCGCTGATCAGATGAACCGAATCGTCTATTGTCACGCGCGCCGTGCCCGCGACCACGATCCAGTGCTCGGCCCGGTGGTGATGGCTTTGCAAAGACAGTGCCGCGCCCGGATGCACCACAATCCGCTTGACCTGAAACCGGTTGCCCGTGACCAGGCTTTCAAACCATCCCCAGGGCCGAAAATCACGCGGCAGGGTTTCGGCCTGGGGTACTGACTGCGCCTTCAGCGTCTGCACGGCCAGCTTCACATCCTGTGCCCGGCTTCGATGGGCCACCAGCACGGCGTCGGGCATGGCGACAGCGATGATATCGCTTAGCCCGATGCCAACCAGGCGCTGATCATCCGATTCGGCGCGCAACAGGCTGTTGTCACACCCAATGGCATCGGCTGGCCCGTGCAGCACATTGCCCAGCGCATCGGGGCTGGATTCGCGCCAGACAGCCTCCCACCCGCCAAGATCGGACCAGGCACCGGCAAAGGGCACGACGATCAGGTTCTTCTCCCGCTCCATCACCGCATAATCGATCGAGATATCCTCCATCTGCGCCCAGGCTTCCGGGTTCAGTCTGGTAAAGGCAAGATCCTGTTCTGCCCCCGCCACGGCCTTGCGGGCGGCCTTCAGCATGGCGGGCTGGTGGCGCGCGAACGCATCAATCAGCGCCTGCGTCGAGAACAGGAACAGCCCTGCGTTCCACAGATGCTGGCCATCATCCAGCATGGCCTGTGCGGTGGCGGTATCGGGCTTCTCCACAAAGCGTTTCAACGGCTGAGGCAGTGGGGCGAATTCGGCGCCGGGCGGCTGGCTGAGTTCCAGCCAGCCATAGCCCGTTTCCGCCCTGTCCGGACGGATACCAAAGGTCACCAGCGCCCCCGCCCGTGCCGCCGGCACCGCAGCCTGCACCGCGGCCACAAAGGCGGCGGCATCGGGAATGACGTGGTCAGAGGGTGCCGCCAGCATCAAGGCACCGGGTTCCGTTTCGTTCAACGCCAGCGCAGCGGCCAGAATGGCCGGCGCGGTATTGCGGCCATCCGGTTCGATCAGCACGGCGGCGGGTGCGATCTCGCATGCGGCCAGTTGTTCGGTCACGATGAACCGGAAATCGGACCCCGTAATCACCATCGGGGCCGCGAAACCGGGCGCGGCAAGGCGACGGGCCGACGCCTGGAACAGGCTTTCATCGCCCAGCAACCGGGTGAACTGTTTGGGATAGCTCTTGCGCGATAGCGGCCATAACCGCGTGCCTGAACCGCCGCACAGCAGAAGCGGGTGAATCTTCTGGCTCATCGCCTTACTCCCTCAGCAAACCCGTCAGTCGGCGGCAGACAGTGCCGCTGCACGGGCTCGTCCATCCTGACTGTCGCCTGTGGCAAAAACGCAGCCATCAGAGGGCAATTCGATGGGCGTGGTACACAGGCCGCGCGCCACGTTCCAGGCCGCAAGCACGCGGGGCACATAATCACGTGTTTCGGCAAAGGGGGGCACGCCGCCGTTGCGCCGCACGGCCCCTTCGCCCGCGTTATAACCCGCCAGCGCCAACACCACATCGCCGCCAAATTCGTTCAGCAGCCAGTCCAGATAGGCAATGCCGCCGCGCAGGTTCTGCGCGGGATCGAATGCATCGGTGACGGCAAAGCGTGCAGCAGTGGCCGGGATCAGTTGCATCAGCCCCTGCGCGCCGGCCCGGCTGACCGCATCCACCCGCCCCGCTGATTCAACGGAAATCACCGCCAGCGCCAGAGCCGGCGACACGCGCGTGCCGATGCTGGCGTGTAGAATCGCTGCGCCATGCCGGGCAGCGATGGCCTGCAGATGTGACAGGCGCGGCTCTGGCACCGGGGTGGCCTGGGCGGGTGGGCTGCGCAGGGTTTCCATCGCCAGCATGAACCGCCCCTCACGCGCCTGCAGATCAGCCGGCACGCTGGACCAGAACCAGCCGAACCGGGCCGATGCCGGCGTGGGCGCCGCATCCCGGGGCACCGCCGCAGCCACCTGCCTGGAAGGCGCGGCATCTGGCCCCGGCGGGGCGATGCGGCGCGCCTGTTCGGCCGGATCGATCTGAACGGTGATCCGCGGCCCTGTGCCGCCGGGCGCGACCGTCACGCGGCGAAAGGTAAAATCATCGCCCGCCGCAGGGCCCGCAAGACCGATGCCTGCAAGCAGCAGCGCAACCGGCACAAAGCCGGCAACAAGGGGTCGGTGAATGCGCTGCATGCCTGTACGTTTTATTCTTTTCTAAGCTTGTTGTGCCAGAAACCCTGCCGAATCGCAAATGTTCTGCTGCCGGCGACACATGATTGACCACGAATTCGCAAAGCCTGATCTGACTTGCCGGGCATTGTTTCCAGGTTTTTCAAACAACGCGAACTTTTCTCTGAAGGGCCATGCAAAGACCTCAATCTGCCGCAATCCAGCCACGGTTAGGGGGCAAAACAGTCTCAGCCAAGCGGGGCACCGACCCAACCAGATCAACTCAGGTGTTCACGGCGCGGCGTTCATTAGAGTGCATGTAAACCTGGAGAGAGCACATGAAACTGTTTGAAATGATCAAGAACTTCCACAACGACGAATCGGGCGCCGTGACCGTTGACTGGGTCGTGCTGACCGCCGCCATCGTCGGCCTGGGGATCGCCGTTGTCGCCTCGGTGCGTACCGGTGTGGGCACGCTGGGCACCAACATCTCGAACTCACTGGGCAGCGCGACGGTTGTGATTCCCGGCGGCGGCGACGGCCTCGGTGTGACCGGCAACTAAGCCACATGAAAAACGCATCGGGCGGGCCGTGTCCTAAGGGCGCGGCCCTTCCGCAATCGACCCGCCTGCCATTGTCAGGCACCAGACTTCCACGCCGACAGGTCACCAGACCGGGCCAGTCACAGTTCAGCAGATTTAAACACTTGACGTGTCAGTTGATGAAACCAGCCCGCCCTTGCGCCGTGACACCGGCATGACGGGCACGGCATCAGGGTAAACGAGGCAGATCATGCGTGCGACACAACTGGCCGTTCTTGGCATTGGCCTGGCCCTGGCAGGGTTCGGCGTCTACATGGCGCAATCCTACGTGGCCCAGACGCAGGCCGCCATCGCCGCCGCGCGCGCACAGCATGAATCGCAGCCAGCGATCGAAACCCGCGAGGTGATGGTTGCCACCCGCGCACTGCGCTATGGTGAACCCATCTCGGCAGAGACCGTGCGCGCCGTGCCCTGGCCCGCGCATGCCCTCCCGCCCGGCGTGTTTCATGACATCGAGTCGCTGATGCCGGACCCAAGCCGCCCGCGCGTGGCACTCAGGGCGATCGAACCGATGGAGCCGCTGATGCAAGTCAAGGTCAGCGCCCCGGGCCAGCCCGCCGGCATTGCCGCGCAGCTGTCGCCCGGCATGCGCGCCTTTACCATCCGCGTCGATGCCGGCAGCGGCATTTCCGGCGCGCTGCGGCCTTCGAACCTGGTGGATATCTACTGGACCGGCCGTGGCCGGGACGGCGAGGTGACGCGGCTGATCGGTAACGGCGTGCGCATCATCGCGCTGGACGAGAATGCCGATCAGGACCGCGATTTCACGGGCGTGCCGCGTTCCGTGACCATCGAGGGCACGCCGGAAACCGTTGCCACCCTGGCGCAGGGGCAATCGACCGGCCGGCTGTCGCTGTCGGTGGTAGGGCTGGACGACACCAGCGATCTGTCGATCTTCGAGGTCGATCGCCGGGCGCTGCTGGGCGTCGAGCCCGACGTCGCGCCGGCGGCAGAACAACGCTGCACCGTGCGCACCCGTCGTGGCAATGAAGTGGTTCTGATCGAAATACCCTGCACGAACTGATGCGGCGCCATTACGGGTGCACGCGCCGGCTGGGCGTTGCCACCCTTGTTGCTGCCAGGCCACAGTGCCACCCGCGCCATGTTGCGCCCGCCTGCGCCCCGCATACCACAAATCGCACAATGATACGCAGCGCACTTTAAAAACCACCCGCAAGCATTTGATTCTTGCAAACAAGACCGGTTGCAGGCATCCTTTGCCTTCAAAGGGGTCGTCAGATACCCCGCTTTCGTGATCGAAGAGGCAGGATCACATGACACCAGTAAACCTGTTTGCATCCGGGTTGCTTGCGTTTGCGCTTGCCGGATTGGTACCCTTGACTGGCGCTCAGGCGCAAAATTCCGGGGCGCTGCGCATCACCAACGGCACCTTCAGCCAGACGCTGGAAGTACCCATGAACCGTGCCGTCGTGGTGGAAAGCGATATCCCGTTTGCGGAACTCTCTATCGCCAATCCCGGCATCGCCGATATCTCGACGCTGTCGGACCGGTCGATCTATGTTCTGGGCAAGGCGCCCGGCCGCACCACGCTGACGATCCTTGGCGCCGATGGCAACCTGATTTCGAATGTCGAAGTGCGTGTCACGCCCGATCTTGCCGAATTCCGCGAACGCCTGCGCCATATTCTGCCGGGCGAGGCCATCGAGGTGCGCTCGGCCAATGACGGTATCGTGCTGTCCGGCAATGTCTCGGCCATCGGCCGGCTGGATGCGGCGCTGCAGCTGGCCGAACGCTATGCCCCGGGCCGCGTGTCGAACCTGATGAGCGGCGGCGGCACCCAGCAGGTCATGTTGCGGGTGCGGTTCTCCGAGGTTCAGCGTGGTGTTGCGCGCAACCTTGCCGCCAGTCTGGCCATCGGCAGCGCCAGCCCGGCGGGGTCGTTGCTTGGTTCCGGCGGCTTTTCAACTGTCGATTCCGCGCGTGCCGCACTGGGCGGCGCTGCCGCGCCGTCAGGCGCACCGCGAGCCGGTGTGATCAGCGGTGCCCTGGGCATCGGCAGCGTTCAGTTCCAGGTCATGCTTGAGGCATTGGAGAGCAACGGCCTGGCGCGCACCCTTTCCGAACCCAGCCTGACCGCCCTGTCCGGGCAGGAAGCATCGTTTCTGGCGGGGGGCGAGTTTCCGGTTCCGGTTCTGGCCGAAAGCGGGCAGGTCACCATCGAATACCGCCCCTTTGGCGTGCAGCTGGCATTTACCCCGCGTGTGCTGGATGGTGACGTGATCAATCTGGCGCTCAATGCGTCGGTCAGTTCGATCGACCCGTCCAACGTTGCCACGACCGGCGGCGGCGTGCAGATTCCGGCTTTCCGCCGGCGGCAGACATCAACCACGGTCGAACTGCGCGATGGTGAAAGTTTTGCAGTTGCCGGCTTGCTGCAGGATGATTTCCGCGGCAGCACCCGGGCCGTCCCGTGGCTAAGCGAGATCCCCATCCTGGGTGCCCTTTTCCGCAGCGCAGAGTATCAGCGCGATCAAAGCGAGCTGATCATCTTCGTGACCGCGCATCTGGTGTCGCCAACCCGCGGCGAAGCGCTGATGATGCCCACCGACCGCGTACGCCTGCCCAACGAAAGCGACCTGTTCCTGAGTGGCAGGCTGGAAGGCCGGACAGGCCCCGCAGCCGAAGTGGCGCGCCAGGACTTTCGCGGCGGCTATGGCTATGTGATGGACTGACCGCGACGCGTTGAAAACCAGGGAGCGCCCGATGCCGATTACGCGCCGTTTCATGCTGACAGCCCTTGCCGCAATGCCGGTGGCAGCCTGTGACCGGCCCTTGTCGCTGGGCGACGAGGGCATGTCCGGGGGCCTGGGCGAGGCCACGCACCATAACCTGCTGGTACAGACCGGGCAGTTGCAATACGTGATGAACTTGGGCGAGCGTTTTGCGGCCGAAGTGCCGACAACCGTCAATTTCGCTTTCGACAGTGCCGTCCTTGATGCCGAGGCCCAGGCGATACTGCGGCGCCAGGCTGCCTGGATGCGGCAGTTCCCCGAACTGTCTTTCAGGGTTTTCGGCCATGCCGATCTGGTTGGCTCTTCGGCCTATAACCGTCAGCTTGGTCTGCGTCGGGCGCGGGCCGTGGTGGCCTATCTGCGCCGGCAAGGCGTCGGCCGCGCGCGGCTGGAGGCGGTGGTGTCACTGGGCGATACACAACCGTTGATCTTTACCCGCTCGCGCGAGCGTCAGAACCGCCGCGCTGTGACCGAAGTGTCGGGCTTCATGCAACGTCATCCCACGGTGATGGACGGCCAATACGCCGCGATCGTGCATCGAGAGTTCGTCGCCACCGCGGCCGAATGACAGACCGGGCTGGCTGCCAGCCTTGACTGTGCCGCGGCGGCACGCGCTGATCGTCGGCCGGGCTGCAACAGCCCTCCCCCTGACCAGCTACATCGCCTGACCCTTCCTGGCCATGGCCCGCCTTCGGGCAGGGCAACCCGGTCGCGCCAAC
Organism: Pararhodobacter sp.; assembly: GCA_020832805.1. GTDB lineage: Bacteria > Pseudomonadota > Alphaproteobacteria > Rhodobacterales > Rhodobacteraceae > Pararhodobacter. Next base: position 13,956 of record JAFIED010000059.1, read on the forward strand.
AACGCGCAATCGTTCCTGTATTTGCGCCTTTTGGCCCCAATCTCGCCCAGATCATCATGAAATATCCAACCATGCCAAAGGTCTTTTGACCGGCTGGTTCACCGATTGTGTCGGTTGTGCCGTGAATGGGTGCCGTCTTGCCGGAAGGCCAGGAACGCGAGGATATAGCAATGTCAGGCAATACCGCGATGCAACTGCAAATGGCGCCGATCCGTGCCTGTACCGTGACACGGGATGTGCAGAATTTCGATCTGCTGATCGAGGATATGGAAGTGGAACTGGGCGAAGCCTGGGGCGATCTGTCCCTTGCAAACGCCATGAAATTTCTGGACCAGCCTGAGGCAAAAAGCCTGGAGTTCATCGCCATCGCCCTTGATGACGATGATGCCGGCAGCATGCCGCAGGTCGAGGCGATCATCCAGCGCGCGCGCGGCCTGAACATCGATGTGATTCTGATCGCCGAGGAGCTGGGCCCGATCGTGCTGCACCGCCTGCTGCGTTTCGGCGCCAGTGACTTCGTGCCCTACCCCCTGCCCGAAGGGGCCCTGCATGATGCCATCAAGCGCACCCGCGAGGCCAGCGTGGCCAGCGCCGCCGCACACCGGAACGGGCCGGGCGCCGCCTCGGCATCGCTGGGCACAAAGAATGGCCGCGTCCTGGCAGTGCAACCGCTGGCAGGCGGCGCGGGCGCAACCACCTTTGCGGTGAACCTGGCCTGGGAACTGACCACGCATGACGGCGCCAACGCGCCGACGGTCTGTGTGCTGGATTTTGACCTGCAGACCGGCTCGGTATCGACCTATCTGGACCTTGCCCGCACCGAACGCGTGTTCGAACTGATGTCGAATACCGCCATGATGGACCGGGACTTCTTTCTCAGCACCATGCAGACCTACAACGAAAAGCTGAAGGTGCTGACCGCCCCGGCCGACATGTTGCCGCTTGATCTGATCACCCCGGACGATATCGAACGTGTCTTGAACATGGCCCGCGCCAATTTCGATTTTGTCGTGGTCGATATGCCCGGCACCGTGGTGCAATGGACAGAAACGGTCCTTACCGCGGCCGATTATTATTTCGCGATGATGGAACTGGACATGCGTTCAGCCCAGAACGCGCTGCGCCTGATCCGCGCCCTGAAGGCCGAGGACCTGCCGCTGGAGAATTTGCGCTACATCCTGAACCGTGCACCAAAGTTCACGGATCTTTCCGGCAAGGCGCGCGCCCGCCGTATGGCCGAGAGCCTGGACATCAGTTTCGAGGTCATGCTGCCTGACGGCACCATCCAGGTAACCCAGGCCAACGACCACGGCCTCCCGCTGGCCGAGATGGCACCGAAAAACCCGCTTCTGAAGGAAATCCGCAAGGTGGCGCAGACCATCATTGCGGCAGATGCGAACGCCGCCCGCGTGGCGGCCTGAAAGGAACTGCCATGTTTTCGCGCTTCCGCAAGGATCAACCCGGTGCTGCCGCCCCCGTATCGCGGGCCGTGCCGCAGGCGCATGACGCCCTGCCACCGCTGCCGGAAAAGGCGAAACCCGCCATGGCCATGCGCCAGCGCGCAAAGCCCCAACCCGCCGCGCCCGCAACCCCGGACAAGGACCGCCGCCGCCGCCAGCGCATTCTGGAACTCAAGTCCGACATGCACACCCGCCTGCTGGACAACCTGAACCTGGCCGCCGTCGATGCCGCCAGCGAAGCCGAGTTGCGCGCCGAAATCGCCGCCATCACCACTGAGGCGTTGAACGAGGCCAGTGTCGTTCTGACCAGCGAAGAGCGGATGACGCTGATCCAGGATCTGTATTTCGAGGTTCGCGGCCTGGGTCCGCTGGAACCGCTGCTAAAGGATGACACAATCAACGACATTCTGGTCAATGGTCCGCAGCGGGTCTTTGTTGAGCGCGCAGGCAAGCTGGAACTGTCTGACGTGACCTTCAAGGATGAACGCCACCTGATGCGGATCATCGACAAGATCGTGTCGGCGGTGGGCCGGCGCGTGGATGAATCCAACCCCTATGTCGATGCCCGCCTTGCGGATGGTTCACGTTTCAACGCGATGGTACCACCGGTGGCGGTGGACGGCAGCCTGGTATCGATCCGGAAGTTCAAGAAGGAAAAACTGGGCATCGACGATCTGGTCCAGTTCGGCGCCTTTTCCGAGGAGATGGCGCTGTATCTGGAGGCCGCGGTTGCAACGCGCCTGAACATCATCGTTTCCGGCGGCACGGGTTCGGGCAAGACCACCACCTTGAATGCGCTGTCGTCATTCATCGATTCCTCCGAGCGCATCCTGACCATCGAGGATACAGCCGAATTGCAGCTGCAACAGCCGCATGTCGGCCGCATGGAAAGCCGCCCCGCCAAAGTCGAGGGCAAGGGCGCGGTCACCCAGCGCGATTGCCTTAAGAACGCGCTGCGCATGCGGCCTGACCGGATCATCGTGGGTGAGACCCGCGGCGAGGAAGTGATCGACATGCTGCAGGCCATGAACACCGGCCATGATGGTTCGATGACCACGATCCACGCCAACAGCGCCCGCGATGGCGTCAGCCGCCTTGAAAACATGGTGGCGATGGCCGGGATCGAAATGCCGCTGCGCGCCGTGCGCAGCCAGATCGCCAGCGCCGTCAACCTGATCGTTCAGGCCAGCCGGTTGCAGGACGGCAGCCGCCGCATGGTGTCGATCACAGAAATCACCGGGATGGAGGGTGACGTGATCTCGATGCAGGAAGTCTTCCGCTTCGAGCGCACCGGGCTGGAACCGAATGGCAAGATCATCGGCCATTTCACCGGCACCGGCATCCGGTCCAATTTCGCGGACAGGTTCAAGCGCTGGGGCTATGACCTGCCAAACCCCATCTATGACGTGATCGGCGAGCGGTAGAACCCATGAGCATCGACCCCATCCTGATCATCTATGTGCTGATCTTCGCCGGCATCCTGCTGCTGGTCGAGGCCATCTATCTGATGGTCTTTGGCCGCTCGATCAGCCTGAACAGCCGCATGAACCGGCGACTGGAAAAACTTGACGCCAAACAAAGCCGCATCGATGTGATCGAGTCACTGCGCAAGGAAGCCACGCAGCACGAACGCACCACGGCCATCCCGTTTTATTCGCTGCTGGCCGAAAAGGCGAGCAAGGCACAGATCGCCTTTTCGCCGGTCATGTTGATCGTGATGATGATGGTGCTGTCCGGAGCCGCCTTTCTGGCGCTCAGCGTGATGACCGAGGCGGCAACCGGCCTGCGGGCCGCGCTGGCATCGATCATGGGCGTGGGTGCCATCTGGTTCTGGGTGTCCTCCAAGGCAAAGAAGCGCCTGACGATGATCGAGGATCAGTTGCCCGATGCGATCGATCTGATCGTGCGCGGTCTGCGCGTGGGCCATCCTTTCAGCCACGCCCTTGCCGCCGCCGCGCGCGAGATACCGGACCCGTTGGGCACCGAACTGGGGCTGATCGCCGACGAGGCGACCTATGGCCGTGATCTGGGCGAGGCGCTGATGGCCTTCGCCCAGCGCATGGACATGCAGGATTTGCGTTTCCTGGCCGTGGCGGTGTCGATTCAGCAACAGTCTGGCGGCAACCTGGCCGACATTCTGGACGGTCTGTCCAAGGTGGTGCGTGCCCGGTTCAAGCTGTTTCGCAAGGTTCGCGCCATCACCGCCGAGGCGAAATGGTCAGGCATGTTCCTGTCTGCCTTTCCCATCCTGGCGATGCTGATGATCTCACTGATCAAGCCGGACTACTATGACGATGTAAAGGAAACCGCGCTGTTCATCCCGGTGGCGATTGTCGTGTTCGCGCTGCTGGCGGTGAATGTGATCTACATGCGCAAGATGGTCGACATCAAGGTCTGAACGGAGGCAGGCACCATGCTGGATACGGTGATTCAAGGCCTTTCCTCGCCACTGGGCATGACCGTGGTTGTGGGCACGCTGGGGTTGTTTCTGGCCGGCTATGCGCTGGTCGGCGGCAAGGCCGAAAAGGTGGACCCGCTGACGCGTCTGCGCGAAGAGGTACGCACCGGTCGTCGTGGCCCCCGCAGCGCGTTGTCACGGCGCGAGGACGCCAACGAGTTGCAGAAGAGGCTGGAAAAATTCAAGGCCTTCCTGGAGCCCGACAACGCCAAGGAAAAGGAAGCCGCCAGGCTGGAGATGATCCAGGCAGGGTATCATGGTGCCAACGCCGTGCGTGACTTTCACGCCGCCAAGTTCATCATGGCGCTCAGCGGTCTGCTTCTGGGGCTGGCCTGGACCCTGCTGCGCAGCGACGATCAGGAAGTGTCGATGCTGATGATGGCCTTGCCGATCATGGCCCCTACCCTGATTGGTTATTACCTGCCGATCTACTGGGTCAACAAGCGCCGCGCCGAACGTCAGGACCAGATTGCCAGCGGCTTTCCCGATGCGCTTGATCTTTTGCTGATCTGCACCGAAGCGGGCCAGTCACTTGACCAGTCGATCGCCCGCGTCGCCAAGGAGCTGCAAGCGGGCTATCCGGCCCTGGCCGAGGAATTCGCCACCGTCACCCATGAAACCCGCGCCGGCAAGGACAAGATGGCCGTGCTGAAGGACATGGGCGAGCGCTGCGGCAACCCTGACATCCGCTCCTTTGCCACGGTGATGGTTCAGTCCGCCACCTACGGCACATCGGTCGCCGAGGCACTGCGCGTCTATGCCGGCGAAATGCGCGACAAGCGCGTCATGCTGGCCGAGGAAAAGGCAAATGTTCTGCCAACCAAGTTGACACTGGGCACGATGATGTTCACCGTTCCGCCATTGCTGATCATTCTGGTCGGCCCTTCGGTACATGGCGTGATCGAGATGCTTGGTTCCACAGATTTCGGCCTGTAATGGCCAAGGACATGATGGCAAGGGGCGCCAGGATCGCCTGTGCTGGGGTTCTGGCCGTTATGCTTTCTGGCTGCGCAGAGGGCTCGCGCGGCGCCGATGACCCGCTGGCCGGTTTCACCCCGGACACGTTGCCCGGCGCCTCTGTGCGCATCGACGAAGCCGTGGACGGGTTGGAGGTTGGCCACCGTCTGATGGCGGCGGGCGAATATGAACTGGCCCTCAGCGCCTATTTCCGTGCAGCGGCGCAGCACGGCCCGTCGGTCGATGTGCTGTCAGCCATTGGGTCGGCCAACCTGCGCCTGGGCCGTCTGGGTCAGGCCGAGCAAATGCTGCGCCGGGCCATCGAGCGGGACCCCGAATTCGTGCCCGCCCTGAACAATCTGGGGGTGGTGCTGGTTGAACGCCGCCAATGGGGGCAGGCACGCCACTATTTCCAGACCGCCTTTGCCGTTGACAGTGGCCGCTCGCCGGAAATTCGCGACAATCTGCGACTTGCGCTCGCAAATCTGCGGGAATCCGGCTATAGTGAGCAAAACAACGATAATTTCGCTCTGGTGCGGCGCGGTGAAGGACGGTTCCTTCTTCTGGCAACACCCTGAGCGTCGAGCAGTGAAGGACCTGGCATGCGCTCTATCCACGGGATGGCAGTCTGTCTGCTTGCGCTGGGCGTTCTGGCTGGCTGCGAACAGTCACGTCATGCCCAGACGGCACGCGCCATCGACAGTGTCGCGGACATCGATCAGGACAACATGGCCGAAATGATGCTGGCCGTTTCCGACCCGCGCGAAGCGGTGACCTGGTTTCGCCAGGCCGCGGCTGCCGATCCCGATCGCCTGACGCTGCAGCGCGGGCTTGCCCGCTCGCTTGCCCGGTCCGGCCAGGCAGAAGATGCCATCCCGGTATGGGAACGCGTGATCGCCCATGAGGGCGCGACGCTGGATGACCGGGTTCAGTTGGCCGATGCCCATATTCGGGCCAGCAACTGGACAGAGGCGCGCAGCGTCCTTGATGCCATCCCGCCCACCCATGAAACCTATGAACGATACCGGCTGGAGGCCATGCTGGCGGATTCGCGCCAGCAATGGGACCGGGCAGATCATTTCTACGAAGTCGCCGCAGGCCTGACACCGCGACCGGCCGGTGTGCTGAACAACTGGGGCTTTTCCCGCCTGACACGGGGCGATGCACGCGGCGCCGAACGGCTGTTCGCCGATGCGCTGCGCCATGAACCCTCGTTGTACACCGCCAAGAACAACCTGGTTCTGGCACGCGCCGCCCAGCGCCGCTATGAACTGCCGATCATGGAGATCACACAGACCGAACGTGCGCAACTTCTGCATACCATGGCGCTGGCGGCGATCAGACAGGGCGATATCTCTGTTGGTCGCGCGCTGCTGCAGGAAGCCATTGCCACGCACCCGCAGCATTTCGAACCCGCGGTGCTGGCCTTGCGCACCCTGGGCTGAGCGTGAACGGTACAGGAAGATGATGTCTCAATCCGCCCCCGCCGCGCTGTGGTTCCTGGTCTTTGCCACCCCCGTGGCCCTATGGGTCGTCTGGAGCGATCTGCGCGCCATGCGTATTCCCAACATGGCGGTCTTGGCCTTGCTGCTGGTCTATGCCGCGGTCGGGTTCCTTGCCCTGCCGCCATCAGTCTGGGGCTGGGCCTGGCTGCATTTCGCTGTGGTGCTGGTGATCGGCTTCCTGCTTACCCTGACGGGCGGTTTCGGGGCGGGCGATGCCAAGTTTGCCGCCGCCATGGCGCCCTTTGTGGCGCTGGGTGATTTGCGCCTGTTTCTGGCGTTGCTGGCAACTGTGATTGTCAGTGCCTTTGTGGCGCATCGCATCGCGCGCCGCATCAGTGCCCTGCGCCGCCTTACCCCGGATTGGGAAAGCTGGGAGGGGCGCGATTTTCCGATGGGTCTGGCGCTGGGTCCAGCCCTGATCTTTTATCTGGCGCTGGCCAGCGTCTACGGCAGTTGACCGCACGACCCCGGTCGATCAGCTGACGCCTAGCAGGAGTGTTGCCATGAACGCCATGCCCGAACGCCCCGGCATTGCACCGCCCCCCGTGCCCGCGAGTCTGGAAGAAACCAATCTTCCCTTTACCATGATGCAGGATATCCTGCTGAAAACAATCTACCGGCGCTCGCTATCTCATGCGACGGAAATCGCCAAGGCGGTCTGTCTGCCCTATGCACAGGTCCAGCGCCTGCTGGACGCCGCCCGCGCCGAGCATCTGCTGGAAGTCACCGGCACGCTGCACGCCAATTCCGACAGCAAGGAAATAGGCTTCCAGCTGACCGATGCCGGCAAGCGTCACGCCATCGCCGCACTTGCCCTGTCAGAATACTTCGGCCCCATGCCCGTGCCGCTGGACGATTACGCCCTTCAGGTCAAGCGCCAGTCGATCCGCAATGTGAAGCTGACACGCGCCGAGCTGCAACGCTCCATGGGCGATCTTATCCTGCCAGCGGGGCTGATGTCCACCCTGGGCCCGGCGGTGACCTCGGGGCGCTCGATCCTGCTGTATGGTCCGCCCGGCAACGGCAAATCGTCCATCGCCAACGGAATTCGCGATGCGCTGGGTGACCATATCTATGTACCGCACGCCGTGACGCATGCCGGGCAGATCGTTGCCGTCCTTGACCCCGTTGTGCATACTGTGGTTGCCGAACCGGCCGAACAGGGTAACCGGCTGCGGATCAGCAGCCAGCGCCATGACCCCCGTTATGTGCTGTGCGAACGCCCCACGGTCATGACCGGTGGCGAGTTGACGCTGGACATGCTGGAACTGAAATACAACGCCACGGCACGCACCTATCAGGCCCCCTTGCAGTTCAAATCCACGGGCGGCGTGTTCATCGTCGATGACCTTGGCCGCCAGGAGGAACCGCCACAATCGTTGATCAACCGCTGGATCGTACCGATGGAGATGAATTACGATATCCTGTCGCTGCAATCGGGTGAAAAATTCCTCGTTCCCTTCGATACGCTGGTGATCTTCTCAACCAACTTCCACCCCAACGAGATCTTCGATCAGGCAGCGCTGCGCCGCATCTTCTTCAAGATCAAGATCGACGGGCCGGACCAGGAAGACTTCCTCAAGATTTTCGAGCTCGTCGCCCGCAAACGCCGCATGCCGCTGAACGAGGATGCGCTGATCCACCTGCTGGAAAACAAGTATCCCGCCATTGGCAATGTCTATGCCAATTACCAGCCCGTCTTCCTGATCGACCAGATGATCTCGATCTGTGAATTCGAAGGCAAGCCCTATCACATGACCCCGCAGATGATCGACCGGGCCTGGGACAACATGTTCGTGCGTGACGAGGTGATCGTGAAATAACGCAGGGTCCGTGTTGCCGGGCGGGGGCAAGCAGGGTCAGATGCGGGTGCCATAGATGCCATGCAGGACCCACCATGCCCGACAACCTCATCGCCCCGCATATCCAGACCAGTTTCGACCGCCAGTCGATGATGGCCACCTTTGGCGCGACACTGGTTGCCGCCGCAGACGGGCGCGCGGTGATCCGCGCACCGCTGATGCCCGGTGTGCGCCAACAGCACGGCGCCGGGCATGCCGCACTGACCTTCGGCATCGGCGATACGGCGGCCGGCTACGCCGCGCTGTCGCTGATGCCAGCGGGGCGCGAGGTGATGACGGCCGAGATCAAGATCAACCTGCTGTCCCCCGCGCTGGGCGACTGGTTCGAGGCTGTGGGCGAGGTGGTCAAGACCGGACGCCGCCTGAGTGTCGTGCGCGCCGAGGTGGTGGCCATCACAGGGGCCACGCGCAAGACCATTGCCATCCTGCAAGGTACCATGGTGCCGGTCGATCCCGCGCCGGAATAGCAGTCAGGCCGTCAGCCCCTGCGGCTCTGGCAGGTCATGGGCGCGGCAGGTGGCGGTCAGGGTATTGGCCAGCAGGCAGGCAATCGTCATCGGCCCCACCCCGCCGGGTACCGGGGTAATCGCCCCGGCCACCGCCGCCGCGCTGTCAAAATCCACATCGCCGACCAGCCGCGTGCCGCCCTCTTGCACGACCCGGTTGATGCCCACATCAATCACCGTGGCCCCCGGCTTGATCCAGTCGCCCGGCACCATCTGCGGCCGGCCCACGGCCGCCACCAGAATATCCGCACGGCGGCACACCTGTTGCAGATCGCGCGTGCGCGAATGTGCCACGGTCACCGTGCAGCTGTCGCCCAGCAAAAGCTGTGCCATCGGCTTGCCGACGATGTTCGAACGGCCCAGGACCACTGCTTCCAGCCCGGCCAGACTGCCCAGATGATCGCGCAGCATCATCAGACACCCCAGCGGCGTGCAGGGAACCATTGCCTTCTGACCGGTTGCCAACAGCCCGACATTGGAAATGTGAAAGCCGTCAACATCTTTGGCCGGGTCAATCGCATTGATGACCATGTCACTTTTCAAATGATCCGGCAGCGGCAACTGCACCAGTATGCCGTTCACCGCCGGATCAGCATTCAGTTTTCCGATCAAATTCAGAAGCTCGGCTTCACTTGTCGTTTCCGGCAGCCGATGTTCGAAAGACCGCATGCCCACCTCGATGGTCAGCTTTCCCTTCGAGCGCACATAAACCTGGCTTGCCGGATCTTCGCCCACCAGGACCACAGCCAGCCCCGGCACGATCCCGCGCTCGGCCAACGCCACCACCCCCTCGGCGACCTGCGCGCGCACCCGCGCGGCAAAGGCCTTGCCATCGATGATCTCTGCCATCCGCTGCTCCTTCATCTTGCCTCAAATACTCAAGGCCGCAGGCCCGGGGGGGGCGGGGGGGGGGGGGGGGGCGCCGCCGGCCCCCCCCCCCCC
>JAFIED010000060.1 GCA_020832805.1 Pararhodobacter sp.
GCGCGCAGCCGGGCCTGCGCCTCAGGCTGGTGGGCCAGCAGGTAGAGCGCCCAGGTCAGAGCGATGCCGGTCGTTTCATGGCCTGCGGCGACAAAGGTCATCACGCTGTCGCGAATATCGGTATCGGACAGGCCCTTGCCCGTTTCTTCATCGCGCACGGTAAGGAGCAGACCCAGAAGGTCAGTGCCCGGTTCGGACGCGGCCCTGCGCCGGGCAATCTGGCCCTCCACAGCCTTCCGGAATACGGCGCGGGCCTTTCGCGCTTTAAGGCTCATCGGGCGCGGCATCCATTCGGGTACGGGCGCAAGGTCAGACAGGCGCATCCGCCCGATCTCCTCCAGCAGCACCTCGATGGCCGCCCTCACCTCGCCCCGGTCAAAGCCTTCAACGTCGGAAAACAGGACGCGCTCGATCACTGCAAAGGTGGCATCGCTCATCACGCCCATGATCTCGGGCGTTTGCGGGGCCGATAGCTGGCGCACGGCCATCTCTGCCGCCTCGGCCATGATGGGAGCGAACGGATCGAGCCTGCGCTTGAGAAAAGCCGGTTGCAGCGTCATGCGCTGGCGCCGCCAGCTTTCTCCGTGCGCCGTAAGAATGGCATCGCCCAGCACAGGGCGCAGCATGCGCTGGATCAGCGGGGATTTGCGCCAGGCGTCAAAATCATCCTGCAGGACCGCTTTCATCTCCGCCGGGCCAGCCACATGATGGACCTTCCTGCCCAGATAGGGCCCGGAGAGAATCGGACGTTCAAACAGCAGCGCCGGCAAGATGGACAGCGGGTTTTCCCGCATCATCATGCCGGTCTTCAAAAGCGGCGTCGGTTTCTCCAGCGGCGTGATACGCGCGGGTTGAAAGCCGTTTTCCGGTTGCAGGCCAGCCGATTGCGCCATGACCCCTCATCTAGCGCGGCAAGACCGAAGGCGCCAGTGAACTGGCCGTCAACCGCGCTGGCCGATTGACGCACCGCAAGGCTCGGCTAGGCTCGTCTGAAGACACAGAGCGTTCGGGGGCAAAACACGTGAGCAAGGACCTGATGCGGTATGACCGTCTGGCGCAGGACGCCCTGCGCGGGGTCGTCCGTCAGGCACTCGCAAGAGCTACAGGCCCTGAAGGCCTGCCCGGCGCGCATCACTTCTATATCAGCTTCAAGACCTCCGATCCGGGCTGCGATGTGGACCAGTCCCTGGTCGACGCCTATCCGGACGAGATGACCGTGGTGCTGGAGCACCAGTTCTGGGATCTCGCGGCGGAAGACGATTTCTTCGAGGTGACGCTGAAATTCGGCGGTGTGCCCAAATATCTCAAAGTCCCCTACAGCGCGGTGACCCGCTTCCACGATCCGGCCGTCGGCTTTCACCTGCACTTCGACTACGAAGCGCCCGAAGGCGGCGTTGCAGCGGGCAATAGCGCGGCAGCGGCTGGCGGTGGTGGTGGTGGCGAGGAAGGCACGGTTGTGAGCCTCGACGCCTTCCGCAAGAAGGACTGAAGCACACCTGCTTCAGAGCAGCTTCATTTTCCGGAACACGAAGGTGAGGATCACCGCGGCGATAATGATGAGCCCGGTGACGGCGGCAAACGCCCATTCGCGCTCGGCAAAGGGAATGCCCTCCACATTGATGCCGAGAAGGCCGGTAAACAGCGTCAGCGGCAGGAAGATCGCCGCCAGCGCCGACAGCAGCACCATGTAGCGGTCCATCCGGGCGCTGCGCGCTTCCACGATCTGATCCTGTATCAGCGCGGCGCGCTCGCGCACCGCTTCCAGCTCTTCAAGGATGCGGGTCGTCTTGTCGGCCGCCTCACGCACCCGCGAGCGGTCACGGTCGGAGAGCCAGCTCAGATCTTCAATCGATAGAGTGGTCAGCGCATCGCGCTGCGGGCCGATATAGCGGCGCAGGCGGATCGCGCGGCGGCGCACATGCGCAAGCGCACCGCGTTTCACCGCCTCGTCTTCCAGAAGCGCATCCTCGAACGCATCCAGCTCCTCGTGCAGCTCGGAGACATGCGGCTCCATCCGGTCAGCAAGGCGCTGGGCCAGCTTGCCGACCAGCTCGCCGGGGCTAACGGGGGCAATGCCGCGCTCTATCGCACCGACCAGATCCTCCACCGCATGCAGCGGGCGCACCCACACCCCGATCACGCGGGACCGCTCGACCCAGAGCCGCACGGAGACCATGTCTTCGGGTTCAGACCCCTCCATCATGTTGACGCCGCGCAATATGATCACCGCGCCTTCGCCATGCACCGTGCAGCGCGGGCGGGTATCGTCAGCCAGCAGGGCTGTCTGCAGGAAGCTGTCGAGACCGCTTTCGCTCTCCAGCCACGGCGCAGTGCGCGCATCCTCGCGCTGAAGATGGACCCAGATGAAGGGCGGGCGCGCCTTGCCGCGTGCTTCCGGCTTCGCGGAATGATCAGGAAGGCCCAGCGTTTCCAGCGTTGCCGGTTCAGCCGCGCCCCTGCCATCCAGCGCAAAGCACAGCACGGGCGGCAGGGCCAGGCCGTCGTTCGTCGAATCGCTTGCGGCCATGGGGCGGCCTCCCTTGGCGGGTCAGGCGGCTTGCGGCACCAGCGGCACGGCGCGCACACGTACCCGCGCGCGCTCCCCCACCACCTTTTCGACGTGCAGGCGTTCCACCTGGCTGTCGTCGTGGAAAACAACGCCGGTCAGAGCGTCCAGCACCGCCTTGGCAACATTGTCGAAATCGTGGACGGGCGAGTTTTCCGTGCGCTCTATGATGATGGTGACCTCGTACGGCCCCCATTTGGGGCGCACACGCTTGAACTCGGTGCGGAAGAACTCCCCGATCAGCGTCTTGAAGCGGCGCGTCTGCGAGGTCAGCGCATCGACCCGCAGATGAAGTGATCCTGTTGGCGTGGCTACCTGCACCTTACCCCTCCCGGTCCATTCCAGACCCTGATCCTGCAATGTATAGCGGTCTGCGGCTTGATCCCCCATGGCCCGATGCTACACACCCGATTCGATATCGTCACAGTGTCCGCCCGCAAACCGGTTTCCGCAAGCGGCGCGCGCCAGCCCAGTTGAGGAATTCATGACCGAGATGCGCACCGAGACCGACTCCTTTGGCCCTCTCGAAGTTCCCGCCGACAAGTATTACGGCGCACAGACCGCCCGCTCGCTGATCAATTTCAGGATTGGCGGCCAGACCATGCCGGTGCCGCTGGTGCGCGCGCTCGGCGTGGTCAAGCACTGCGCAGCCAAAGCCAACATGGCGCTGGATAATATCGATCCCAAGCTCGGCAACGCCATTGCCGCTGCCGCGCTGGAAGTCGCCGAAGGCAAGCTGGACGACCATTTCCCGCTCGTCGTCTGGCAGACCGGTTCGGGCACCCAGTCGAACATGAACGCCAATGAGGTGATCTCCAACCGCGCGATTCAAATGCTGGGCGGGGTGATGGGCTCGAAAGACCCGGTCCACCCCAATGACCATGTGAACCGCTCCCAGTCGTCCAACGATGTCTTCCCGACCGCCACCCATATCGCCGCCGCACGCGAGTTTCACGACACGCTGGTTCCGGCGCTGAAAACCCTGCGCGATGCGCTTAAGGCCAAGTCAGAGGCCTTCAAGGACATCATCAAGATCGGCCGCACGCATCTGATGGACGCGACGCCGATCACGCTGGGTCAGGAGTTCTCCGCCTATGGGGCGATGGGCGATAATGGCATCCGCCGCGTGGAAGCGGCCCTGCCCGCGCTCTATGAGCTGGCGCAGGGCGGCACGGCGGTCGGCACAGGCCTCAATGCCAAGCCGGGCTTTGATGTGAAATTCGCCGAGGAAGTGGCGAGCCTGACCGGCCTGCCCTTCATGACGGCGCCCAACAAGTTCGAGGCGCTCTCCACCAAGGATGGGCTGGTCGAGGCCCACGGCGCGCTCAACTCGCTCGCCGTGTCCCTGTTCAAGATCGCCAATGATATCCGCCTTTTGGGCTCCGGCCCGCGTTGTGGGATTGGCGAATTGTCCTTGCCCGAAAACGAGCCGGGCTCGTCCATCATGCCGGGCAAGGTGAACCCCACCCAGTGCGAGGCGCTGACCATGGTCTGCACGCAGGTCATGGGCAATAACGCCGCGGTGACGTTTGCCGGCAGCCAGGGCCATTTCCAGCTCAACGTGTTCAAGCCGGTGATGATCTACAATGTGCTGACCTCCACGCGCCTGCTCGCCGACGCCGCGATCAGCTTCACCGATAACTGCGTGGTGGGCATCGAGGCCAATGAGGCGCGCATTGCCGACATCATGGAGCGCTCCCTCATGCTGGTGACGGCGCTGGCCCCCAAGATCGGTTATGACAACGCCACGACGGTGGCCAAGACCGCGCACAAGAACGGCACCACGCTGCGCGAAGAGGCGATCAGGCTGGGTTTTGTCGACGGCGAAACCTTTGACCGCGTCGTGCGGCCCGAACAGATGATCGGCCCCAGGGACTGACCGGCCATGGCCCGGGTGGTCAACCTGCGTACGCGCCGCAAACAGGCCGTGCGTGACAAGGACCGGCAGGCCGCCGCGGAAAACGCGGCCCGCCACGGCCGTGCCCGGGCGGAACAGGCCATCACCCAGGCCCGCGCCGACAAGGCGCTGCGCGATCTGGACGGGCATTTCCGCGAGACCGAGCCGGATTAAGCGCGCGTTAACCTATTCACCGGCAGGTTGGGGTTTGAAAGGGTCGTTCATGCCGCCATTGCCACCTGCCATCACGCCCGAACGCTGGATCGTTCAACTTTTCTCTGCACGGGCGGTGGCGGAAGGTGGGGTGGTGCGGCGCCGCATCCGCGATGTCGATCGCCTGATCGGTCAAGAGCGTTTTCTGACCGAGGTGCGTCGGCGCGGCTTTCGTGTGGTCCGCAATGCCGATCAATATGTGATCTTTTGTAACCGCGAGCCGGTGGAACTGCTGGAATGACCGCGCCGCCGGTGGCAAATCCCTTGAAGAAAGGGATTTGCAAAAGCCTTTCAAAGGCTTTTGCTTTGCGTCAGCGGGAATGCCTGGCGCGATGACAGCCCTTTTACCCTGTCCCGCCGCGCGATAGAAACACAGCCGGTTCAGCAGGAGGCAGAAACATGCGCGCATTCGTCTTTCCGGGGCAGGGTGCCCAGAGCATCGGCATGGGGCGGGAACTGGCCGAGGCCTATCCGGCCGCGCGGGCGGTTTTCGACGAGGTGGATGCGGCGCTGGGCGAGAAACTCTCCGATCTGATCTGGCAGGGCGAGGCCGACGCATTGACCCTGACCGCCAATGCCCAGCCGGCGCTGATGGCGACCTCGCTGGCGGCATGGCGCGCGCTGGAGGCCGAGGGGTTCGGCATCACCGATGCCGGCTTTGTTGCCGGACACAGTCTGGGGGAATATTCGGCCCTGGCTGCGGCCGGGTCGTTGGGGGTGGCCGATACCGCCCGGTTGCTGCGTCTGCGCGGGCAGGCCATGCAGGCGGCCGTCCCCGTGGGTGAGGGGGCGATGGCTGCGCTGTTGGGGCTGGATCATGCCGCAGCGGTCGAGGTGGCGGCCGAGGCAGCGGCCGAGGCAGGGCCGGGGCAGGTCTGTCAGGCGGCCAATGACAACGATCCGGCGCAGGTGGTCGTTTCGGGCCATCGCGCCGCTGTCGAGCGCGCGGTTGCGCTGGCAAAAGCCAGGGGTGCCCGGCGGGCGGTGATCCTGCCGGTGTCGGCGCCCTTTCATTGCGTGCTGATGCAACCGGCAGCCGAGGCGATGGCCGAGGCCCTGGCGGACGTGGCGATCCTGCCGCCTGGCGTGCCATTGGTGGCCAATGTCCGCGCCGAGGCGGTGACCGACCCCGAGATCATCCGCGCCCTTCTGGTCGAACAGGTGACCGGTGCGGTCCGCTGGCGCGAGTCGGTTGGCTGGATGGCTGCGCAGGGGGTGACGTCCTTTTGGGAGATCGGCGCCGGCAAGGCGCTGAGCGGGATGATCCGCCGCATTGCACGCGAGGCGGAAACCAGGGCCATCGGCACCCCGGCTGATATTATGGCGCTGAAGGGCTGAGCGGCGATCTTTCAGCGGTCTTGTGCATTGTTTCGGGTAGGGCGGGCCGTCGGGCCTGTGACAGGGGTCGGGCCTGTGACAGGGACTGGCGCTGCCCGCCGTGGCCGGCCCATGACAGGGCCAGGAGACCCCGGTGCATTGACAGGCAGAAAGAAACCGACTGCCCGAAACGAAAGGGGCGCGCCGCAGACACGGTGCCGCCCCCAACCAGCGGGTGCCTAAAGCCCCTTGGCGCGATAGCGGGCCGCGACGCGTTCGATGGCCACGATGAAGGCGGCGGTGCGCAGGTCTGGCACCTCGGGCCGTTCCTGCCAGACCACGCGCATCGACTGATAGGCCGTGCGCATCGTGTCATCCAGGCCAGAGCGCACCAGTGCCAGTTCATCGGCGCCCTGCAGGAAGCGGCGCTTGAAATCGGGTGACAGCTCCCAGCCCAGCCCCCTGTCGGCGGAAAGGCGTTCCAGCTCGTCGACCAGCAGCAGCGCATGCGCCTCTTCGTTGCGGCGCTGCATCCGGCCAAAGCGGATGTGGCTGAGGTTCTTGACCCATTCGAAATAACTGACCGTCACCCCCCCGGCATTGGCATAGAGATCCGGAATGATCACCGTACCGCGCCCGCGCAGCACGTCGTCGGCGCCCGCGGTTATGGGCCCGTTCGCGGCTTCGATGATCAGCGGGGCCTTGATGCGGGGTGCGTTGCCAAGATGGATCACCCCTTCCAGCGCGGCCGGGATCAGGATGTCGCATTCCTCTTCCAGAAGGGCCGCGCCGTCTTCATGATAGCGGCTGCCGGGGAAGTTGCGCACGCCACCGGTTTCGGCGATCCACTGGCGCAATGCCTCGATATCCAGCCCCCCGTCATTGACCACCGCGCCGTCACGCTCGATCACCGCGACGATTCTGGCACCATCCTCCTCTGACAGGAATTTCGCTGCGTGGTAGCCCACGTTGCCAAGGCCCTGGACGATGATGCGCTTGCCATCCAGCGTGCCGTCCAGCCCGGCCTGGCGCTTGTCGGCCGGGTGGCGGAAAAACTCCTGCAGCGCATATTGCACACCGCGCCCCGTCGCCTCGACCCGGCCCTTGATGCCGCCGGCATTCAACGGCTTGCCGGTGACACAGGCGCGGGCATTGATGTCGGTGGTGTTCATCCGCGCGTATTGATCGGCGATCCAGGCCATCTCGCGCTCGCCCGTGCCCATGTCGGGGGCGGGCACGTTCTGGGCGGGGTGGATCAGGTCACGCTTGGCCAGTTCATAGGCAAAGCGGCGGGTGATCTGTTCCAGCTCGTGTTCCTCGTACTGGCGCGGGTTGATGCACAACCCGCCCTTCGAGCCGCCAAAGGGCGTTTCCACCAGCGCGCATTTGTAGGTCATCAGCGCCGCCAGCGCCTCGACCTCGTCCTGATGCACCTCAAGCGCATAGCGGATGCCGCCCTTGACTGGCTCCATATGTTCGGAATGAACCGAGCGATAGCCGGTAAAGGTCTCGATGCGCCCGCGCAGGCGCACGCCAAAGCGCACGGTATAGGTGGCGTTGCACACGCGAATCTTTTCCGCCAGCCCGGGCGACAGGTCCATCAGCGCCACGGCGCGGTTGAACATGATGTCCACATTCTCGCGAAAGCTCGGTTCGGTTCCTTGCAGCATGGGGTCGCCTTTCCTTGCCGTTGCTGTGTCTGCCTGGGCGTCGGGTCGCGGTTCAGGTCTTCTTTCAGGCTAGGCAAAGGTTACCGGAAAGCCCAGCAATTAGTCACCGCGCCCGGTAAACGGGCAGTAAATCCCGGGTCCTGACATGCGCGGAATCTGCCGTGCAGGCCAAGAATTTGCCACAATCGGCGGTCTTTCTGCCCAAGTTCGGCCACTGGCTGCGGGTATTCCCTTATCAAACGCACGGGCAACCGGCGGCAGGATGGACCAGTGACCATGACCAGTAAATCAACGGCGTTTCCTGATTCACCACGTGGCCTGCGCGCCTTTTACAGGCACGAATCGGGCTCGATGGCGGTTCTGGCGCTGTTCGTCTTTGTGGCGATGCTGTTCGTGGCGGGCATGGCGATCGACATGATGCGCTATGAAACCGAGCGCGTGCGCATGCAGGGCGCCTCTGACCGTGCGGTGCTGGCTGCTGCCGCCGTGCGCCCCACGGCGCCCGGATCGTTGTCGCCGCAGCAGATTGCCGAGGCCTATCTGACCGCTGGCGGCGTGTCGGCGGATTCGTACCTGGGCCGGATCGAGGTCGAGGACAGCGGCACAGGGCGCCAGATCACGGTGGCGCCGGCCGCCGGGGTGCCCACCTTGCTGATGCACATGCTGGGTATCAACCGGCTGGATATGGTCACGCCCGCCCGCGCGCTGGAGGCAATCGGCGATCCACCTGACATCGAGGTGGTGCTGGTGCTGGATGTGTCCGGTTCGATGCGGGCCTTGACCTCGAACGGGTTGACGCGCATCCAGAACCTGCGCATCGCCGCGCGCGACCTGGTGGAAGTGTTGTTCGAAGACACCGAACCGGGCCAGATGGCTGTCACGCTGGTGCCCTATGACGGCTGGGTGCTGCCGCCGCCGGGGTTCATCAACAACTTTCAGAACCTGCCGCAGACCTCCTTTGGCGCCTGCATCGACTTCACCAACTGGGGTGTCGTGACCAACAGCCTGAGCAGCAACGTGACCCGGCATTCGTGCAACACCGCCAGCTGGCGGCAGGTACGCCCGTATCTGAGCAGCGCCGACGAGGCGATCCCGCATATCGACGCCCTGCGCGCTTCAGGCACCACCTCGATCGATCTGGGTATCCGCTTCGGCGCGCTGTTCTTTGACCCCGACATCCGGCCGGCCCTGCAGCAGCAGATCAGCAACAACCAGGTCAGCACGTTGTTTTCCGGCCGGCCCCATGACTGGAACGAAGAGAATGTCATCCGCGTGATGGTAGTGATGACCGATGGCGCGAACTGCTGCTTCGGCCGCGCCGACTCGCGCAGTGCCAACCGGTCCACGCAGGATGCGCAGACAGTGTCGGTCTGCAACGCGCTGAAACAGCAGGACGTGCTGATCTATGCCGTCGCCTTCGAGGCGCCGCAGGGCGGGATCAACCTGATGCAGCAATGTGCCTCGTCCGAAAACCATTTCTTCAACACTACGGGTGACGGGATCGCCGAGGTGTTCCGCGGGATCGGCGCGCATATCCAGCGCCAGCGGCTGAGGCTGACGCTATGACCCCCGTTGGCGCCCGCCCGCAACCTGCCCACCGCGCTGGCTTCTGGCGGCGCGAGAACGGTTCCTCGACGGTCGAGTTCGTGCTGGTATTGCCGCTGGTGCTGGGGCTGCTGCTTTCGTCCATCGACTTTGGCGTGGTGATGCTGCGGCAGGTGTTTCTGGATCGCGCGGTTGACATGGCCGTGCGGGACGTGCGCCTGGGCCGGATACGCAGCACGGGGCTGGCCGAATTCCGCAGTTCGATCTGCAACAATGTGCATCTTCTGCCGAATTGCGAATCGACCCTGACCATCGATCTGCGCCCGGTCGACACCACGACCTTTGCCGGCCTGGACGAGCCCGTCCGCTGTGTGGACAGGGCGCAGGAAATCAACCCGGTCCTGACCTTCGACCCGGCGCGCGGTCGGCAGGAACTGATGATGATCCGCGTCTGCGTCGTGGCCGATCCGTTTCTGCGCGCAACCGGCCTGGTGCTGGGCATGGCGACCGATGCCTCGGGCGGTTATGCCATTGTCAGCCGCAGCGCCTTTGCCAACGAACCAGCGTGAGGTTGTCGATGCATATGCCCCCCTCCCGGCAAGATTCCGACCGCCGCAGCCCGTTCCGGTCACTGGCCCGCTTTCGGCGCGATACCCGCGGCACGGTCTCGGTAGAGACGATCATCATCCTGCCGCTGCTCTTGTGGGCGCTGGTGGCGACGGTGGTGTTCTTTGATGCGTTCCGCACCCGCCAGCAGGTACAGACCGCTGCGCTGAGCGTGGCTGACCTGATCTCGCGCGAAACCGCCATGGTGACGCCGAATTATCTGGAAGGCATGAACGATGTGTTCGACTTTCTGGCCGCCAGCCGGCGCCCCACCAGGATGCGCATTTCCTCGTTGATCTGGAACAGCGCCGAACAGCGCAACCGGGTGCAATGGTCATACGGCACGCGCGGCATGGCGCCGCTGGCCGATCCCGTCTTTGCCATGCTGGCCGCCAATGACCACCAATCCCTGCTGCAGTTCTTTGGCGATGACGAGAGTTTCAGCTTTGCCGGGGCGCAGGCGCAGATGCCCACACCCGATCTGATCGACCGCATACCCCCCATCCTGCCCGGCGAGGCGGTGATCCTGGTGGAAAGCTTTGCGTTGTGGTCGCCCTTTGTGGATGTGGGCTTTGCGCAGCGCCGCATTACCCATGTGGTGGCCACGCGCCCGCGTTTTGCCCCCTGGATTCATCTGGAAGGGTCAATTCCGGTGTTTCCGGAAGACGCCTATGAAATGGTGATCGCTGACGATGACGACGATGACGACGATGACGACCCGGTCTGCGAACAGCCCGGCGACCCGGGCTGCCCCACCGGCACCACCGATATCGTCGACACCAGTTTCGATGACGCCACCGGCCCCGGCACGACGGGCTGGTCGCATCATACAGTCAGCCAGGGTGGCGCTTCGGTCGGGCGTTTTCTGGGACCGTTCGGTCGTGAGACGTTTCACAACCCGGTGACTTATTCGGTGCATCTGGGCGCGCCTGCCGTCTCGGCGACCATCGATTTCGATCTCGTCATCATCGACAGCTGGGATGGCTACAACCGTGACTGGTCCGACATGCGCGGCGACAACATGACCATCATGATCGACGGCACGCCGATCTCGCTGGATGTGTTCAACGTCGATTACTTCGGATTTTATCGCAATCCGCGCCGGGCCGAAGGTGTGCTGAACGGCATGCGCTATACGGTCGAGATGACGCCGATCAGCCATGGCATTGACCTGTATGGCGGCGGCTGGCATGACCAGCTGTGGCGTGTGGTGCTGACGCTTGAAGCGCCGCCATGGCGGTTCGATGTCGGTTTTTCGGCCAATCTGGACGAGGATGTGAACAACGAATCCTTCGGAATCAGCCGGTTCCGTGTGCAGGCCGATCATGGCACGCCTGTACCCGCGGCTTTCACCCCGGACCCGGCAACCCTGCTGGGAACCGACCACCACACCCGGTTTCCGATTTATGGCGGCTGTCCCGACCACAGGCTGCCGGCGCCCTGGCTGAGCGTCAACAACACCGACCTGGCCAGCCCGCTGATCATCCAGCGCCGGGCGGGGGGCGACACGCGGTTGCAGGATTGTGGTACCTTGCCCGGCTGGGGCTGGGCGCAAGGCTCGCCGCATCTGGTACTGCGCTATGACAACGAAGGGCAAAGCGGTACAAATCGCCGGTTGCGCCTGCGGATGCAGGACAACAACGCCGGCCGCAGCTGCGACACCACCTTCCTGGTGCGCGACCCATCGGGCCAGTGGTGGTTCAACGACGACATCAGCAGCAGCGACTGGAATGCGTGGTTGAACATGGGCAACGCAGAAACCGGGGACTATCACATCTGGATCGGCACCTGGGGCGGCAACAGCTGCGATGCGGATCTGAGGCTGGAACGCTACTGATCAGGGCGAAACGACAGGCGGGTGGCACCGGACCACCCGCCTGATTCACGGCGCGCGCCGGGGCCGTCAGCCCGGCAGCCCGAGCAGCCAGGTGGCCATGGCGAAATAGATCACCACGCCGATCGCATCGGCCAGAGAGGTGATCAGCGGTGCAGATGCCGTGGCCGGGTCAAGCTTCATCTTGCTCAGCAGGAACGGCAGCGACATGCCGATGAGCGAGCCCACCAGCACGATCAGCACCATGGTGATCGACACCACCATCGCAATTTCCGGGCCGCCGCGCACGATGCCGATGCCCGATACCGCCAGCGCCATGGTCAGGCCCAGAAGGCCGGCCACCAGGGTTTCGCGGCCCAGCATCTTGCCCCAGTCGCTCATCCGCACATCGCCCGTGGCCAGCGCCCGCACCATCAGCGTGGCCGATTGCGAGCCCGCGTTGCCGCCGGAATCGACCAGCAGCGGCAGGAAGAAGACCAGCGCGATATGCGCGGCGATCGTATCCTCGAAGAACGCGATGCCCGCGCCGGAAAAGATGTTGCCGAAAACCAGGATGACCAGCCACGGGATGCGCTTGCGGTACAGCAGCCCCACGCCTGCATCCAGCATGCTGGTGCCCAGCCCGCCCACGGCCGAGGTCTTGACGAAGCGCACATCCTCCTGTTCCTGCGCCACGTCCATGGCGTCGTCATAGGTCACGATCCCGGCCAGCCGGTCGCCGCCATTGATTACCGGCACGGCCAGCAGGTCGTATTTGCGGATCACCTCGACCGCTTCCTCGCGCTTGTCCTCGGCCCGGATGAAGGGCGGCTCACGGCGCATGATTTCCTCGACCGTGGCATTGTCGCGCGCCACCAGCAGGTCGCGCAGGCTGACGCTGCCCACCAGGCGGCGTTCGTCATCGACGACATAGGAGTGGTAGATCGTCTCGGCATCCGGCGCCACGCGGCGCAGATGTTCCACGGCCTGCACCGTGGTCAGATGCGGCGGCAGCGTCGCATAATCCGACGTCATGACCGACCCCACCGTCCCCTCGGGATAGGCCGCCAGCTTGCGCATGTCCTCGCGCTCGGCCTGGGCCAGGCCGGGCAGCAGGGCGTTCTTCTGCTCTTCGGTCAGTTCGGTGAAAAGGTCGGCGCGTTCGTCATGCGCCATGGCCCCGAAGATGCGCGCCATCTCGGCCCGGTCCAGCGTGGCGGCCAGTTCGACCTGGGTGTCATGGTCGAAATAGCCGAACAGCGTTGCCTGCTTTTGCGGCTCCAGGCACAGCAGCACCTGCGCCATGTCGGCAACCGACATCTCGCCGATGATGCCGACGATATCGGCGGGATGTTCATGGCGCAGCGCCACGGCAATGGATTTCCGGTCATCGGCCCGCAGGAAACGGGCGATGGCATGGGCGTTCATGGTTGCGATGTCGTTCATCGGTCATGCTCCGTCGAAGGGCCCGCAGGCCCCCCGCATGACCACCGCTGGTCAGGCGCGATGCCCGTCAGGCCGGATGTTGAAGGATAACGAGCATGGGCACCGGACCGTTCCGCGAAGCGCGAAGCGGCATGGGTGCCCAGCTTCTACTTCCGTCGTCCAATGGTGCCTCCATCGATGCGCCGGGACTGCCCCGGTGCTCTGGCCGGGTGCAAGTAGCCGGCCAGAACGACAGGGTCAACCCCGGCTTTCGACTTTTCATCCACTGTTCGAAAGGGGCCATGTGACGGCCCGGGCCGGGGTGTGTCACGCCTCGCGCGGCCGCATGGCCAGCCAGATCAGGGCGCCACCGGCCAGCACCAGGAAGGGCAGCATCGCCAGATTGACCAGTTGCCAGCCGGTTTCGGCATCCGGCCCCCAGCAGTTCATCAACTGCCCCGACGACAGCGAGGCGACGGTGACGCCGCCAAACACGATCATGTCGTTGATGCCCTGGATGCGGCCCCGTTCCGATGGCGCATGATTGCGCGCCAGCATGGTGGTGGCGCCGATGAAGCCGAAGTTCCAGCCGATGCCCAGCAGGATCAGCGCGACATAGAAATGCTCCAGCTCGACCCCCATCAGCGCCACGGCGCCGGATGCCGCCAGAATCGCCAGCCCCGTCGCCACGATCGTGTTGACCCCGAAACGTGCAATCAGATGCCCGGTAATGAAAGAGGGCGCATACATCGCCAGCACATGCGCTGAAACGATATCGGCCGCATGCCCGGTGGTAAAGCCGCAGCCCACCACCGCCAGCGGGGTCGAGGTCATCACCAGATTCATCAGCGCATAGGAAACGGTCGCGCAGATGATCGCCACGGCGATGGCCGGGTCGCGCAGCATTTCCCGGCGCGAGCGTCCCACGCGGGGGGCATCCCGGTCCGGCGCCGGGGGTTTGGGAATGTCCAGAAAGGCAAACAGCGCCATGCCGCCGACATTCAGCGCGATCACGGCCAGATAGGTGCCCAGAAAGGGCACGACCATGGTCTCTGCGGTGAACTTGACCAGTTGCGGGCCCACGACGGCCGAAAGCAGCCCGCCCGCCATGACATAGGAAATCGCCTTCGGCTTGAACGCGTCCGATGCCGTATCGGCGGCAGCGAAGCGGTAGAAACCCTGGCCGGACATGTAGATACCGGTCAGCAGAGAGCCGATGTTGAACAGCAGGAAAGACCCCTGCATCAGCCCGATCGCGCCGACAATGGCCCCCAGCGCCCCGCCCGATGCCGTCAGCACGAAACCCGCGCGCCGCCCGTACCGCTGCATGAAGGCCGCCAGCGGCGTGGCCGTCAGCATCGAGCCCAGCACGATCATGGAAATCGGCAGCGTCGCCCAGCAGACATTCGCGGCCAGCGTGGTGCCCGCCAGCCCGCCGATGATGAAGATCATCGGCATCTGGGCACCCAGAATCGCCTGCGCGGCCACCAGGACCCATACATTGCGTTGCGCGCGGGCATCGGAAACGGAAGGGGTCATGCTGCTCATGCCGATTCTCTAATATGTTCGCGCGGCAGGGGAAAGCCGTTTCCTTCACCCGCTAAGCAATTCAGGCGGCATGGCCGGTTTCCCCACCGCGCCTTGCCCCGCCCGTCAGCCTGTGGCAGCGTCCGCAAGAAGCAACCTGCTGCAAGGAATTCCCATGGCCGTATGTGACCCCCAGGGCATCGCCTATGCCACCGCCAACGCCCGGGGCATGGCACTGTACGATCAGGCGGTGCGGCAGATGAGCTTCTTTCAGGCCCCCGTGATCGACACGCTGGATGCCGCCATCGCCGCCAACCCCGGCTTCGGCATGCCCTGGTTCGCCAAGGCCTATCTGATGCTCTACATGACCGAACCGGCCTATACCGACATGGCGGCGGGTATCATGCAGACCATGCGCGCCACGGTCGATCCCGCCCGCTTCGGCGATGTCGAGCGCGCGCATGCCGCCGCCATCGACGCCTGGATCGGCGGTGACCTGCGCCGCGCTGCCGCCATCCTTGATCGCCTGGGGCTGGATCACCCGCGCGAAATCCTGGGTCTGCGCGTGGGCCACGAAATGGATTTCTTTGCCGGCGCCAGCCGCAACCTGCGCGACCGTGTCGCCCGCCAGATCACCGCCTGGTCGCCCGATGACCCGCATTACGGCATTGTGCTGGGGGCACTTGCCTTCGGGCTCGAGGAGAACGGTCAGTATCAGGCGGCCGAGGAGACCGGCCTGCACGCGCTGTCGCTCAATCCGCAGGATGCCTGGGCGGTGCATGCCGTGGCCCATGCATTCGAGATGCGCGGCATGACAGGCGAAGGGATTCGCTTCATGACCGGCCGCACCGATGACTGGGCGCCGGGCAATCTGTTTGCCGGGCACAACTGGTGGCACACGGCGCTGTTCCGGCTGGACAGCGGCGATATCGAGGGCGCGCTGAAAACCTGGGACGAAGGCATCTATCTGGCCGATCAGTTGCGCGTGGCAATCACCATGCTGGATGCCTCCTCGCTGCTGTGGCGCCTGCATGTCGACGGGCATGACATATCGGCCCGCGCCCGCCCGCTGTCGGAAGACTGGAAATCGGTGCTGACCGACACGCCCTATTACCCGTTCAACGACATGCACGCCGCCATGGCACATGTCGCCGCCGGCGATCAGCCGGCCGCCGACCGGGTCGTTGCGCGGATGGAGCGCTACCTTGCCGCGGGCGATGACGGCACCAATGCCTGGTCAATGACCCGACGCGTGGGCTTGCCGGTCTGCCGGGCCATCGCCGCCTTCGGTGCCGGGCAATACCGCGCCTGCGCCGATCTTCTCTATGATGTGCGCGCTCATGCCCACGAGTTCGGCGGTTCGCATGCACAGCGCGATGTGCTGGACCGCACGCTACTGGCCGCAGCCCTGCGGGGCGGGGCAGGGGGCATGGCCCGGGCGCTCGCCTCGGAAAGGGTGACGCTCAGTGCACGCAACCCGTTCAACTGGGCCCGTTTTGCCGATGCCTTGAGCCTGAGCGGGGCGCCCGATCCCCGGGTGGCCGAGGCCCGCACGACAGCCGATGCCCTGCGCCGCCAGGCGCTGAAGACGGCCGCCGCCTGAACCGCTACCGCCCGCCGTCGCGGACCCCGTTAACCCCCGCGCCCCACCACAAGCCCCAAAAACACCGGGGGTAGTCGGGCCCCCCCCCCCGGGGCCCCCCCCCCCCC
>JAFIED010000062.1 GCA_020832805.1 Pararhodobacter sp.
GCGTTCACAACGCCGGTGGTGTTGCTTGCCGCCACCTTCAGCTCGCGCGACAGCGCACTCATGATCAGACCTTCGGGGTGGCGGTTCAGCGTTGCCAGCATGTCAAAGCGCGGCACGGTGGTGCCGAACTCGTCACGGAACAGCCTGCGCAGGCGGTTTTCAATCAGGCGCGCCATCTTCATGTGGCGCAGCCAAAGGCGCAGACGCTCTGTCTCGGTGTCCTGTTCGTTCTTGCCCGTATCCATTGTCGACCCTTTGGCCCCACGGTTGGTATAGGGGCAGTCTATTCCCGGTGCGCATAAACTTCAAGCATGAAGCTTCATACTTGAAGTTTATGCCATTGCCTGTATCATCCCCCTGTCGGCAAAGCGGAGGGCATGTGCATGACGGTTTTGATTGCAGGCGGCGGGATTGCAGGACTGACGCTGGCACTTACCTGCCACCAGATCGGTGTGCCATTTCGCGTGTTCGAGGCTGTTTCCCGGCTGAAACCGATGGGTGTCGGAATCAATCTGCAACCGACGGCCGTGCGCGAGTTGTTCGATCTGGGCCTTGCCAATGATCTGGATGGGATCGGCGTGCGCACCCGCGATTACGGCATGTACACGAAAAAGGGCCTGCATATCTGGACCGAGCCACGGGGGCTGTGGGCCGGTTACAGCTGGCCCCAATATTCGGTACACCGGGGCGAGTTGCACATGATGCTTCACCGTATCTTGCAGGCGCGTGCGGGCTCCGAATGCCTTGAAACCGGCTGGACAGCGACCGGTTTTGACAACGCCGGTGAAGAGGCAGTCCTGCACCTGCGCAACGCCGACGGGACCACCCGCAGCGAACGCGGCGCGCTGCTGATTGGCGCAGACGGCATTCATTCGGCGATTCGCCGCCAGATAGCACCGGGCGAGGGCGAACCGGTGTGGGGTGGCTCGGTCCTGTGGCGCGGCACCACCTGGGCCAGTCCGTTCAAGACCGGCGCGTCAATGGTGATGATCGGCCATGACGGGTTTCGCTTTGTCTGCTATCCGATCTCGGCACCGGACAAGCGCACGGGCAAGGTGCTTCTGAACTGGATCGCCAATCTGAACTACGACCCTGATGCCGCATGGAACAAGGAAGACTGGAATCGAAAGGCGAAGCTTGATGACTTCCTGCCACGGTTCAGGTCGATGAAATTTGACTGGCTGGACGTGCCGGCCCTGATCGAAGGGGCGGCCGAGGTGTTCGAATACCCTATGGTTGATCGTGATCCGCTGACAGCCTGGCGTGATGGCCGTGTCAGCCTCATGGGGGACGCGGCTCATGCCGCCTATCCCGTCGGCTCCAACGGGGCGGGTTCGGCGATCATCGACGCCCGCGAACTTGGCGCGGTGCTTTTGGCGCATGGCCTGACGCCTGCGGCGCTTCAGGCCTATGAAGAACGCATGCTGCCGGCGACCACGCAGGTTGTTCTGCGCAACCGCGTGGCAGGGCCGGACAAGATTCTTGACATCGTTGAAGAACGCTGTGGCGGCAGGTTCACGCATATCGATGATGTGATCTCGCAACAGGAACTGGCGGAATTTGCCGCGGGATACAAAGGCGTCGCAGGCTATGGCGTCGATGCCACCAACGCCCGGCCGCATACCATTGCGCCCGGGCGGCGCCTTGCCCAGCCTTGTGCAAGGGCCTGAACGACGGCCCAGGGCATTCCTGCTGTCCTGGCAGCGAACAAAGCCCAATACGTTTTTGGGTTCCCTCATGCTTTCGTGCTGAACCGGCGTACCAGCGTCACCAGCGCCAGGATCGCCCATCGTTTGTCATGATGACCATCTCCCCGCAGCGTCAGGCAACGCCGGTGAATTGCTTGCAGCAGCCTGCAAATCTGCGTTTGACGGCGTACCATGCAGCGAACGCTGCCCTGCCTTGCCGTTTCAATGTGGCGGGTCAATGCCTCGCAACGCATCGACACGTAGCGCCGGATATTGGCATGATTGCCTGATGATCTCGGGCGCTCAGTGTCTGGCGCGCCACATCCGATATCGCCCCTGCCCCGTTATCTCGCTGATCAGGCCGCGTGCTTCCATCCAGGCCAAGTTGCGCTGGACGGCAGTTCGACTGGCGCCGGTCAGAGCCTCGGCCATCGCGGCAGAAACGAGCGGCCATTCGGTCAGCGCAGCACGAAGAGCGGGTGGCGTCCTGCCAGAGAGCCGCGACATCTCGGTTTCCGCCCGCGTCGCCCACGCCTCTATATCGTCAAGCTGGCGCATCGCGGTCAGGCATGCGGTCTCCATCCCGTCTAGCCACCGCGCCAAACGATCAGTCGGCGGGCCACCAGCGCGCAGCCCCCCTGCCCCGCCCATGGCAAGGGGGGCAAAGACTGCCCCTTGCCCATCACTGGCGGCGATCCTTGCCGTCGTGACCGCCGCCTCCATCCGGTCGTCATGCTGCCCAAGCCCGGCAAGGCCCCAAAGGTGAAAGCCCATGCAGGCGCGGCTGATCGGGTGAAGATCGGCAGCTTGCGCCATCAGATCCAGCCAACCGCCCGCGCGATCCATGAACGGATCGGCTTCATCGCCAAGGCTCTGCGTGTCACGGCGATCAAGAAAGGCGGCAAGGCCCAACTCTGGTCCCGGCCCACCCGTCAGCCGGCGCACTGCCCAAAGGGCACGCGCCAGCGCCAAGGTGTCGTCCTGGACGCCGGACAGGCGCAGCGAGATCCAGAGCGCCAGCCGATCCGGGCCAACCCGGTCGCCCAGAAACCAGCTCAGGTCAGCGGCTTCGATCAGCGCGAGCCTGTGCCGCCAGCCCTCTGGTCCACGCCCTAACCGTTCGTCCAGCGCACCGAGCCGGCCCGCGACACGGGCAAGCCGCGCGGCTTGGCCGGCCTGAGCCTTTTGCCAGTCATCGAGCACCGCGCTTTCAAGGGGCTCCGCCTTTGGCCCGGGTGGCAGATCGCCGGGGCCGTCTTCGATTGGGCCAGGCAGGAACCACAGATCATCTTCGGATGTCTCCTTCCCTCGTTCGACACTGGAGAGAGGGTCGTAAAAACCATCATGGTAAGTTGGTGTTTGAGGTTTCATATGTGCAAAATAAAGCTGTTTTGCACTTTACCCAAGGGTTTTGTTGGGGTGTCTCTGAACACATATATATGGCACGCGCGCACAACGGCCCGTGAGACCTGTGCGATTGGACTCAGGCACAGGAAACACAGGCAGTTTTCCTGAGCAGCGCCACAAAAAAACGCCCTTGCTTTTGTTTTTAAACGGTCGTTTACTAGAGATGTATTGAATTGAAAACGGCCTGTTTTTATGCCCCTGATCGGCTATGCCCGCGTATCGACCGAGGATCAGACCCCCCTGCCCCAGTCGCAGGCTCTGAAATCTGCGGGCTGCGCTGAAATCCACGAAGAGCAGGCTTCGGGCGGGAACCGCGCGCGGCCGGTGCTGGCGCGGGTGCTGGAACGGATTGGCAAGGGCGATACGCTGGTCGTCGTGCGTATCGACCGGCTGGCGCGGTCCCTCTCGCATCTGCTGGAGGTGATCGAGCTGCTGGAGGCAAAGGGCGCCTTCTTCCGCTCGCTGACCGATCCGATCGACACCGCGTCACCGCAGGGCAAATTCACCCTCCAGGTCCTCGGTGCCGCAGCCGAGTTCGAGCGCGCGCTGATCCGGGAGCGCACAAAGGCCGGGCTGGCCAGCGCACGCACCAAAGGCCGGATTGGCGGCAACCCGGGCCTGCGCGCCCGTGATCCGGCCGCGCTGAGAAAGGTGCGGCTGGCGCGGCAGGACGGCTATATGGAACGCCTGAACCAGACGGCGCAGGATTGGGTGCCCCATGTGCGCCGCCTGCGGCCCAACATGGCCTGGGAGGATGTGCTGCGCATCGTCAACGGCCCCCTGCCCCGCGGGCGTCAGTGGACGCAAAGTCGCCTGCTCCGCGCTGTGCAGGCCTATGTGCGCGACGGTTTCCTGCCCGAAACGGTGCTGGCCCGCGGCGGGGGG
>JAFIED010000065.1 GCA_020832805.1 Pararhodobacter sp.
GGGGGGGGGGGGCGCCGCCCCCCGCCTCATCCATCCAGCCGGAAAAACAGCGCCTTGAGATACCCGCTTTCCGCCAGTTGCGGCAGTTGCGGCAGTTGCGGATGGTCCGGCCCGGCAAAGCCCGTGTGCAGCAACTGCGCCCGCCGCCCGGCCCGACCGATGCCCCGCGCGCTGGCAGACCGAAACGCACCCAAATCCGCGGCATGCGAGCAGGAACACAGCGCCAGATAGCCGCCTGGCGCCACCAAAGGCGCCGCCAGCCGCGCCACCCGCTCATAGGCGCGCAGACCCGCCTCCAGCGCCGCACGATTGGGTGCAAAAGCGGGCGGGTCACAGACCACCAGATCAAAGCGCGCGCCCTCGCCGGCCAGTGCCTCCATCACGGCAAAGGCATCGCCGCGCCGGGTGCTGAACCGTCCGTCCACGCCCGAAACGCGCGCACCCTCCTCGGCCAGGGCCAGCGCCGGGGCGGAGCTGTCAACCGCCAGCGCCCGCGCGGCGCCGCCCGCCAATGCAGCCAGTGCAAACCCGCCCACATGCGCAAACACGTCCAGCACCGCCCCGCCACCGGCCAGTTTCGCGGCAAAGGCATGATTGGGCCGCTGGTCATAGAACAGCCCCGTCTTTTGCCCGCCGGTCAGGTCGGCCATGTAATGCGCACCGTTCATCGGCACCGGCAGCGGGCCCGCCAGCGTACCCTGCAGCAGCGTGGTTTCCTCGCCAAGCCCCTCCAGCGCGCGCGCCCGCCCGGTGGCGTTCTTCACCACGACCGAACAACCCGTCACCGCAACAAGCGCCGCGCACAACCCGTCCAGATGCGCCTCGGCCCAGGCGGCATTCGGCTGGATCACCGCCGCCGCGCCAAAGCGGTCGATCACCACGCCCGGCAACCCGTCGGCCTCGGCATGCACCAGCCGGTAATAGGGTGTCTCATAAAGCCGCTCGCGCAGCTGCAGCGCCCGGCTCAGCCGCGCCCGCAGCCAGGTCTGATCGATCTGCGCGGCGGGGTTGCGGTCCAGCACACGGGCAATGATGCGCGAACCCGTATTCACGCTGACCAGCCCCAGCGCACGGCGCTCGGCATCTTCCAGCACGGCCAGCGCGCCGGGCGCCAGCGCCTTGGTGCGCCGGTCCGTGACCAGCTCATCGGCATAGACCCAGGGAAAGCCATGGCGGATGGCGCGGGCCTCGGCTTTTGGCCGCAAACGGACAATCGGGTAGGACGCGGCAGGTTCGGTCATGCGGGGCACCTCTTTGCCCCTGCCATAGCGCCCCGCGCGCAGGTGTGAAAGGGGCGCCGCACCGGAAGCCGGCAAACCGGGCCTCGACCCGTTGATGCCTGCCCTGCCCGCCCCCCGCCAGACAAACGCCCCGCTGCCATGTCCGGCAGCGGGGCGTTTGTCTGGTCTTTGTCCGATCTCAGGCCGGCGCCGCCGGTATGCCGGTCAGGCAAGCAGGCGGTCAGCGCGGGCACGATCGACAAAACCCATCGGCGGGACCCATCGTCAGGACTGCCAGGCAATCGATTGCCCGGCAATCAGGCGTCAGGCAGCCAGCATTCAGCTATCGACTGCCTTGCATGCCATCGGTTGATCAGGCGGTCTGGCCACCGGGCGCACGGCGCAGACGGGCCAGCATCCAGACCTTTGCTGCGGCCAGCATCTCGGCCATGACCTGCGCCTGCATGGCACGGGCCTGGCGTTCGACGGCGATGATATCGACAGGTTCGATCACGAGTTCGTTGCGGTTCATTGTTTTCTCCTTGCCTGTTTTTCAGGCTGTTCAAGTCGGCTGCTGCCTAGTTAGTGCTGCGGCGCGGCATTCACCACAGGCAATCCGGCATGCCCGCCTTGCAGTTTTTGCAAGCCTTTGGCGCAGCTCGATTTCATGACACTGCGTCACCGCATGCTGCCGCCTCCTGCCCGCGCCGACCGATCCGTCTGCCATGCTGCAGCGCCGCATGCACCGGGCTGGGCTGCATGGCCTTGCCTCGTTAGCGCTAGCGCCTTAGGGTAAGGCAAAGCCGGCCGCTCCACAGGCCCTTTTGCCCCATGCAGGCTGAAAGCCGGAATACCATGACCAAGCCACCCACACCCGCCCTTTCCCCGGTCATCGCCAAGGTCACCCGGCGCATCGCGCAGCGCTCGGCGCCGTTACGGCATGCCTATCTGGACCGATGCGCCCGTGCCGCCGACCAGGGGCCGGCCCGCGCGCATCTGTCCTGTTCGAACGCCGCGCATGCCTATGCCGCAACCGGACCGGACAAGGACGCGCTGGCACAGGGCCGGGCACCGCATCTGGGCATCGTGACCGCCTACAATGACATGCTGTCGGCGCATCAGCCGTTCGAACGGTTCCCGGCTCTGATCCGCGATGCCGCCCGCGCCGCCGGCGCCACGGCACAGGTGGCCGGCGGCGTGCCGGCCATGTGCGACGGCGTCACCCAGGGCCGCGCGGGGATGGAACTGTCGCTGATGTCGCGCGATGTGATCGCGCTGTCTGCCGGTGTGGCGATGAGCCATGACTGTTTCGATGCCGCGCTGTGGCTGGGGGTCTGCGACAAGATCGTGCCGGGTCTGGTCATGGCGGCGGCCAGTTTCGGCCATGTGCCGGCGGTCTTTGTGCCGGCAGGGCCCATGACCTCGGGTCTGCCGAATGATGACAAGGCAAAGGTGCGTCAGGCCCATGCCGCCGGCCAGGCCAGCCGAGCAGCGCTGATGGCGGCAGAAATGGCCAGTTATCACGGGCCGGGCACCTGTACCTTTTACGGCACGGCGAACACCAACCAGATGCTGATGGAATTCATGGGCCTGCACCTGCCGGGCACCAGCTTCGTCAACCCCGGCACCGCCATGCGCGACGCCCTGACAGCCGCCGCCGTGGCCCGCGCCGCGCAGATCACGGGCCTCGGCGCCGATTATCGCCCCACCGCCCGCATTCTGGACGAGCGCGCCTTCGTCAACGGCATCGTCGGGCTGATGGCGACGGGCGGATCGACCAATCTGGTGCTGCACCTGCCGGCCATGGCGCGGGCGGCGGGCATCGTGCTGGAACCAGAGGATTTTGACGCCATCGCCCAGGTGGTTCCCCTGCTGGCAAGGGTCTATCCGAACGGCCTGGCCGATGTGAACCATTTTCACGCCGCCGGCGGGCTGGCCTATCTGATCGGCGAATTGCTGGACGCGGGCCTGTTGCACCCCGATACCGAAACCGTTGCTGGCACCGGGCTGGCCCATTACACGCGCGAACCCCGCCTGCAGGATGATGGCACCCTTGCCTGGGTCGATCCGCATGACGGCGGACCGCGCACCAGCCTCAACCACCGCATCCTGCGCCCCGCCACCGATCCGTTCCAGCCCACCGGCGGCTTGCGCCGGCTGCAGGGCGATCTGGGCGAGGGGGTGATCAAGACCTCGGCCGTCGCCCCCGAGCGCCATGTCATCCAGGCGCCGGCCCGCCTCTTTGACAGCCAGGAGGCAGTCAAGACCGCCTTCAGCGCCGGGCAGCTGGACAGGGATTGCATCGTCGTGCTGCGCTTCCAGGGCCCGCAGGCCAATGGCATGCCGGAACTGCACGCCCTTACTCCCATCCTGGCAGTGCTGCAGGACCGCGGCCACCGCGTCGCCCTGGTCACCGACGGGCGCATGGCCGGTGCCTCGGGCAAGGTGCCGGCGGCGATCCATGTCACGCCAGAGGCCGCGGCCGGCGGCCCCCTCGCCCGCCTGCGCGACGGCGACCTGATCCGCCTCGACGCCCCCGCCGGCCGGCTTGACGCCCCCGGCGCCGATCTCGCGGCCCGCGCGCCTGCCACCCCGGAC
The DNA here is from genome assembly GCA_020832805.1 of Pararhodobacter sp. Lineage (GTDB taxonomy): Bacteria > Pseudomonadota > Alphaproteobacteria > Rhodobacterales > Rhodobacteraceae > Pararhodobacter. Next base: position 3,819 of record JAFIED010000065.1, read on the forward strand.
CTGTCACTCAACGACACCGGCTGCGGTCGTGACCTCTTCGCTGCCCTGCGCCGCCGCGCGACAGGCGCCGACAGCGGTGCCTCCTTCCTGTTCTAGCCCCAGACCGACAGCATTGCCGGCCCCGGCCCCCC
>JAFIED010000075.1 GCA_020832805.1 Pararhodobacter sp.
GGCATCGACACCGCGCTGGCGCCGGTCGGGGTGGTTTCCGGCCAGGCCTCGGTGCCGTGGGTCTGCAGCACCGCATGGGCCGTCAGTTCGCCGGTATCCGTGCCGAGGGGGTCGTTCAGCCAATTGTCGAACCGCCCCACCGGCAGCGGCGGTCCGTCCCATTCCAGCCGCAACAGCGCGCCGGGCCCGTCTTCCTCGATCAGGTTCAGGCGAAAGGCGCGGGCGTGCCCTTCGTCGGCCAGGCGCGTGGCAAGCCAGCCCAGAAAGGCCACGATCTCGAACCCGTCGACCTGAACGATCAGCGCCGGCCCCGGCGCGGTTTCCAGTGTCAGCCCGGCGGCGCTGAGGCGTGCGCTGAGACTGTCGGCCAGATCGGTCGAGCGGGTCTGTGCCAGCGGGCGCCAGTCGGTCTGGATGGCATCATAGCGCGTGCCAAGCTCGGTGATGGCGCGGGTCAGTGCCTGGACCTCGTCCAGCATGGCAGCATTCATGTCGACGGGCAGGGGGCTGCCGGTGTCGCCGCCGGTGTCGCCGCCGGGGCCGGTTGCATCCGGGGCCGCGCCGGCCTCGCTCATGACGCCGATCACGGTCTGCAGGTTGGCGGCGGGGCGGCGCACGCGGTCGAACACCTCGGCCAGCAGCGCATCGCGGCTGGTATGCGCGGCAATGTCATGGGTCACGTCGCGCAGGGTCAGCACGTAACCCGGCGCCACCCCCTCTTCGCGGCGGCGCAGGACGCGCATGCGTCCGGCCAGCACGCGCCCGCCCTCTGCCGTGGCGCACAGCAGGTCAGAGGCCATGTCAGGTTCGCCGGCATCGGAAAGGCGCTGATAGGCATGGCGGATCGGCCCCTCGCGCAGATAATCCAGCAGGTCACGGTTCAGGCCCGGTGCCGCGCCAGAGCCCAGGATATCGACGGCCTGGCCGTTGTAGAACACCAGTTGATGATCGGCATTGCACAGCAGCACGGCCACCGGCACATCGGCCAGCAGCGTTTCAAGCCGCGCCTTTTCCGCTGCCAGCCGCGTGGTCTCCCGCGCTACAGCCTCGGCCAGGGCGTTGCGCGTCTGAACCAGGGCGCGTGTCATGTCCTGTGCGGCGGGGGCCAGATCGCCAAGATAGCGCGCGGTCTCTGCCTCGCGCACCAGATCGGTGCCGACCTCGGCCTGGCTGCGCGCGCGCAGCGCGGCGGCCAGCCGGTCGATCGCGCGGGCGACATGGGCATCGAACAGGTACCACACCCAGACGGTCAGGCCGATCACGGCAAACCCGGCCAGCAACCCGCCCTGGATCAGGGCGGGCGCCACCCCCTCGGCAGCCGGGGCGCGCCGGGCGGCGAACCATAGCGCGCCGCCGATCGCAGCCCCTGCGCCAAGCGCCAGAAAGGCAAAGAACAGCGCAATGCGGGTGCGCAGGCCAAACCGGTCAGCCATGTGTTGTGTGACCCGAGGCGGCCTCGCCCTGCGGGGCGGGTTCGCCGGCCAGGATGCGGCGCACCTCGGCGCGCAGTTCCTTCAGTTCGAACGGTTTCGAAATGAAGCCGTCAGCGCCCATCGCCAGGCCCTTGCGCCGTTCCATCGCCGATCCGCGGGCGGTCATCATCAGGATCTTGACCGCCGCCAGTGCTGGGTCCAGCCGGACATTCTGGCAGATCTCATAGCCCGAAACCTCGGGCAGCATGACATCCAGCAGCACCAGGTCTGGCCGCGTGTCGCGGATCAGATCGACCGCGCCGGCACCTGTGGCGATGCGTTCCAGCGCATAGCCTTCGCGCGTCATCAGGTAGTCAAGCGCGATGGCGATGTTGTCTTCGTCCTCGATCACAAGGATATGTTTACGACCCGTATCCTCGGTCATGCCTGATCTCCTCTCCTGCCGCGCAGGCGGTGCGCAAGACACCGTCGCCAGCCTCCATCTGCAGCCAGGTCGCCCCCTCCAGCGTTCCGTCTGCGTTCAGTGTTACCCCGCCGCCCAGCGGTGCCATGGCGGGTCTTGCGCAATCGAACATCACCTCGACCGCGCGCACCGGTTCCCATCGGGCCATCGACACCACCAGCGTGCGCACATGATCGGGCTGGTCGGCATGCACGAAGGTGCGTGACAGATCGATGGCGCGCAGCCGGTTGACCGGCGTGCGCAGATAACTGAGCGGGCGCATGGGCGAGGGTTCGGCCACCGTATCGGCCAGGCGCAACTGTGGCTGGGCGTCCAGGGCACGGCTGGCCCAGCTGTATTCGGCCCAGACGGTGAACCCCAGCAACCCCGCCGCCACCGAGGTCGGAAAGACCCATCCGGGAATGCGCCCGCCTGTCAGGCGGTTCAACAGGAACACCAGCCCCATCAACCCCAGACCCGCCGACAGCCCGCCGATCAATTCGAATATCATCCGCTTCCCTAACCCAATGCGCCGCTTCGGTGGCCAACGGCCGATTGCATGGTGCGGACCACCACAAAGGCATCCCGCAGGTGGCTGCGCTCGAAATCCGACAGATCGGCCGGCGCCAGAAAGTTGTCGGGCTTGCGCCCCGCACGCACGAGCGAGGCCTGGTTTTCAAGCCGCAAGCGGGCGATCAGGTCGTAGGCCTCGATCAGGTCGCGCGCGCCAGAGACCGAGATCACGCCGGCATGCTCGGCCGCCTCCAGCCGGGCGCGGGTGTTCACCGGTGCCAGATGGCCCTTCAGTGCATAGACGCGCGCCAGATCGGCCACCGGCACCACACCGTTCAGCTTCATTGAGATATGATTATTGTGCTCGCCCGACCGGATGGTGGCGAAGCCGCGCAACAGGCCCAGCGGCGGCTGGTGTTTCAGCGCGTTCGAGATCATGTGCGCCACGAAGATCGAGTTCTTCGAGGCCGCCTCCAGCGTTTCCGCCTGAAGGTCACGAAACAGCGCCGGCGTGCCGCCGATGGGGCGCAGGTCAAACATGACCGAGGCCAGCATCTGTGCTTCGGGGTTGGGTGTGTCGATCCAGCCCTGGAAATACCGCCGCCAGACCCGGCGCGGCTGGCACCAGCGCGGGTTGGTGGCCATCATGTCGCCCGGGCAGTAGAAATAACCGGCCTGGTCCAGCCCGTCGCTGACGTATCTTGCCAGCGCGGCAAAATAGGGCATGTCATCGTCGGTCACGCTGTCATCCAGGATCAGGCAGTTGTCCTGATCCGAAACGCCGGTCTGTTCCTGCCGCCCCTGGCTGCCGCAGGCCAGCCACAGGAACGGCACGGGTGCCGGGCCCAGTTCGACCTCGGCCAGTTTCAGCAGCCGGCGCGTCACGGTATCGGCGATATCGGTGATCAGCCGTGTGACCACCTCATGCGCACTGCCCGAGGCCACAAGCTGCATCAGCAGTTTCGGAATGCGTGCGGTGACCTGGGCCATTTCCTGTGCGGAATCGCAGGTAGAGGCATCGCGCACCAGTTGCGCGGAACTGACCGCCTGAAAGCGGGTCAGGTCGGTCTGGGTGATGATGCCCTTCACCACGCCATCGCGCACAACCGGCAGATGGCCGATGCGCCGTTCCAGCATGGTGTGCAGAATGTCCGATCCCAGCGATTCCGGGCTCAGCACCAGCGGGTCGCGCGTCATCACGGCGTCGACGGTCGTGTCCACGCCCAGCCCCTCGGCCAGCACGCGGCCCGTCAGGTCGCGCGTGGTCAGGATGCCAACCAGCCTGCCGTCCGTGTCGGTCACTGCCAGGCTTGAGATATGCTTGTCACGCATCATCCGGGCGGCGTCCTGCACTGTCGCCTCGGGCGGGATGGTGACGGGGTTGCGCGCCATCAGGTCGGCCACCTTCAGCGTGCTCAGGTCGGTGCCGCGCGCCTCGATCGGGCGGGCGCGGTTGAAGAAACGCTCGAACGCCGGCGAGGCGGCGATCAGCCGGCGCAACGCGGCATCGGGCAGCATCAGGATCACGCTGTCCTCGGTCGCACGGGCCGAGGTCACGGCCAGCCCGTCGCGCAACAACCCGCGCTCGCCGAAGCTGTTGCGGGGCCCCAGGATCGAGACCAGCGTGCCGTTCCGGTCGATCACCTCGACCGCGCCGCGCTTGATCAGATAGACCCCGCGAATGGGCTCGCCGGCGGCATAGATCTCTGATCCGGCAGGGTATTCCCTGCGGCTGAAGGAGGTGGCGACGCGCGCCAACTCGTCCTGCGGCAGGCTGTCATAGGGATGCACGCTTTCCAGGAATGTCTTGACGATTTCGGTGCGCGGGTCCAGGGCCATCGGTCTGTCCATCCATCCGCTGCAAGGGGTGGGGTGAAAGGGGGCGCCAGTGTGCGCCCCCTTTCCAGTGTCATGCTCAGTGGGCAACTGCCCCGCCGGCGCCACGCGGCACGCGGATCGATTCCACCAGATCGCGCACTTCCTGCGGTGCGGGTTTGGTGAAGGACAGCACCAGATAGGCCGCGGCGAAGTTCAGGATCGCACCGACCGTGCCGAAGCTCAGCGGCGAGATGCCGAACAGCCAGTTTGCCGGCACGTTTTCCAGCATCGCGGTACCGGGGATGAAGAACCAGCCCAGATAGGTGAAGATGTACAGACAGGTCGAAAGCAGACCCACCATCATCCCCGTCACCGCGCCCGCGGTGTTCATCTTCGTCGAGAAGATGCCCATCATGATCGCCGGAAACAGCGTCGCCGCCGCCAGACCGAAGGCCAGCGCCACCACCTGTGCGGCAAAGCCCGGTGGGTTCAGCCCCAGCCATGTGGCCAGCGCAATGGCAAAGGCCATCGAGATGCGCGCGGCCAGCAACTCGCCCTTTTCCGAGATGCCCGGGTTGATCATCGACTTGATCAGGTCGTGACTGATGGCCGAAGAGATGGCCAGCAACAACCCTGCCGCCGTGGACAACGCTGCCGCCAGACCGCCCGCGGCGATCAGCGCGATCACCCAGCCCGGAAGCTGCGCGATTTCGGGGTTGGCCAGCACCAGGATATCCTGGTTGAACGTGACCATCTCGTTGCCGGCCCAGCCCAGTTCTTCGGCGGCGGCGGGCGGGTTTGCGGCGTTATAGTACTGAATCTGCCCGTCTTCGTTCAGGTCGTCGAACCGCAGCAGGCCGGTCTGCTCCCAGTTGATCATCCACTGCGGGCGCTCGGCATAGCTCAGCGGCCGCTCCAGATCCAGCGCCCCGGTCTCGGTGGTGTGGGGGTAGATCGTGGTGATGATGTTCAGCCGCGCCATCGACCCCACGGCCGGGGCCACGGTGTACAGCAGCGCGATGAAGATCAGCGCCCAGCCGGCCGATTTGCGGGCATCCGATACCTTTGGCACGGTAAAGAAGCGGATGATCACATGCGGCAGACCGGCGGTGCCGATCATCAGCGACATGGTGAACAGCACCATGTTGAAGGTCGACCCGTGATGGCCCGTGTAGTCGCGGAAGCCCAGTTCGACCAGCACCTGATCCAGCTTGGTCAAGAGCGGCAGGCCGCTTTCGGTATGGGTGGACCACAGGCCGATCTGCGGCAGGAACTGCCCGGTCAGCTGCAACGAGATGAACACGGCCGGAATGGTATAGGCCACGATCAGCACGATATACTGTGCCAGCTGCGTATAGGTGATGCCCTTCATCCCGCCCAGAACGGCATAGATGAACACCACGGTCGAGGCGATCAGCAGCCCCGTCGTGCTGGTCACTTCCAGGAAGCGCGAGAAGGCCACGCCGGCGCCGGTCATCTGCCCGATCACATAGGTGATCGAGATCACCAGCAGACAGATCACCGCCACCAGGCGCGCGGTCTGGCTGTAAAAGCGGTCGCCGATGAAATCAGGCACGGTGAAGCGGCCGAACTTGCGCAGGTAAGGCGCCAGCAACAGTGCCAGCAGCACATAGCCGCCGGTCCAGCCCATCAGGAAGGTCGAGTTGCCGTAGCCCACAAAGGCAATCAGCCCGGCCATCGAGATGAAGCTGGCCGCCGACATCCAGTCAGCCGCCGTGGCCGCGCCGTTGACGATGGGGTTGACGCCGCGCGAGGCGGCATAGCAATCCGATGTCGAGCCCGCTCGGGCCCAGATGGCAATGCCGACGTAAAGCGCAAAGGACGCGCCCACGACCAGCAGGTTCAGGGTAAACTGATCCATAGTGGCGGTCCCTTATTGCTCGTCGACGCCGAACTCTTTGTCGAGCCGGTTCATGTACCAGGTGTAGTAGAAGATCAGCACGATGAAGGTCAGGATCGAGCCCTGCTGTGCGAACCAGAAGCCCAGATCGGTACCCCCGATGGGAATGCCGGCCAGAAGCGGCCGAAAGATGATGCCGAAACCGAACGAGACAAGCGCCCAGATCACCATGCAGATGGTGATGATCCGGATGTTCGCCGCCCAGTAGGCACTGGCGGATTTGTCAGACATTGGATATCCTCCCAGGTTGCCAACTGCGGGTGCCCCGTCATGTCCCTGTCACCGGATGGTAACGGGATACCCGCCTTGCTTGGTTGCAACCGCCCCGGCTTGGCCTCCGGGGTGGTTGCGTTAGGCTGTCGCCTTTTCGACGATGGCGCCCAGCTCTGCCGCGATGGCGTCGATGGCGTCCATCCCGTCAATTGTCTGCAGCACCCCGCGCGCGCCATAGTAGGCAATCAGCGGGGCGGTCTGCGCGTGATAGGCCGTCAGTCTGGCCTCTACCGTCTGTGCGTTGTCGTCGGCGCGCCGCTGAAACCGGGTGCCGCCGCATTTGTCACAGATGCCACCCTGGCGCGGGTGCTTGAAATCGTCATGATATCCTTCGCCGCAGGTCGCGCAGGAATAGCGCCCGGCAACGCGGCGCACCATGGCGGCGTCATCCACCGTCATTGATACGGCTGCCGTGATCGCCAGCCCCTGATCGGCCAGCAGGGCATCCAGTGCCGCGGCCTGCCCTTCGGTGCGCGGAAAGCCGTCCAGGATCACGCCCTGGCCGGTATCGGGCCGCGCCATGCGGTCACGCAGGATGGCCAGAACGATCTTGTCGCTGACCAGCCCGCCGGCATCCATGACGGCTTTTGCCTGTTGGCCCGCCTCGGTGCCCTCGGCCACGGCTGCGCGCAACAGATCGCCTGTCGAGAGCTGCACCAGGCCGAAACGCTCCTCCAGCATGCGGGCCTGGGTGCCCTTGCCCGCCCCCGGCGGGCCCAGCAGGATCAGGACGGCGGGGCGGGTGGTGGTGTCGCTTGCACCCATCGCCTCAGTCCCGGTTCATGCGGTTGTCGATCAGCTCATCCACCACCGACGGGTCGGCCAGGGTCGAGGTATCGCCCAGTGCGCCATAATCGTTTTCGGCGATCTTGCGCAGGATGCGGCGCATGATCTTGCCCGAGCGCGTCTTGGGCAGGCCCGGCGCCCACTGGATCAGATCGGGGCTGGCGATGGGACCGATCTCTTGCCGGACCCATTTGACCAGTTCCTTGCGCAGATCATCTGTCGGCTCGACCCCGTTCATCAGCGTGACATAGGCATAGATGCCCTGACCCTTGACCGGGTGCGGATAGCCCACCACTGCGGCCTCGGCCACCATCTCATGAGCGACCAGCGCCGATTCCACCTCGGCCGTGCCCATCCGGTGGCCAGAGACATTGATCACATCATCCACCCGGCCGGTGATCCAGTAATAGCCGTCGGCATCGCGCCGGCAGCCGTCGCCACTGAAATAATAGCCCTTGTACTGCTGGAAATAGGTCGCCTCGAACCGTTCGTGATCGCCCCAGACGGTGCGCATCTGTCCCGGCCAGCTGTCAGCGATGCACAGCACGCCCTCGGCCTCGGTCGCGGTGACTTCCTTGCCGCTCTCGGTTTCCAGCACCACCGGCTGAACGCCAAAGAAGGGCCGCGTGGCCGAGCCGGGCTTTGTCGGAATGGCCCCGGGCAGCGGTGTGATCAGATGCCCGCCGGTTTCCGTCTGCCACCAGGTATCGACGATGGGGCAGCGGCCCTTGCCGACATGCTCGTTGTACCAGTTCCAGGCTTCGGGGTTGATCGGCTCGCCCACCGTACCCAGCAGGCGCAAGCTGGCCAGGTCATGCTTCAGCACCGGCTCCGGCCCGAAGGCCATCAGCGCGCGGATCGCGGTGGGGGCGGTATAGAACTGGTTGACCTTATGCCTGGCGCAGACCTCCCAGAACCGGCCGGCATCGGGCCAGGTGGGCACGCCCTCGAACATCACGGTGGTCGCGCCATTGGCCAGAGGGCCATAGACGATATAGCTGTGACCCGTCACCCAGCCCACATCGGCCGTACACCAGAATACATCGCCCTCGTGATAGTCGAAGGTGTATTGATGCGTCATTGCGGCATAGACCAGATAACCGCCGGATGTATGCACCACCCCCTTCGGCTTGCCGGTCGACCCCGAGGTATAGAGGATGAACAGCGGATCCTCGGCGCTCACTTCGGTATAGGCGCAATAGGGGTTGGCCGCGGCCATTTCCGCCTTCAGGTCGATATCGCGGCCGGCAACCCAGGTGGTTTGCTCGCCCGTGTGCTTGACCACCAGGCATTTCACCTTGTCCGAACAATCCAGCAGCGCCTTGTCGGTGTTCGACTTCAGCGGCGTCTTGCGCCCGCCGCGCGGGGCGAAATCGGCCGTGATGACGGCCTTGGCGGCACTGTCATTGATCCGGTTGGCCAGTGCATCGGGGCTGAACCCGGCAAATACCACCGAATGAACGGCGCCGATCCGGGCGCAGGCCAGCATCGCAAAGGCGGCTTCCGGGATCATCGGCAGGTACAGCACAACCCGGTCGCCCTTGGCGATGCCCTGCGCCTTCAGCACATTGGCCATGCGGCTGGTCTGTTCCAGCAACTCGCGGTAGCTGATGTGCCGGGCAGGGGTGTCGGGGTCATCCGGTTCCCAGATGATCGCGGTCTGTGCGCCCCGCGTGACGACATGGCGGTCAATACAGTTGGCCGACACGTTCAGCGTGCCATCCTCATACCAGCGTATATCGACGGCGCCGAACTGGAAGGACGTGTTCTTGACCTTGGTAAAGGGGCGAATCCAGTCGATGCGCTGGCCGTGTTCGGCCCAGAATGCCTCTGGGTCGGCAACCGAGGCCTTGTACATCAATTCGTACTGCGCTGCGTCCACATGTGCCCGTGCCGTGAACTCGGCCGCCGGGGCATGCGCCTGGGATTGCGCCTGCTCTGCCATGATTGCTCCTCCTGTCGCCTGGCACAGACCGATCCGGCGCATGAAGCGCTGTCGCAGCTGTGCCTTCCTCCAACCTGAGGGCACTGTAACGCATCTGTCAAAAAATTGCTAACCCAATTCACTCAATGGATTTTATTGTAAAAGTCTTGACCGAAATTCGGAGATAAATGTAAAAATATTTACAATAAGGAAATTTCATGCGGCTTTTCAGATATCTGTGATCCTTGCAATCTGACGCTGCGTCACAGCATCAGCGCCGTGATGTGCTTGCCGGCCCTGCCGCTGTCAGGCGTCTCTCTCTTGGCATGTCGACTTGCCGATGGCCGGCCGGTTGCGCAGCGAATCACCGAAAGGCTGCATTTCATGGCAACTTCATGACGCGCCTGATCGTTGGGCGACGGGCCGGCACAGCCGGCCCTGTCGTCGGGCGCACTGGCTTCAAAGCGGCGCGTCCACCCGCACCGTCACGACTGCCCGCCCACGCGTGGCGTTCGGCCAGACCATCCGCACCCGATCGTTGTTCGGTCCTTCTTCGACCATCATATAGGGCATGCCGGTTCGCACCTCGGCGCCCTGGCCACGCGGCGCGCCTTCCATGACAAAGGATGGCACCGTGCGCGCCCAGCCCTGGAACGGCAGCTTCTGGCCGGTGTCGATCGTCCAGCTGGCCGCTGCGCTGTTCTGGTTGTGGCGCAGCACCAACGGGCTTTCGGCCGGGTTCGTGATGCCGTTATAGGCGTTGTTTTCCCACACCACATTGCGAAACCGGTCAAACCGCAGATTGGCAAAGCTTGTGTCAACATCCTCGGCCCGGTCGATCCAGCCGTTCAGGGTGCGAAACACATTGCCGTTGACCTGCAAACCCTGCAGGAAATGCCCTTGCCCATAGGGCTTGACCCGAAAGAAGCGGAAATTCGGCGCCACATTCGAACACAGGAAGAAATTGCCTGTCATCGTCAGCCCCCCGAACGAAAACTGGTTGTTCCAGTTCGGGTTCGCGCTGTGTTCGTTCGTCACCTCGATATAGCAATTGTCGATGTAGTTCGCGCTCATTGTCGACAGCAGGTTGACCCGCGTGAACACGATTCCGGCCGTGCGCGTGGCGTTCTGTTGCGCATCGCCCTGAAAGAAATGATTGCCGCTGACGATGTTGCCGGTACCGCCCAGCAGCGCAAAGTGGGCGAAACGCACGACCCGGTTGTTGCGCAGCTTGACGTCATTGGCATTCGTGTTCAGCGCGATCGACTCGCGTGTCGTGGCCGGCAGCGCCATCTCGTGCGAAAGAAACTGGCAGTTGTCCACCAGCATGCCCTGACAACCATCCCCGGTCGATGTGATGCCCTTCGGGAACGGCCGGTTGAAGGTGCATCCCTTCACCTGAAAGATTGCGCCCTCGGTCGGCAGGTTGATGGCGCTGGCCTCCCCCTTGCACAGAAACTCCACATCGGCGATCTCGAACCGGTCCAGCGTCTGGAAGCCGGAAAAATCCAGGATGTGCTGGAACTTCCTGAAGCTGTAGGTGCGCGTGCCCGAACCACCGAACAGTGGCTTGCTCAGCACCACACGGCTGGCACTGACGCTGCGCGATTTCACATAGACCTCGCGCCCCACGCCGGTGCCGCCGACGCGCGCACCGACCGGCACATTGGCGATATTGGCCACGTTATCGAGGCGCAGCGCGCTGCCTGTGTTGTAGCTGGCCTGCGCATTCACCACAGTTTCAGCCCAGGCGGGGCCGCTGACAAGGTCGATCTGGCCGTTCACGATCCGCCGGCGCTGGGCAAACGCACTCAGCCCCGTCAGCGCCGCAACATCCACGGGCGATTCCACCCTTGCCCGCCGACCCTTCAGGTCGAAATCGACATGGTTGGTAAAGAAGAACAGCGCCTGCACGCCCTTGCGAAAGCCCATGTCCTCGCTGCCAAAGGCTGCGGCATAGGTTGGAAAGTCGAACGAATGCGACAACTGCAACCGTGGGCGTTGTTGCAAAACTCACACGAGAGACGTGATTTTCCCTTAGCCCAGTGACGTCATGCCACGCGGACGATCTCGGCGGTGCCGAGGGCGTTGAAGCGGTTCATAAGGGCGATGCGGATCTGGATTTCGGCGGTCTGGCGGTCGGGGTCTCTCGCGGCGATGCGCTCGCCGAATGACTTGAGGCAGCGCATCCTGGCTTCGGCGCGACTGCGGACGTGGTATCCCGTCCACCGCTTCCAGAACGCCCTGCCATAGTGGCGCGTCGCGCGCAGGGT
>JAFIED010000076.1 GCA_020832805.1 Pararhodobacter sp.
ATACTCACGATAGCTGCCGGCAGCTTCGCCCGGTCCGATCAGTTCGACATTGGTGGCGCCGATGTAGTTGATCTCGCCGCCATCGGCCAGGATGTGCAGGCCGCGGGCCAGATCGCCCGGCAGGATTTCCGCGCCCGGCGCGTTGGCCACACGCAGGATGTTGGCCGCGATGCCGGCCGGCGTGGCTTCGCCCGCCGCCTGTGCCGCCAGCGCCAGCAGCGCTGCCGCGTCATAGCTTTCACGGGTGTACGAGCTTTGACCGTTGATCCCCGCCTCGGCAGCCAGTTCGTGGAACCGGTCGGCGCCCTCGCCGGCGGCCCAGGGAATGGTGCCCACGGTGCCTTCCAGCGCTTCGCCCACATTGGCGACCAGTTCGTCGCCGAACATGCCGTCGCCGATGAAGAACTGCTCGAACGCGCCCAGCTCATAGGCCGTGCGCAGCATCGAGCCGCCACCATCGACATAGCCCAGGATCACCAGCGCATCGCCACCGGCAGACGCCAGCGAGCCCACTTCGGCCGAATAGTCGCCCCGCGCCTCTTCATGCGGCACAACGGTGGTGACGGTACCGCCCATGCCCTCGAAGCTTTCGACGAACGCATTGGCAAAGCCTGCGCCGTAGTCGTTGTTGGTGTGCGTCACGGCGACAGTATCGATCCCGCGTTCCATCACGATGCCGGCCAGAACGGCGCCCTGGCGCGCATCCGACGGCGCGGTGCGGAAAAACAGACCACCCGAATCAAAGGTGGTAAAGCCCGGCGAGGTGGCAGAGGGCGAAATCATCGGAATGCCGTTGGCCATGGCCACGTTTTCCAGCACCGCGCGGGTCACGCCCGAGCAGTCGGCGCCCATCAGCGCCACGACACCATCAGAGGTGATCAGGCGTTCGGCCGAAGCCTGCGCCAGCGCGGAGTCGACACAACCGGTATCGGCGCGCACGGGCACGATCGTCGTGCCGCCCAGGATACCACCGGCGGCGTTGATTTCGGCCCAGGCCAGCTCCGCACCATCGGCCATATGGCCGGTCAGTGATTCGATGGGACCGGTGAAGCCCAGCAGCACACCCATGCGTACTTCATCAGCCAGGGCGCCCCCGGCGGCCATGGCCGAGATGGAAGCGGCAAGCAGCAATCTTTTCATGGATAACTCCCCTTGTTTCTTGTTTGTAGCCGATACCCTATCGCCCGTTTTGCAGGTTGAACAGGGGGATTCATCATCTCTGGCGGCCAACAAGTCCCCGCCGGGGCACACAGATACGCTATTGGCACCCCCCGCCCGCCGGCCTGGAAACCGCCCAGGCTCCGCCGCCGCCCGGGCAGCAGTCAACGGGTCACCAGGCACCCTGCCCGCGGCCGGTGACTCAGGTGAATCAGGTGTCATCCTCGTCATCATCGCCCGCGTCGAAACCGGGTTCGGCGCCGGTTTCATCCTCGATGCCCTGGGTGCCCCGCTCGCGGTAAGGCGTGGTGCCGTATTGGGCGCGATAGCATTTCGAGAAATGCGACGGCGAAGTGAACCCGCAGGCCAGCGCCACCTCGATCACGCTCATGTCGGTCTGCATCAGCAGATTGCGCGCCCGGGCAAGGCGCAGTTCCATGTAATACCGCTTGGGGCTGCGGTTCAGGTAGCGCCGGAACAGCCGCGCCAGCTGCCGCGTGGACATGCCCACCGCCGAGGCCAGTTCGGCCGGCGATGCCGGCTCTTCGATCTGGCCCTCCATCCGGGCGATGACCTCGGACAGGCGCGGATGCCGCACGCCGATCCGCGTGGGAATGGACAGGCGCTGGATATCGCTTTCGGTGCGGATGGCGGCATAGATCATCTGGTCAGCCACCACATTGGCCAGATCCTTGCCATGATCGTCATTGATCAGCGTCAGCATCAGATCCAGCGAGGCCGTGCCTCCTGCCGCCGTCAGCCGGTTGCCGTCGATCACGAAAACCGTCTTGGTCAAGGCGATATCGGGGAAATCCTCGGTGAAGCTGTCGCGGTTTTCCCAGTGAATCGTGGCGCGGCGGTTGTCCAGCAGGCCCGCCATGGCCAGCGAATGCGCCCCCGTGCACAGCCCGCCGACCACGGCGCCACGCCGTGCGATGCGGCGCAGCCAGTTCAGGATCGGCACGCTGGTATTGCCGCGCACATCCAGCCCCGCGCACAGCATGACCACATCGTCATGCCCGATCTCGCCCAGGGGGCCATCAACCGCGATCCGCGTGCCGTTGGAACACACCACCGGCGCGCCGGTCTGCGAGACCAGCGTCCAGCGGTACAGCTCCAGCCCGCTCATGCGGTTGGCTATGCGCAACGGCTCGATGGCGGCGGCAAAGGAAAGCTGGCTGAACTGTTCCAGCAGTACAAAGACGAAATGACGGCGGCGATGGGGTTCAAACCCGGCACGCCGCGCACCGGGCGCTGCATGCACCGCCGATGAAGGCCCCGCATGGGGGCGGCCGCCCGCCGCTGCCCCCTGTCGGGGCGCCGCGCGGGGCGGCTGCGCGGGCGCCTGTGGGGGTTTGGCAAGCACGGGCCCGGCAACAGCCTGACAGGCCGTCTTGCCCGCGCGGCGAAGCGTGCGCCTGTACTCTTGCGAAAGGGAAAACGAAACAGGCATCGGCAGGCTCGGAAAGCAGATGAGAAAGCCCCTTACAAGCGTCCGCAGGGCGAGACAAGAGCGGCGGGGTTTGCATGGTGTCATTCGGTTGTGTATGGGAAACGAAAGCGCCCTGCACCCGGTGCAGGGCGGCCCAGATCGCCGTGGCATCATGCCGTTGCGGCACGGAACGATTGTAGCACCCACGCGGTGCGGAGGACGCGCGAGATGACCGAAGCTTGGACCAAGTCGGGCTGGAGAGAAAAGCCACGGGTGCAGATGCCCAGCTACCCGGATGCGGATGCGCTGGCGCGCACCGAATTGCAACTCGCCCAGTATCCGCCGCTGGTCTTTGCCGGCGAGGCACGCGCGCTGAAAGCCCGTCTGGCCGAGGCCGCGGCGGGACGCGCCTTTCTGCTGCAGGGCGGCGATTGCGCCGAAAGCTTTGCCGAATTCAACGCCGACATCATCCGCGACACCTTCAAGGTGCTGTTGCAGATGGCGATCGTGCTGACCTATGGCGCCAAGGTGCCGGTGGTCAAGGTAGGCCGGATGGCGGGCCAGTTCGCCAAGCCGCGCTCTGCGCCCACCGAAGTGGTGGATGGCGTGGAAATGCCGATCTATCGCGGCGACATCATCAACGGCTTCGACCCTGACCCGGCGGCCCGGGTGCCCGACCCGGCGCGCATGCTGCAGGCCTATACCCAGGCTGCGGCCAGCCTGAACCTGCTGCGCGCCTTTTCCAAGGGCGGCTTTGCCGATATCCACCGGGTGCACAGCTGGACGCTGGGCTTTGCCGGCGGTGAGAACGCCGACCGCTATCGCGCCCTGTCGGACCGGATTTCGGATGCGCTGGACTTCATGACGGCGGCGGGGGTGAACGGCGACACCGCCGCATCAATGAGCGAAGTCGATTTCTATACCTCGCATGAGGCGCTGTTGCTGGAATACGAGGAAGCCCTGTGCCGTATCGACAGCACAACCGGGCTGCCGGTGGCCGGTTCGGGCCATATGCTGTGGATCGGCGACCGCACGCGCCAGCCCGATGGTGCGCATGTCGAATTCTGCCGCGGCGTCCAGAACCCGATTGGCCTGAAATGCGGCCCCACCATGCAGGCCGATGACCTGAAGCGCCTGATCGCGCGCCTGAACCCCGCCAATGAGCCGGGGCGCCTGACGCTGATTGCGCGCTTTGGCGCCGGCAAGGTGGGCGCGCATCTGCCGCGGCTGATCCGGGCGGTGCGCGACGAGGGCGCGCAGGTGCTTTGGGTATGCGACCCGATGCATGGCAACACGATCAAATCGGCCTCTGGCTACAAGACCAGGCCCTTCGAGCGTGTTCTGGCCGAGGTGCGCGAGTTCTTTGCCCTGCATGCCGCCGAGGGCACCATTCCGGGCGGCGTGCATTTCGAAATGACGGGCAAGGATGTGACCGAATGCACCGGCGGGCTGCGCGCGCTGACCGATGCGGATCTGTCTGGCCGCTATCATACGGCCTGTGACCCGCGACTGAACGCCAGCCAATCGCTGGAACTGGCGTTCCTGGTGGCCGAGGAACTGTCGAACCGCCGGCGCGAAATGGCCCGCGCGGCGCGCTGACCTGAAGGGATGGCAGGCCACGATGGCACGCCCGGGGGGGCGGGCCCCCCCCCCCCCCCCCCAGCCCGCCCCCCCCCCC
>JAFIED010000077.1 GCA_020832805.1 Pararhodobacter sp.
AAATGGGGCGGGCTGCGGGGGGGGCGGGGGGGGGGTGACCGGTCGGGGGGGATTGCCCCCCCGCCGCGCTGGCGCGCGACTCCCCTCAGAGTATTTCGGGCAAGATGAAAGGGTCAATCGGCCATCGGGTCAGCAGCGAGCGGGTCAGCGGGGAGGTCGACGGCGAGGTCGCGCTCCAGAAAGCGTTCGAAGGCATCCAGGTTGACGGCCTCGAACTGGCCGAACGCCTGCATCCATATGGATGCAAGGCGCAGCGAGTCCGGCTCAAGCTTGCACCATTTCACCCGACCGCGTTTTTCCTGGCTGATCAAACCCGCGCCGGCCAGGATGGCCAGGTGCTTTGATACCGCGGCAAGCGACATGGCAAACGGGTCTGCCACATCGGTAACGGCCATGTCGTCTTCCAGCAGCATTGACAGGATCGCCCGGCGCGTGGGATCGGCCAGCGCGGCGAAGATGGCGTCCAGATGCATGTCACTGGCAAGGGGCGCAGGATGCTGCATGCTGCGTTCATGCCCCCACTGCGGATAATGGTCAACCATCAGGTTGAATATGCGCCTGAGCGGCATTCACGCCGGAACGGTGTGGGCGGCGCTGCGTCGGGAAAAATTATCATATAAAAACAGAATCTTATCGAGATTGCATCATGCTTGACTCCTGTGCGGTCCGGGCCTAGTTTCCGCCCGACCACCAAAGGGGCCCGCAAGGCAATGCCGGATCAGGACGAACTGAAGCGGCTGCATGAGCTTGAAGCCCGGATCAACCGGATGCGGCAGGAGCATGAGCCCGCCCCGAAGAAGGTGGACAACCATGAGTTGGGCCAGGTCGCCTGGCGCATGGTGACAGAGCTTGTGGCCGGTCTTCTGGTCGGTCTGGGTGTCGGTTTCGGGCTGGACAGGCTGTTTGGCACGCAGCCGTGGTTATTGTTGTTGTTTACGCTGCTGGGGCTGGTGGCAGGGATTCGCATCGTGATGCACACCGCTGCCGACCTGCAGAAGCGAAACGACGTGAAGAGCGAAGTGAAGGCGGCCCTCTCTGCCGCGGATCGAAGGGAAACGGATCGTGGCTGAAGCGAATGGCGGCCTTGTCATCAGGCCGATGGACCAGTTCGAGGTGCGCCCCCTGTTCGGCGGGGACATGGTAGGTCTTTTCACCATCACCAACGTCACGCTCTGGATGGCGCTGACCGTGGTGGCCGTATCGCTGTTGATGGTGGTTGGCAGCCGGGGCCGGGCGCTGGTGCCGACGCGCAGCCAGTCGATGGCCGAACTGACCTACAGTTTCATCTACAAGATGGTCGAGGATGTGGCGGGCCGTGATGCCGTGCGCTTTTTCCCGTATATCATCACGCTGTTCCTGTTTGTGCTGTTCGCCAACCTGCTGGGCCTGATTCCCTTTGCCTTTACCACGACCTCGCACATCGCGGTGACGGCAGTCCTGGCGCTGGCGGTGTTCATTACCGTCACGATCACCGGGTTTGTGGTGAACGGCGCGGCGTTTCTGAAGCTGTTCTGGGTTGACAGTGCGCCGCTGGCGTTGCGCCCGGTTCTGGCGCTGATCGAGCTGGTGTCGTATTTCGTGCGCCCGGTCAGCCATTCCATTCGTCTTGCCGGTGCCATGATGGCCGGGCACGCGGTGGCCAAGGTGTTTGCCGGCTTTGCCGGCGCGCTTGGCGTGGCCTTTGTCATTCCGGTTCTGGCGGTGACGGCGCTGTATGCGCTGGAACTGCTGGTCGCGGTTATCCAGGCTTATGTGTTTACCATCCTGACCTGCGTCTATCTGAAAGACGCGCTGCACCCGTCGCACTGACGCGCCAGTTTCGGTCAGTTCCCCAAGAACAAGCCAATTCCAACACTCAAGGAGACAGGACATGGAAGGCGATCTCGCAAATATGGGCAAGTACATCGGCGTCGGTCTGACGGCGATCGGCATGGGCGGCGCCGCAATCGGTGTGGGCAACATCGCCGGCAACTTCCTGGCAGGCGCGCTGCGCAACCCGTCGGCAGCCGCAGGCCAGACCGCCATGCTGTTCATCGGCATCGCCTTTGCCGAAGCACTGGGGATCTTTTCGTTCCTCGTTGCGCTGCTGCTGATGTTCGCTGTCTGATCAAAACCGATTTGTGACAGTCTGGCCGGGCAGCGCTGTATGGCGCCTCCGGCCAGTCAGGCGTCTGAACGGTTTGTCAGGAGGACATCATGGCCGAAGATACCGGCACCTCGGCAGGCATGCCGCAACTCGATTTCTCGACTTTCCCGAACCAGATCCTCTGGCTCGCGGTCACGTTGATTGTGCTGTACCTGATCCTGTCGCGCGTGGCGCTGCCACGCATCGGCTCGGTTCTGGCAGAGCGCGCCGGCACCATCTCGAACGACATTGCGGCGGCAGAAACCTACAAGGTTCAGGCGGCCGAGGCCGAGGCCGCCTATCACAAGGCGCTGGAGGATGCGCGTTCGGCGGCGGCAAAGGTCGTTCAGCAGGCCCGTGCCGACATCCAGGCAGACCTGGATGCAGCGATTGCCAAGGCTGATGCCGAGATCGCGGCGCGATCTGCGGAATCAGAGAAGAAGATCGCTGCCATTCGTGAAAGTGCGGATGCCGCGGTGGCCGACGTGGCGCGTGACGCCGCGCGCGAGATCGTCGCCGTTTTCGGTGTCATCGCCGAAGCAGCGGCTGTCGATGCGGCTGTCGATCAGCGGTTGAAGCAGGGGGCAGCATGATGCGCGGGATTGTTCTTACTTCTGCCCTGGTTGCCACGGCCGGTCCGGCCTTGGCAGCACCTGACGGCAAGCCCTTTTTCTCGCTATACAACACCGATCTGATCGTTCTGTTCGGTTTCGTGATTTTTGTTGGCATCCTGTACTATTTCAAGGTGCCTGCAATCATCACTGGGATGCTGGACAAGCGGGCAGAGACCATCCGCGCGCAACTGGACGAGGCGCGGCGCCTGCGTGAAGAAGCGCAGGAACTGCGAACCGCTTTCGAGCGCAAGAAGGCGGATGTGAAGGACGAGGCAGAGCGGATCGTGGCCAAGGCGCGCAGCGATGCCGAGCAAGCCGCTCAACAGGCCCGTGTCGAGCTGGAGCAGTCGATTGCGCGCCGGATCAAGGCTGCCGAAGACCAGATCGCTTCGGCAGAGGCGGCGGCGTTGCGGGCGGTGCATAACCGCGCCGTGGCGATTGCCGTGGCGGCGGCAAGCGATGTGATCGCCGGCGGCATCGGCAAGGCCGAAACCGACAGATTGGTTGATGAATCGATCCAGGCTGTTGACGCACGCCTGCACTGACCGGCCCGCGTTACCGAAAAGAAAAAGGCCCCGCATCAACAGGTGCGGGGCCTTTTTGATTGTGTACTCAGCCCAACTTGCAGCCGGGCGGCAGGGCCAGCCCGCGCAGCAATTCCTGTGCGTTCATCGGCCTGCGCCCCTCGCGTTGCGCCTGGGTAATGCTGACGGCACCTTGACCACAGGCAACAGTCAGGCCCGTCAGCACCTCGCCCGGCTTGCCTGCGCCCGGAACGACCTGCGCGTTCAGCAGCTTCAGACGTCCCGCCGGTGTATCGGTCCAGGCGCCCGGAAAGGGTGACAACCCGCGGATATGGCGCGCCACCACTTCTGCCGGCAGCGCCCAGTCGATGCGTGCCTCTGTCTTGTCAATCTTGGCAGCATAGGTGATGCCGGTTTCCGGCTGCCTTTCAGGCGTCAGATCGTCAAGCTGGTCCAGCGCATTCACAATCAACGCGGCACCCATTTCGGCCAGTCGGTCATGCAGCATGCCGGTAGTTTCGTCTTCGCCAACCGCAGTGGTGCCGCGCAGCAGCACGGGGCCTGTATCCAGCCCGGCGTCCATCTGCATGATGCAGATGCCCGTCTTGCGGTCACCGGCCATGATGGCCCGGTGAATCGGCGCCGCCCCGCGCCAACGGGGCAAGAGCGAGGCATGGATATTCAGGCAGCCGTGGCGCGGACTGTCCAGAATCGGTTGCGGCAGGATCAGCCCGTAGGCCACCACCACCGCCACATCGGCCTGCAATGCATCAAAGTCGCGCTGCACCGCGCTGTCCTTAAGGGTCACGGGGTGCCGAACCGGCAGCCCCAGCGCCTCGGCCCGGGCGTGCACGGGGGTAGGCCGCGGGTTTTTGCCGCGTCCTGCCGGGCGCGGCGGCTGGCAGTAGACGGCAACGATCTGATGACGGTCGGCCAGTGCTTGCAGCGCTGGCACGGCAAAATCCGGGGTGCCCATGAAAACCACCTTCATGCCCGGTCCCGCAGTTTTTCCGCCCGCTTCAGCAACATCTGCCGCTTTACCGGTTTAAGATGGTCAAAATACAATCGCCCGTTCAGATGGTCGATCTGGTGCTGCACCGAGGTTGCCCACAGACCCACGAAATCGCGTTCCTCTGTCACGCCGTCTGCATTCAGAAAGCGCAGGGTCACGGCACGCGGGCGTTCTATCACGGCAGATACGCCGGGCAGGTTCGGGCTCGCCTCCTCATGTGCGCGCAACTGGACCGACGCATGCAGTACCTCGGGGTTGGCCATGCACACCGCCTGCCCCCGGGTCTGTGAGGCATCAACAACCGCCAGCCGCAGCATCACCCCGATCTGTGGTGCCGCCAGCCCGACGCCCGGCATCGCTTCCATCGTGGCGATCATGTCTGCCCAGAGGGCGCGGATTTCGTCATTCACGCTGTCCACAGGCGCCGCCTGCTGGCGCAAGCGGCGATCCGGCCAGGGAATGCAGCGCCGAGCGCTCACGTCTTGCGTGCCTGGTCGCGTTTGAACTTGATCATCTTGCGCGTGATCAACTGCCGCTTGATCGGCCCCAGATGGTCGATGAACAGTTTTCCGTCCAGATGATCCAGTTCATGCTGGGCACAGGTCGCCCACAGCCCGTCAAATTCCTGCTCATGGGTTTTCCCGTCCAGTCCAAGCCAGCGCATGCGTATGCGCGATGGGCGGGTAACGTCGGCAAAATGCTCTGGAATTGACAGGCAGCCCTCTTCGTAGGTGCTGTTGTCGTCCGACTTCCAGGTGATTTCGGGGTTGACCAGCACCATGGGGCGCGGTGCCTCGTTCTCTTCCTTGATGCAATCCATGACGAAAAGCCGCTGCATCTCGCCGACCTGTGGCGCGGCAAGGCCCACCCCGGGGGCGTGGTACATGGTTTCCAGCATGTCATCGGCCAGGCGCCGCACATCGTCCGTGATGGATGACACGGGCGGGCAGACCTTTTTCAGGCGCGGGTCTGGGTGCAGCAGGATCGGGCGCAAACTCATGGCGACGATTTAGGGCAAGTGTGGGGTGCGTGCAACGGGCCGTCGTCATGGCGGCAGTGGTCAATCGGGGTTGAAAGGCGATATGCAGGGCGCAACACAGACACATTCCGGAACGCTCAGGACCTTTGCATGAATTTCGACGAGATCATCGACCGCCGCGGCACCCATTCCAGCAAATGGGACATGATGCAGGCCCGCTATGGTGTGGCGGCCGACAAGGGTCTGGCCATGTGGGTGGCCGACATGGATTTTCGCCCGCCTGACTGTGTGCAGCAGGCGCTGGAACAGATGCTTGCCCAGGGCGTCTATGGCTACTTTGGCGATGACAGCGCCTATCACCAGGCCATCTGCTGGTGGATGCAGAACCGCCACGGCTGGGCGGTGGAACCTGCCTGGATCAGCACCACACACGGGCTGGTGAATGCTACGGGGCTTTGTGTGCAGGCCTTGACACAGCCGGGTGACGGGGTGGTGTTGTTCACGCCGGTTTATCACGCCTTTGCCCGGATCATTCGTGGTGCGGGGCGGCAGGTGGTCGAGTGCCCGCTGGTTGAAAAAGACGGGCGCATGACCATGGACTTTGCCGCCTGCGACGCCTTGATGACCGGGCGCGAAACCATGGTGATCCTGTGTTCACCCCATAACCCCGGCGGGCAGGTCTGGACGGCCGAGGAATTGCGCGGTGTGGCCGGTTTTGCGGCGCGCCACGATATGGTCCTGGTATCAGACGAGATTCACCATGATCTGGTGATGCCCGGACACCGGCATCTTGCCATGCCCCTGGCGGCGCCGGATTGTGTGGACCGGCTGGTCATGCTGACTGCCACGACCAAGACCTTCAACCTGGCAGCCGGGCTGACCGGCAATGTCATTATTCCCGAAAAGGGGCTGCGAACGCGTTTCCACGCCACGCTCGGTGCGTTCGGCATCTCGGGGAACGCCTTTGGCAAGGTGATGGCCACCGCCGCCTACAGCCCCGGGGGCGCGGAATGGGTTGATGCGCTGATGCAGTATCTTGATGGCAACCGCCGCCTGTTCGAGGAAGGCGTCAACGCCATACCGGGACTGTCGGTCACACCCTTGCAGGCAACTTATCTGGAATGGGTCGATTTCGCCGGCACCGGCATGACCATGGAAGAGGTGCGCCACCGTGTGGAACAGGAAGCCTGCATCGCCGCCAATCACGGGACCGAGTTCGGCAAGGGTGGCGAAAGCTTCATGCGATTCAACATTGCCACGCCGCGTGCGCGCGTTGCGCAGGCGGTCGAGCGGTTGCAGGCGGCATTCGCCGATCTGCAATAGCGCCCGGTCACGGATCAGGGCGGCGTCGCGTGACAAGTCGCCCGGCGCAGGCTACAGCAAACAGGCGTGCCGTGTCCCGTTGGCGGCGGATGGTGCGCTGTTGATGTGACGAAGCGGTCAGCGATGAACCAGGCAGGCGACAGCGGTTTCAAAGTGTGGCGCGCCCGCCTGGCCGACCGGCATGCGCTGTGGCGGGTGCGCCGCGCGCCGCCGGCAAGCGGGTTCACGCACCCGCCAGAGCCTGCGCTGCCAGGGTTCTTTGCGCTGGGGCGGCAACTGGCGGCGGGCAATTTCGCCTTGGCCGGTCACCGGATAGAGGCGCCCAATCCCTGGCTGGTCGACAGTCCCTCGACCGGGTTCCTGGATGCCTTGCACGGTTTCGGATGGCTGGACCATCTGGGCGCAGTGGGTGACCGCGCGGCGCGCGAAGCTGCGCAAAGCCTGGTCGATCAATGGATCGCCCGGCATGGCAAGGGGCAGAATGGCGGATTGGCCTGGCAGGCCGATCTCTGCGGGCGCCGGGCCATGCGCTGGATCGATCAGGGGCTGATGATGACAGCCGGAAGAGACAGCAACGCGAACGCGGGCTATTTCGCGGTGCTGGGCCGGCATATGGCTTTTCTGGCCCGCCGCTGGCAGTCAGCGCCGCCGGGGCTGGGGCGGCTGGAGGCTGTCTCTGGCTGGCTGATGGGCGCGCTGTCGCTACAGGGCATGGCCGATCATGTCGATCCGGCAAGTCGCGCGCTTGCCGATACCTGCACACGCGAGATCGATGCACAAGGCGCCATAGCCAGCCGCAACCCAGAGGAACTGGCCGAAATACTGATGCTCCTGGTGCGCCTGCGCACCGCCTTTTCCGCGCAGGAACGGCGCGGCCCGCCGGTGCTGACAGAGACCGCGGCACGGGTGGCGGTGGTGCTGCGCAAGCTGCGTCATGTTGATGGCGGGCTGGCGCGTTTTCATGGCGGCGGCCGCGGAGCCGAGGGGCGACTTGAAAAAGCACTGGATGGCGCCGGCAACGTGGCGCCCAGAAAACGCGCCCGGCACAGGCTGGCGCGGGCCTGGCACGCCGGGCTGTTCATGGGGTATGCCCGGCTGGAGGCCGGCCGCGTCAGCGTGATCGTCGATGCCGCCGCGCCGCCTTCGGGCCCGGCGGCCCGGCGTGCTCATGCATCGACCCTGGCGTTCGAACTGACCTCGAACCGTCGGCCGGTCGTTGTCAGTTGCGGCCCCGGTGGCAGTTTCGGTGCCGAATGGGAAAGGGCCGGGCGTGCCACCCTGTCGCATTCGACCTTGTCTGTTGATGGTTGGTCATCGGCGCGCTTTGCCCGGGCCGCGCGGGCAACGGGCGACGCGTTGACTGACGGACCGACCAGTGTCGAGCTACACCGCACCGACGAACGCCATGCCAGTGCCCTGCTGCTCAGCCATGATGGCTATGTTGCCACCCACGGCCTGACCCATGTGCGCAATCTGGACCTTTCTGCCGATGGCCGTGCCCTGCTGGGCGAGGACAGGCTGGTGGTGCTGGATCCTGCACATCGAGACCAGTTCTGGCGTGTGCAAGCCGAACAGGCTAACGCCGGCATCCGCTATGCGCTGCGCTTTCATCTGCACCCGGAGGCCGACGCATCGCTGGACATGAACGGCGCGGCGGTGTCGATTGCCCTGCCCTCGGGCGAGATATGGGTGTTGCGGTTTGACGGGCCGGGCAGCCTGTCGCTGGAACCGTCGGTGTACCTGGAGCCCGGGCGCTCGGCCCCGCGCGCCAGCCGCCAGATCGTTATCCGGGCCGCAATCACCCAGGAAAGCGCGCAGATCAACTGGACACTGGCCAAGGCACAGGATACCCCGCTGGCGATCCGCGACATCGGGCGCGATGATCCGCTGTATCTGCCCGAGCCGCTGGTCTCTGACGACTGAAACCTGGCACGGGAACACCCATGACCGATATTGCCCCGCTCAAGCGCGCGCTTATTTCCGTATCCGACAAGACCGGCCTGGCTGATCTGGGCGCTGCATTGGCAGCACGCGGGGTGGAACTGGTATCAACCGGCGGCACCGCGCGCGCCTTGCGCGACGCCGGCCTGGACGTGCGCGATGTGGCTGACCTGACAGGCTTTCCGGAAATGATGGACGGCCGCGTGAAAACGCTGCATCCCATGGTGCATGGCGGGCTGCTGGCCTTGCGTGACAATGATGCGCATGGGCAGGCGATGGCAACGCACGGGATTGTGCCCATCGACTTGCTGGTGGTCAATCTGTACCCGTTCGAGGCGACGGTGGCGCGTGGCGCAGATTATGCCGAAGCGGTAGAGAATATCGATATCGGCGGGCCGGCCATGCTGCGCGCGGCGGCCAAGAATCACGCTCATGTCGCCGTTGTCACCGACCCGCAGGATTATGCGCCACTCTTGGCCGAACTTGATGCGCAAGGCGGCACGCGGCTGGCATTTCGTCAGTCTCTGGCACAAAAGGCCTATGCCCGCACGGCGGCCTATGACGCGGCGGTTTCTGGCTGGTTGGCTGGTGCCATTGGCGAGGCTGCGCCGCGTCGTCGCACCTTTGCCGGCACATTGCGGCAGGGTCTGCGCTATGGCGAGAACCCCCATCAGGCGGCGGCTTTCTATGCTGACGGGTCGGATCGCCCCGGTGTGGCGACGGCCACCCAGCATCAGGGCAAGGAACTGAGCTACAACAACATCAATGATACCGATGCCGCGTTTGAACTGGTCAGTGAATTTCTGCCCGCAGACGGCCCGGCATGTGTGATCGTCAAGCATGCCAACCCCTGCGGGGTGGCCCGTGCCGACACGCTGCAAGCGGCTTATGCCCGCGCCTTTGACTGCGATCGCACTTCGGCCTTTGGTGGCATCGTCGCACTGAACATGACACTCGACCTGGTCACCGCGCAGGCCATCACCGACATCTTTACCGAGGTCGTCATAGCGCCGGGCGCCAATGACGATGCCATTGCCCATTTTGCAGCCAAGCCGAACCTGCGCCTGCTGACCACACCGGGGCTGCCCAACGCACGGCAGGGCGGGCTGGCCTTCAGGCAGGTTGCCGGCGGGTTTCTGGTGCAGGACCGCGACAATGCCATGATCGGGCTGGATGACCTGACCGTGGTCACCAAACGCGCACCGACCGATGCCGAACTCGCCGATCTGCTGTTCGCATGGCGGGTTGCCAAGCATGTGAAATCGAACGCCATTGTCTACGCCAGGGATGGCGCCACCGTCGGTATCGGTGCCGGCCAGATGAGCCGCGTAGACAGCACCCGCATTGCCGCGCGCAAGGCGCAGGACATGTCCGAGGTGCTGGGCCTGTCCGCGCCGTTGACGCAAGGGTCGGTCGTGGCGTCGGACGCGTTCTTTCCCTTCCCCGATGGCCTTTTGGCCGCTGCGCAGGCAGGCGCCACGGCCGTGATTCAGCCCGGCGGGTCGATGCGCGATGCCGAGGTGATCGCCGCTGCCGATCAGGCCGGGCTGGCGATGGTGTTCACCGGTCAGCGCCATTTCCGGCACTGACATGCGGCTGGCCACGATCCTTGCCGCGTTGATCATCAGCGTCGATCAGGCGACGAAATGGCTTGTGGTGGCGGGGCTTCGGCTGGATGAAAGGCTGTTCATCGAGGTCATTCCGGGCGTGTTCAACCTGACCATGGCCTGGAACCGGGGGGTGAACTTTGGCCTGCTGGCCTCGGATTCCGATCTGCTGCGCTGGGCGCTGATTGCGCTGGCGCTGGCGATTTCGGCGTGGATATGGCTTTGGGCACGGCGCGAGAGCGGCAATACCTGGATGCAGGCATCGGCCGGCATTCTGGTTGGCGGCGCACTGGGCAATGTCATCGACCGGCTGGTCTGGGGCGCGGTGGCCGATTTCCTGAATGTGACCTGTTGTGGCATCGCGAATCCCTATGCGTTCAATCTTGCCGATGCCGCCATCTTTATCGGCGCCTTGGGGCTGATCCTGTTCAGTGGCAGAAAAAGCACCCGTGACGGCAAGGGCGATCTGCGTTAAGTAGGCCACAAGTCAACCGGAGATTCTGGCGATGCGGGCGATCATACTGACGTGTCTGGCGGCGGCCATGCTGGCGGGCTGTGCGGCGTCTGACGGCGACCCACGGCTGATGAATGTCGGTGCGCAACGCAGCCCGGACGAGTTTGCCATTCTGCCGACCGAGCCGTTGCAGGCGCCGCCAGACTTTTCCACCTTGCCCACCCCCACGCCTGGTGGCCGAAACCTGGTTGACCCAGACCCTCGGGCCGATGCCGTGGCGGCGCTGGGCGGGCGCGTTTCTGCCGAACGGACAGGCGGTATTCCACAGGCTGATGCTGCCCTGGTGCGCCACGCCGCGCGCGGTGGCATGCAGGAAGATATCCGCGAAACACTGGCCGCCGAAGACCGCGAACACCGTCGCCGCAATCAGGGCCGGCTGCTGGAGCGTGCATTTGGCGTGAATGTCTACCACCGTGCCTATCGCGGGCAGGCGCTGGACCGGCATGCCGAACTGGAACGCTGGCGCCGCGCGGGCGCCCGTACACCTGCTGCACCGCCGCCGCAAAACTGAGCTCTGAAACAGGTACCGCCTTGCAGGGTGGCGCAGGCATCACG
Source organism: Pararhodobacter sp. (assembly GCA_020832805.1). GTDB lineage: Bacteria > Pseudomonadota > Alphaproteobacteria > Rhodobacterales > Rhodobacteraceae > Pararhodobacter. Next base: position 11,195 of record JAFIED010000077.1, read on the forward strand.
TCTGCGCCAACGGGCTTGCAACCAGCGGCTTGCACGGTAAGTCGACGGGCAGGGTGAATGAACAGCCGAGGTTTCCGATGATCGCTTCCCTGCGCGCCGCCTGTCTGCCGGTGCTGTCTGCCGTTGCGCTGTATGTCGCACTAACGCTGCCCGCCGTTGCCGTCACCGCGCCCGAGATGCCCGATCCGGTCGAATTCACGCTGGATAACGGGTTGCATGTCGTTGTGATCGAGGATCAGCGCGCCCCGGTTGTGACCCAGATGGTGTGGTACAGGGTAGGGTCCGCCGATGATCCGGTGGGTCTGTCCGGCATGGCGCATTACGTCGAACATCTGATGTTCATGGCGACCGAGACGCGCGAAGAGGGCACATTCGATGCCACCCTGCGTGCCCAGGGTGCGCGCTACAATGCCTTCACCTCTTATGATTTCACGGCGTATTATCAGCGCCTTGCGGTCGACCGGCTGGAAATGGCGATGGAACTGGAAGCCGACCGGATGGCGAACCTGCGCATCGACCTGTCAACTTGGGAGCGCGAGCGCAGCGTGATCCTGGAAGAACGCGGCCAGGTGCTGGAAAGCAACCCGCAGCGCGTGCTGGCCGAGCAGATGCGGGCGGCCCTGTTCCGGCATCACCCCTATGGGATTCATCCGCTGGGCTGGCGCCATGAGATGGAACGGCTGGACGCCGAAAGTGCCGAGGCCTTTTACCGCCAGCATTATGCACCCAATAACGCGATACTGATCGTCGCGGGCGCCGTTCAGGCCGATGACGTGCGCGAGATGGCGGAACGGCATTTCGGCCCCATTCCCGCCAATACCACACTTGTCCCGCGCGAACGCCTGGCCGAGCCCCCGCAACTGGCCGAGCGGCGCATCATCCTGCACGATCCGCGTGTGGCGCAGCCCAGTCTGATGCGGATGTATCTGGCACCGGCCAGACGGGCCGGCGACCAGGCGGAAGCCGCAGCATTTCAAGTGCTTGCCATGCTACTGGGTGGCAGCGCCCATACTGCTGTCCTGCCGCGCCAACTGGTGCGTGATCAAGGCATCGCCGTGTCGGCCTGGGCGGGGTATCAGGGCACGGCACTGGATCATGGCACCTTTTCAATGGGTCTGGTTCCAGCCGAAGGGCGTGACCTGCAACAGGCCGAAGATGCGCTGGATGCTGTTCTGGCCGACTTCATTGAAAATGGCGTCGACGGTGATCAGCTGGAACGCGCGCAGGTGCAGATGCGGGCCTGGGCCATCTACGGGCTGGACGATCTGGAATCGCGTGCCAACTGGATCGGTTCTGCGCTGACCACCGGGTTGACCCTGCAGGATGATCTGGACTGGATCGATACGCTGCTGGCCGTCACCGAAGACGAGATCATCGCCGCGGCGCAGGCGCTGGACCGGCGCGCCTCGGTTACCGGCTGGCTGATGCCGGAAGCAGAGGGAGAGCAGTCATGAACCCCGTCACCCGTTTCATTGCTGCCGGGCTGGTGGCGCTGCCGCTGTTGTCAGCGCCGGCACAGGCGCAGATCGATATCAAGCCCGTCACCTCGCCCGGTGGCATTCAGGCCTGGCTGGTTCAGGAAAGCAGCATTCCCTTTGTTGCCATCGAGGTTGTCTTTGCCGGCGGTGCCGCGCTGGATGCGCCTGAGACGGCGGGTGCCGTTTCGCTGATGACCACGCTGCTGTCCGAAGGGTCGGGCGAGTTGGACGCGCAGGCCATGGCCGAGGCAACCGAGCGTCTGGCCGCCGGTATCAGCTTCGACGCCGGCCGCGATTCGGTGCGCCTGTCGATTCGCGCTCTGTCGGAAAACCGCGACGAGGTCATCGATCTGGCGCGCCTTGCCCTGATGGAGCCGCGCTTTGATGCCGAATCGCTTGAACGTGAACGCGGGCGCCAGTTGTCTGCGCTGCAACGCGATGCGCGCAATCCAGGCATCATTGCGACGCGCCGGTTCTCTGAAACAGCCTTTGCCGGCCATCCCTACGCGCTGCCCGTCGGTGGCACGCTGGACACGGTTGCCACGCTGAGTGCCGATGACATGCGCAACGCCCACCGGGCCGCTTTGTCGCGCGACCGTATTCATGTCGGCGTGGCGGGCGATATTTCCGCGCAGGAACTGGCCCCGCTGCTGGATCGTCTGCTGGGTGATCTGCCGCTGGAGGGTGGCGCCCTGCCAGAGCGTGTGGAATTTGCCGCGCCGCCGGGCGTTCAGGTGATCGATTTTCCCGGCCCGCAATCGCTGATCTATCTGGGCCATGTCGGTATCCCGCGCGATGATCCCGATTTCCTGACGGCCTTTGTCATCAACGATCTGTTTGGCAGCGGGCGGTTCGGCACCCGTCTGATGCGCGAATTGCGCGAACGCCGCGGGCTGACCTATGGCGTGGGGACGGGTCTGTCCAGCATGGCGTTTGGCGAGGCGTTTCAGGGCAGGGTTTCGACAGACAATGCCAACGCGGGCGAGGTGGTGCGCCTGCTGCGCCAGGAATGGGAATGGCTGGCCGGCGGCGGGATTACCCAACAGGATCTGGAAGCCGCACAGACCTATCTGACGGGTTCATACCCGCTGCGCTTTGACGGCAATGCCTCTATTGCGGGCATTCTGGCCTCGATGCAGTTCCAGGGCTTCGATATCGATTATGTGAATGTCCGCAACGACAGGGTGCAGGCCCTGACCCTGGAAGATGTCCACCGCGTGGCAGCCAGGCTGGCGCAGCCGGATGCGCTGCATTTCGTGGTGGTGGGGCAGCCGGAAGGGCTGGAAGACGCCGGGCTGTAATGGCCCGGCACTATTCCTGTGTCAGATCGCGCGACGGGATGACCGGAAAGAACACCCCCCCGGACCACAGGCCGAACCAGCGCTCGCCTTTGATTTCCGCGTGTTGCCCCAGATCGACCAGACGATAGAAACTCTTTCGGTCGATCAGCGCTTCAAGCCCCGCGCGGATCATCACATAGGGTGCCGGCTCGCCGGTTTCGGGGTCACGCGCTATGCGTATGGGGTGATCCGGCCCTGCGGTTGCAAAATCGCCGACATTGGTCTGAAAGGTCAGCGCCTGTGCACGACCCTCTCCCTCGGTGGTGAAGTCGATTGCCAGAAAGGGCGCGTCATCAACCGTGATGCCCACCTTTTCGACCGGGGTGACCAGATAGAACTTCCCGTTTTCTACCTTCAGGATAGTCGAAAACAGCCGCACCAGCTGTGGCCGGCCAATGGGGGTGCCCAGATAGAACCATGTGCCGTCGCGCCGGATACGGATATCCAGATCGCCGCAGAACGGGGGGTTCCACAGATGCACCGGCGGCAGCTTGCCGTTTTTCGCCGCGGCCTGTGCTGCAGCGGCGATCCCTTCGGCGCTGGGTGGCATGGCTGGGGTCACATTGTCTTGCGTCGTCATGGTTCTTTCCAACTTGCTCTGGGCGAGACGGGTCAGGGTGTCATATAAAGCGATCAAGCCCAAGGTCATGCGTGCCCGGCGCAAGCGGTGGCCGAACTGCACAAGTCGAACCCGACACCAACTGACGGAGAGCCAGCGATGAGCGACAACATGATCCCCGCGATCGAGGCTCTGGGCGACAGGCTGGCACAGGCCCGCGCCGCGATAGCGCCGCGGTTCATCGGCCAGGAAAACGTGGTGGACCTGTCATTGGTGGCGCTGCTGTCAGGCGGGCATGCGTTGCTTGTGGGTCTGCCCGGCCTGGGCAAGACCAGGCTGGTTGAAACGCTGGCCCGCGTCATGGGGCTGCAGTCCAACCGCATTCAGTTCACGCCAGACCTGATGCCTGCCGATATTCTGGGCTCAGAGGTGCTGGACATCGACAGCGATGGCCGGCGCGCGTTTCGCTTTATCGAGGGGCCGGTGTTCTGCCAGCTTCTGATGGCTGACGAGATCAACCGCGCCAGCCCGCGTACTCAGTCGGCGCTGCTGCAGGCGATGCAGGAGCGCGAGGTCACGGTTGCCGGGCAGCACCGCCAGCTTGGGGTGCCTTTTCATGTGCTGGCCACGCAGAACCCCCTTGAGCAGGAAGGCACCTATCCGCTGCCCGAGGCGCAGCTTGACCGGTTTCTTTTGCAGATCGATGTCGAATACCCCGACCGCGATACCGAACGCGCCATTCTGATTGCCACGACCGGCTCTGCCGATGCCGATGTGTCGGCGGTGTTTGACCCGGCCTCGTTGCTTGCCGCGCAGGCGCTGATCCGGCGCATGCCGGTGGGTGACAGCGTGGTGTCGTCGATCCTTGATCTGGTGCGTGCCTGCCGCCCCGGCACGCCAGAGGCCGATCCGTCGGTGACCGAGTCGCTGAGCTGGGGGCCGGGCCCCCGTGCGGCGCAGGCGCTGATGCTGGCCGTGCGGGCGCGCGCCTTGCTGCAGGGTCGGCTTGCCCCCTCGGCCGAGGATGTGGCGGCGCTGGCCCGGCCTGTTCTGACGCATCGCATGGCGCTCAGCTTTGCGGCGCGCGCGCGGGGCGAGACCATGCACGCCCTGATTGACCGCGTGGCCAAGCGCAAGACAGCGGGCATCGAGGCTGCGGCGTGAGGCAGGCCCGGCAAGGAAACGACAAAGGGGCGCGGGGGCCGTCATGACCGAAACAGCCACCCGCCTACGCAGTGGCGCCGAAACCATTGCCGCGGTGTTGCCGCCGCTGCTGGTTGCGGCCACGCATCTGGCCAACAGCGCGCTGCCGGGCGCGCATGGGCGGCGCCGTGCGGGGCAGGGGTCAGAGTTCTGGCAGTTCCGCCCGGCAGGCGGCAGCGATGCAGCCAGCCGGATAGACTGGCGCCGCTCTGCCCGCGGAGATGATCATTTCGTGCGCGAAACCGAATGGCAGGCCGCGCGCTCGGTCGCGCTTTGGGTCGATGACGGCGCGGCGATGGATTTTGCCAGCACCCGCGGCGCCGAGACAAAGGCCGCCCGCGCCCGGCTTCTGGCCATGGCGCTGGGGCTGTTGCTGCTTCGCGGTGGCGAGCGTGTGGGACTGGCCAGGGCCGACATGCCGCCGCGTTCCGGGCAATCACAGGCCGGGGTTCTGGCTCTGGCGCTTTCGGGGCGGCAAACCGGGGCGGGCGCTGGAATGGAACATACCCAGCCCGTGTTGGCGACCTTGCCTGCGGGTGGTCACGCTGTTCTTTTTTCGGATTTTCTGGGCGATCTTGCTCCTGTCGAGGCGGCCCTGTCAGAGGCGGCGACGCGCAATATCGGTGGGCTTCTGGTTCAGGTGCTGGACCCCGCCGAAGAGGTCTTTCCCTTTGAGGGTCGCACCCGCTTTGAAAGCATGAGCGGGCATCTGCGCTTTGAAACCCTGCGCGCTGCCGATCTGCGCGCCGCCTATCTGCAGCGACTGGCCGCGCGCAAGGATGCGCTGAAAAGCCTGGCGCAGCACGCGGGCTGGCGCTTTACGACATTGCACAGCGACAGCCCGCCGGCATCCGGCTTGATGTGGCTGTGGCAGGCCATTGCCAATGGGCCCGGCGCCCGGCGGGGGGTGTGATGGCAGGTTTCGGTGCCATCGGCTTTGCCACGCCTGCGCTGTTATTCGCACTGCTTGCGTTGCCGGTTCTGTGGTGGTTGCTGCGTGCGATCCCGCCTGCGCCTGTGCAACGGCGCTTTCCCGGCATTGCGCTGCTTCTGGGCCTGCGCGAACGTGACCCTGAAAGCCAGCGCACCCCCTGGTGGATCCTGGCGTTGCGCGTGGCAGCCCTGGCGTTCCTGATCCTGGCACTGTCCGGACCGGTGCTGAACCCGCGCGGCACGCCCACGGGCGATGGGCCGCTGCTGGTGGTGATGGATGCCAGTTGGGCCAGTGCCCGCGATTGGCCGCGCCGGACAGAACGCGTGGCCCAGGCGCTGACCGATGCGCGCCGCGCGGGCCGCCCGGTGGCACTGCTGCGCCTGACCGATCCGCCGCCGGGCCCGGTGGCGTTTCGCACGGCCGATCACTGGCAGGAACGGCTTGCCGGTTTGGTGCCGCATGCGATGGCGCCGGGCCCGGATCACCCCTGGCTGGACAGCCTGCCGCAGGCGGTGGAAACGCTGTGGATATCCGACGGATTGGCACGCGAAGGGCGCAGCGCCTTGCTGAATGCCCTGCAACAGCGCGGCCCGGTGCGCGTGTTCGAACCTGATGCGCCAGCGGTGGTCCTGTTGCCGCCGCGGTTTGCCGAAGGCGGCGTCACCGTTGCTGCCCGCCGCACCGCCGGCGCCACGCCGCCGGCTGATCTGACACTGGTTGCGCTTGGCCTTGACCCGGCCGGCACCGAGCGTGTTCTGGCGCGCGCGTCCCTGGCCTTCGCCGCGCGTGCCGACAGTGCCGAGGGTGTGTTCACCCTGCAGCCCGAATTGCGTAATCGCATCTCGCGCTTTCAGATCGAAGGCATGCGTGGCGCGGGCGCCGTGGCGCTGGCCGATGACAGCCTGCGCCGCCGGTCGGTCGCGCTGTTGAGCGTGCGCGAGGCAAGCGAGGCGCTGGCGCTGCTTTCACCGTTGCATTATGTGCGCCAGGCGCTGGCACCCAGCGCCGATCTGGTTGAAGGCGCCAGTATCGAGGACCTGCTGCTGGCCGCGCCCGATGTGATGATCCTGAATGATCAGCCGGGTCTGAGCGAGAGCGAGGCGCAGGCCCTGCTGGACTGGGTGCGGGCGGGCGGCCTGCTGCTGCGGTTTGCCGGGCCGCAACTGGCTGCCGGGCCAGAGGGACTGCCCGCTGGTGCCCCGGTCGAAGACCCCCTTCTGCCGGTCACCCTGCGCGCCGGCGGGCGTACGGTGGGCGGCGCCATGAGCTGGGGTGCGCCGCGCCGGTTGGCACCGTTTCGAGAGGGCACGCCCTTTGCCGGGCTGCCAGCCCCCGATGAGGTCGAGGTGCGCGCGCAGGTCCTGGCCCAGCCAGGCCCGGAACTGGCTGAACGCTCTATCGCCGAACTGGCTGATGGCACACCGCTGGTTACGCGCAGCCTGCTGGGCGAAGGGCAGATCGTCCTGTTCCATGTCACCGCCGGCGCAGACTGGTCCAGCCTGCCGCTTTCCGGCCTTTTCGTGCGGATGCTGGAACGTCTGGCAGTATCGACCCGTGGCCAGTTGCCGGGCGAGGCTGAGCTGGCCGACAGCGTCTGGCAGACCGAGGCATTGCTTGACGGGTTCGGTCAGTTGCGCCGCGCCGATGACAGCCCCGCGGTGCCGGGCACCGCGCTGGGCGCGGCGCTGATCGCCCCGGAACCGATGGCCGATGCCCCTGCGCCGGGCTTGTACCGGGGCGGCACACAGCGGGTGGCGCTGAACGTGGGCAACAACCGTAGCCGGTTGCAACCCGCCAACTGGCCTGACCGCGTGATCGTCGAGGCCGGGGTCGAGCGGCCAGAGCAACCGTTGGCGGGCTGGTTGTTCCTGCTGGCCGCAGTGGCGCTGATGGCCGATGCACTGGGCACATTGGCATTGGCCGGTCGGCTGAGGGCTGCGGCGGCGGTGCTGGCGCTGGCTTTCCTGCCGTTTGCGCCCGGCACCGCAGCGCGGGCCGATACACCCGCCCAGACCGAGACCCGCCTGCTGGAAGCCACCGAATCGGTGGTTCTGGCGCATGTGCCGTCAGGCGACCCACGCATAGACGAGATCGCACATGCCGGCCTGCGCGGGTTGTCAATCGCACTTTACAACCGCTCGTCGGTTGAACCCGCGCCGCCCATGCTGGTCGACCCCGAAGCAGACGAACTGGCGCTGTTTCCCTTTCTGTACTGGCCAGTGCTGGAAAACAGTCCCATTCCCAGTGCCGAAGGCTATGCGCGGTTGAACCGGTACCTTCGTGGCGGCGGGATGATCCTTTTTGATACGCGTGATGCCGAAAGAGCGCGCCTGACCGGCACCACCCCGGCCGGCCGCCGGTTGCAGGCGATCGCCGCCGGCTTGGATATTCCGCCACTCGAGCCCGTGCCCAGCGACCATGTGCTGACCCGCACATTCTATCTGCTGGGCGATTTTCCGGGGCGCCATGCCGACAGCACGGTTTGGGTCGAGGCTGCCGCGCCCGAAGCCGAGCGCGCCGAGGGTATGCCGTTTCGCAACCTCAACGACGGGGTGACGCCCGTGGTGATCGGCGGCAATGACTGGGCCGCCGCCTGGGCGATTGATGAGGCTGGCCAGCCCATGCTGCCCGTGGGGCGCGGCATGACTGGCGAGCGTCAACGCGAAATGGCCATACGCTTTGGTGTCAATCTGATCATGCATGTCCTGTCAGGCAACTACAAATCCGATCAGGTTCACGTGCCTGCTCTGCTTGAAAGGCTGGGCCAATGATCGGTGCGTCGCTGGTCTTCGATCCGTTCCTGCCCTGGGTGGCACTGGCGGTGCTGGGCGGCTTCATGCTGGCTGTCACCGCGCTGTCGATATGGCGCGGTCTGGCCGGCTGGTGGTTGCGCGCGTTGGGCATGGTGGCCCTGATGGCGGCGCTGGCCAATCCGTCGTTGCAGACCGAGGAACGCAGCCCGCTGCAGGATATCGTGCTGGTCGTGCGCGATGACACGGGTTCAAACCGTCTGGCTGATCGCGCTGCGCAGACTGATGCCGCCGCAGATCATCTGCGCAGCCGGCTGGGCGCGATGGGGGTTGAATTGCGCGAGGCGACGGTGCCCGATGACCCCGACAACAGGGGGTCGTTGTTGATGACCGGCCTGACCGAGGCACTGTCCGACCTGCCGCGCGATCGTCTGGCGGGTGTGTTTGTCCTGTCTGACGGGCTGGTGCATGACCCCGGTCAGGCGCCGGACCTGCCTGCGCCCCTGCATCTGCTGCAAACCGGCGAAGACAGCGACTGGGATCGCCGCCTGATCGTGCGCAACGCGCCCGCCTATGCGATTCTCGGCGAAACCCTGACCCTGACCCTGCGTGTACAGGACGACGGTGCGGTACCGGCCGAGTTGCGCGGTCAGCCCGTGCGTGTCGGCTTTTCGATCAATGGCGAGGAAATGCGCTATGCGCAGGCGCCCGTTGGCCGGGACATGGATCTGAACCTGACGCTGGATCGGGGGGGCATGAATGTGCTGCATTTCGTTCTGGACGAGGCGCCTGGCGAATTGACCACCCGCAACAACGAAGCCGTGATTCAGATCAACGGTATCCGCGACCGGTTGCGCGTGCTTCTGGTCTCTGGCGAGCCGCACACGGGGCAGCGCACATGGCGCAACCTGCTGAAGTCCGACCCAGCGGTTGATCTGGTGCATTTCACCATTCTGCGCCCGCCAGATCGGCACGATGGTGTTCCGGTCAACGAGTTGTCGCTGATCGCCTTTCCCACGCGCGAATTGTTCATCGACAAGATCGACGAATTCGACCTGATCATCCTGGACAGGTATCGCCGCCGCGGCATCTTGCCGAACGCCTATTTCGCCAATATTGCCCGTTATGTTACTGACGGCGGCGCACTTCTGGTGGTGGGCGGGCCCGAACTGGCCAGCGCCGACAGCATCTATTTCTCGCCCCTTGGCCGCATCTTTCCGGCCGAACCCACCGCGCGGGTCATCGAAGAGGGTTTCCTGCCCCGCCAGACAGCGCCTGGCCTGCGTCACCCGGTCACTGCCGGTCTGGCCGAACAGCATGGTGCCAATGGCGGTACGGCAGATGATTCGCCGCCCTGGGGGCGCTGGCTGCGACAGGTCGAACTGAACTTGCGGCAAGGGGATGTCGTGCTGGAGGGGGCGGGCGAACGCCCGCTGCTGGTACTGGATCGCGTGGGTGAAGGGCGCATTGCCCTGCTGGCGTCTGATCAGGCGTGGCTGTGGGATCGCGGGTTCGAGGGCGGCGGCCCGCAGGCTGAACTGTTGCGTCGCCTGGCACATTGGATGATGGCTGAACCCGATCTTGAGGAAGAGGCGCTGACCGTATCGGCGCAGGGGCTCAGACTGGGCATCACGCGCCGCTCGATGCAGGACGGCCCCCACAGTGTGCAGATCACCGGACCTGATGGCGAGGAAACAACGGTCGATCTGACCGAGCGTGCGCCGGGTCGTTTCCAGGCCGATGTCGATGCCGGTCAGCAGGGATTGTTTCGCATCAGCGATGGCGATCTGGATGCCGTGGTGGTGCTGGGCCCGGCCAATCCGCGCGAGTACGAGCAGACCATCACCACCGACGCGGTGATGTCACCGCTCATTACGGCGACGGGTGGCGGTGTCGCGCGCATCGACGACGGCCTGCCCGCGCTGCGCCGGGTGGCAGAGGGGCGCACGGCGGCGGGGCGCGGATGGCTGGCCATCACCCCCCGAGAGGCCCATGCGGTCACTGATATGCGTCTGGCCGCATTGATGCCAGCCTGGGCATGGCTGATCCTGGCGGCCGGTCTGATCCTCGGCGGGTGGCTGCGCGAAGGGCGTCGGTAGCCGGTTACGCGCAGCCACCTGCCGATAGGCGGTTCGGCCCGCGGGACATCGCTTCAGCCAGACCGACCGCGGCGCCCCGCCCGCCCCGGCCGGGCCCCCCCCCCG
>JAFIED010000082.1 GCA_020832805.1 Pararhodobacter sp.
CCCCCCCCTCCCCGCGGCCCGCCCCGGGGCCGCCCGGCTGGGCGCGGCCGCGCCGCCTGCCGGTGACCTCGATCAAGGCGCTGATTCGCGACCCCTATCACATCTACGCGCAGCATGTGCTGGGCCTGGCCCCGCTTGACCCGCTGTCACCCACACCTGATGCCCGGTTGCGCGGGATCGTACTGCACCGTCTGCTGGATGCCTATGTACGCGCCCACCCGCCCGGAACGCCGCCCGCCCCCGATGACCTGATCGCCATGGCCGCCGAGATGCTGGTACGCGATATTCCCGCCCCCGCAACGCGCCATTTCTGGCAGGCAAGGCTGGCGCGCGTGGCTGATGCCTTTGCCCGCTGGAATGCCGCACAGCCAGGCCAGCCCGTGCTGGCCGAGCGTCAGGGCGAATGGATACTGGCCCGGCCGGCCTTTACGCTGGTCGGCAAGCCCGATCGCATCGACCGACACCCGGACGGCAGCCTGTTCATCGTCGATTACAAGACCGGCAGCCTGCCCAGCGCCGCGCAGCAGAAACACTTTGACAAACAGTTGATCCTGCTGGCGATCATGGCCAGCGAAGGGGCGTTTCCGGGGCTGGACCCGGCGCCTGTGACCGGTGCCGCCTTTGTCGGGGTCGGCACCGGGTTTGACACGGTGCCAGCGCCGGTAACCGAGGCCGATCTGGCAGACCACCGCGAAAAGCTGACCCGGCTGCTGGCCCACTACCTGCAACCGGGCAGCGGCTTTACCGCACGGCGCGCCATGAAAAAGGACAGTGATTTCAGCCCCTATGATGCCCTTGCGCGCCGCGGTGAATGGGAACTGACCGACCCTGCCGTGATCATTCCGGTAGGCGAGCATGACTGAACCCGCCCCGATGGATGAGGCCACCCGCCGCCAGATCACCGCCGCCGCGCCAGAGCTTTCCACATGGCTGTCGGCCAACGCCGGATCCGGCAAGACACGGGTGCTGACCGACCGGGTGGCGCGGTTGTTGCTGCGTGGTACCAACCCGCAGCGCATCCTGTGCCTGACCTATACCAAGGCTGCGGCAGGCGAGATGCAGAACCGCCTGTTTGCCACGCTGGGCACCTGGGCGATGCTGGACGATACTGCGCTGGCCGCAGCCCTGGCCGGACTGGGCGAAGGTGCCGCACCGGCAGAGCAACCGGACGCAGACACGCTGGCCCGTGCACGCCGGCTGTTCGCCCGCGCCATCGAAACGCCGGGCGGCCTGAAAATCCAGACCATCCACGCCTTTTGCAGCGCACTTTTGCGCCGTTTCCCGCTGGAGGCGGGAGTGGCCCCCGATTTCGCCGAGGTCGATGACCGCAGTCTGGCGCAACTGCGCGCCGAACTGCTGGACCGCATGGCCGAGGGGCCAGACGCCACGGCCCTTGAGGGGCTGGCAGCCGTTTTGGGCGAAGATCGGCTTGATGACATGCTTGGCGCGCTTGGACGGTTCCGCGAGGCCTTTGCCCCCGGCACCCCCCCGCCTGACCTGCACGCCGCGCTGGGGCTGCCGCCGGGCTATGACCAAGCCGCGCTGCTGGCCGAGGTGTTTACCGGGCTGGAGGTCAGCATGGCCCGCACCCTGCTGCCCGCGCTTCAGTATGGCGGCCGGGACGACCAGAAACTGCGCGCCGCGCTGGCACTGCTGGCCGAAACACCCGGCCCTGACATACTGCCTGATCTGGAGGGCGCGTTGCTGCATGGCGCGGGGGCTGCAAAGGCCGGGCCCTTTACCTCGAAAGCGGGCAGGCTGCCCACAAGGGGGCTGCAGAAAACCCTCTCTGCTGCCCAGACAGCCGTCTTGCCCGCGCTGGACGCGCTGGCCGACCGGCTGGCCGACGCCCGCCCCCGCCGGCTGGCGCTGGCCGCACTGGAACGCACCCGGGCGCTGCACCGCTTTGCCCGGGTCTGGGTGCCCATGCTGGACACCGCCAAGGCGGCGCGGGGCTGGCTGGATTTCGATGACCTGATCACCCGCGCGCGGGCCTTGCTGTCACGCTCGGATGTGGCGCAGTGGGTGCTTTACAAGCTTGATGGCGGGATCGACCACATCCTGGTGGACGAGGCGCAGGATACCAGCCCCATGCAATGGCAGGTGATCGAACGTCTGACACAGGAATTCACCGCCGGCCAGGGCGCACGCAGCGAAGGGCGCACGATCTTTGTCGTGGGTGACCGCAAGCAGTCGATCTATTCGTTTCAGGGTGCCGACCTGCGCGGCTTTGACCGGATGCACGATGCCTTTGCCATCGGGTTACGGGAAGCGGGCCAACAGTTGCACCGGATGGAACTCTTGCACTCCTTCCGGTCCTCGGATGCGGTTCTCAGGCTGGTTGACCATTGCTTTCAGGATGGCGGCGCCGGTGCCGGGCTGGGCGAGGCGCCACAGCATCTGGCCTTTTTCAGTGACCTGCCGGGCCGGGTTGACCTGTGGCCGATGATCCCCAAGCCGGAAAAGGTTGAACCTGGCGACTGGGAAGACCCCCTGGACCGGCCCAGCGAGGAAAACCACGAGGTGCAACTCGCCCGCCAGATTGCGGCGGAACTGCGCGCCATGATCGACCGGGGCGAGCCCATCAACGACGGCGGGGCATGGCGCCCGATGCATGCCGGCGATGTCCTGATCCTGGTGCGGCGGCGCAAGCTGCTGTTCCACGCCCTGATCCGCGCCTGCAAGGCCGAGGGGCTGGAGATTGCTGGCGCCGACCGGCTGAAGCTGGGCGAGGAACTGGCGGTGCAGGATATCGTGGCGCTGCTGCGTTTTCTTGCCCTGACGGACGACGATCTGTCATTGGCGCAGGCGCTGCGTTCGCCCTTGATCGGCCTGTCAGAAGATGCGCTTTTCCGGCTGGCGCAGGGTCGCACGGGGCAGTCGCTGTGGCAGCGATTGCGCGACCAGGGCGGGGCGGCGACCGCGTTGTTGTCCGATATGCTGGGTCAGGTCGATTTCCTGCGGCCCTATGAGCTGATCGAACGCCTGCTGACCCGCCATGACGGGCGCCGGCGCCTGCAGGCCCGATTTGGCGCCGAGGCCGAAGAGGCGATCGAAGCGTTCGTTGCGCTGGCCTTGCAATACGAGGACGGGCATGTGCCCTCGCTGGACGGCTTTCTGTCCTGGCTTTCGGCCAGCGATGTCGAGATCAAGCGCCAGGCCGAAACCGCCGGGCGCAGGCTGCGCGTGATGACCGTGCATGGCGCCAAGGGGCTGGAGGCGCCGGTTGTCGTATTGCCCGAGACCGCCGATCGCCATGACCGCGAACGCAGCGTCCTGGCCGAGGGCGCCGGCATTGCGCTGTTGCGCATGGGCCGGCAGGACGAGGCACCCGCCCTGCAACGTGACGCCGACGCGGCGCGCAAACAGGCCCGGCAGGAAGAGGATGACCGCCTGCTGTACGTGGCCCTGACCCGCGCCCGGCATTGGCTGATCGTGGCCGGCGCCGGGGAGGCGAAATCCGGCGCAAGCTGGCACGAGCGGGTGGCGGGTGCGATGTCCAGCCTCGGTGCTAACGCGCTGGACACGCCCGCGGGGCAGGGCTGTCGCCATGCGCATGGTCACTGGCCCAGCCCGGCCCGCACGCATTCGGAACCTGCTGCGCTGCCCGTTCATCATGTGCCGGACAACACCCCGCTGCCTGCACCGGGCACCCTGCCCCGGCCGATAAGCCCCTCGGCGCTTGGTGGCGCCAAGGCCCTGATCGGCGACGCCGGCGATACCGGCGATGACGACAAGGACACCACGCCGGGTACCGAAACCGCGCTGTCACGCGGGCGCCTGACGCATCTGCTGCTGGAACATCTGCCTGCCCTGCCCCGCGCAGACCGGCCCGCCGCCGCCCAGGCATTTCTGCAGCATGCCGAGCCCGGCCTGCCACGCGACGCCATCGTGGCCGAGGCGCTGGCGACTTTGGACACCCCGGAACTGGCGCCGCTTTTTGGCCCGGACACGCTGGCAGAGGTGGCGCTTTGCGGTACCTGGCAGGGCCTGCCCCTGTGGGGAGCAATCGACCGTTTGCACATCAGTTCCGACCGGGTCATGGCGGTCGATATCAAGACCAACCGGCTGCTTCCGGCCAGCGCCGACCAGGTTCCAGAGGGGTTGCTGCGCCAGATGGCAGCCTATCGGCACATGCTTATCCCGCTCTATCCGGGGCGGCGGGTTGACTGTGCCCTGCTCTGGACTGCCAATGCCAGCCTCATGCCTTTGGATGATACCCAGCTGGATGCCGCCCTGATCCGTGCCATGCAAGACCCGGACCTGCGGCGAAAGCTGACCCGGTCTTTCCCCTGACCAAGGCTGGCAAATCCACCGCCGCGCCCCATCTGGCCCTGATATGAGGTCGAAGGGGCGCATCACCGCATGAACAAGCTCGAAGACAGCGACAGACCGTGGCCGGTGCCCACCGGGCGCGCGGCGCGGCTGCTGCAGCTGGGCGGCATGACGACGGGTGTGCTGGGCGGCATGGTGGCACAGGGCGCGGCGCAACTGGCACGCGGCACCCGCCCACGCCTGCCAGACCTGCTGTTGACCCCCGCCACGGCCAGCCGCATCACCCGGGATCTGGGCCAACTGCGCGGCGCCGCAATGAAACTGGGCCAGATGCTGTCGATGGACAGCGGGATGGTACTGCCAGCCGAGATGACCACCATCCTGTCTGCCTTGCGCAACGAGGCCCGCCACATGCCGCCCGCGCAACTGCGCGACGTTCTTGACCGGGAATGGGGCACGGGATGGCGACGACGCTTCAGCCGGTTCGATGTGCGGCCCTTTGCGGCGGCCTCGATCGGGCAGGTGCACCGCGCCCGAACGCTGGACGGGCGCGATCTGGCGATCAAGGTGCAATATCCGGGCGTAAAGGACAGTATAGACAGCGATATTGACAATCTGGGCATGCTGTTGCGCATGGCGGGCATGGCCCGGCGCGGGATCGATCTGGCACCCATGCTGCAGGCGGCGCGCGACCAGTTGCACCAGGAGGCCGACTACCAGACCGAAGCGCAGCACCTGCTGGGCTTCCGCGCCCTGCTGCGGGACACAGACATCTTTCGCCTGCCCGCACTCCATGCGGATTTGTCCACATCGCGCGTGCTGGCGATGGAGTATGTTGACAGCCAGCCGCTGGAGGCGCTGGCCGATGCCCCGCAAGCACGCCGCGATGGCGTGGCGCAGGCACTGATCGAACTGGTCCTGCGCGAGTTGTTCGGTTTTCGGCTTATGCAGACAGACCCCAATCTGGCCAACTACCGCTTCGATCCGCAATCGAACCGTATTGTATTGCTGGATTTTGGCGCCGTCATGCCCATCGAGGCGGCAATGGCGCAGGATTTCCGGCACCTGATGAATGCCGCGCTGGAGAGCGACCCGCACGCCACGCACGCGGCCATGCTGGGGATCGGGTATTTCGGCACCGAAACGCCACCGGCGCATCAGCGCTTGATCCTGCAGATGTTCGACACCGCCATGGCACCGCTGCGCCAGCAGACACCCTTTGATTTTGGCAGCGCAGACTTGATCACGCGGCTGCGCGACATGGGCAAGCCCTTGGGGAACGAACGGGATCTGACCCATGTGCCACCGCCTGCCACGCTGTTTCTGCACCGCAAGATCGGCGGGATATACCTGATGGCGGCGCGGCTGCGCGCCAGGGTGGCGCTAAGGCCATTGCTGGAGAAATACCGTTAACACCCGGGAGAGCAGACATGGCGCAGGAAACAGCCGAAATCGTCATCATCGGGGCCGGCATGGCGGGCATTGCCTGTGCGCGGCAACTGGCGGCGGCCGGACGGGCGCCCGTGTTGCTGGACAAGGGGCGCGGCATTGGCGGGCGCATGGCCACGCGCCGCGTGCCGCTTGCCGGTGTCGAGGTCAGTTTCGATCACGGGGCGCAGTATGTGACCGTGCGCGACCCGGGCTTTGCCAAGGCCATTGCAACCGCGCCCGGGTCCAGCGCGGATTGGGCTGACGGTGCTGCAGAGCCGCATCTGGTGGGGATACCGGGCATGTCCGGCCTGCCCCGCGCGCTGGCCGATGGCCTGGACATTCGGCTGCAAACCGAGGTTATTTCCCTTTCCCGCATGCCCGACGGCTGGCAGGTCCAGACCAGCACCGGGACCCTGAACGCGGGTCTTGTGGTGCTGACGATCCCCGCGCCTCAGGCGGCGCATCTGCTGGCAAAGGCGGATTTGCCCGGGCTTGCGGTGGGCAAGGCGCTGACAAGCGTTCAGATGGACCCTTGCCTGACGCTGATGGCCGCGTTTCCCGCTGATGCGCCCCGGCCCTTTGTCAACCGCTCGGATACCGATGATCCGCTGGCCTGGATCGCGCAGGACAGCACCAAACCAGGCAGAACCGACCGGTTCGTAACCTGGGTTGCCCAGGCCAGCCCCGGATGGAGCATGCGCCATCTGCACGAACCTGCCGATGCCATTGCCGCCCGGCTGTTGCCCCGGTTGTGCGACCGCATCGGTGCCGATGCCGGAACCGCCTTGCATGTCAGCGCGCACCGATGGCGTTATGCACGCGTCAGAACGCCCCTTGGCCGGCCTTTTTTGCATGATGCCAGGCATGCGCTGTATCTTGGTGGCGACTGGTGCCAGGGCGCACGGGCAGAGGCCGCCTGGCAAAGCGGCAGCGCCATCGCGCGTGCTGTTCTGGGCATTGAAACTGCGGCATGAAGCCGATGCCAGGACTTCCGTATCGCAAAACGCGGCATTGGCCGCTGTAATAATGTATCCCGAATGTGGTTTTTCAGACTGTGCCCATGCCGAAGAATGCAGCGAAAACGGGCCGGAAACCCCGTTTTTTTGCCCCCTTGCCGGTTAAATATGAACGCTTGACCCTTCCTCAGAATGATCTGATGTGCAATGCTGCGGCCAAATCATGCAGTACGAGGGAGCACCATGACCTATCATCCCCGCGATAAAGCGCCGGCGGTAACCGTTGGCACGCACGCCGAACGCAAGGCCTATGTCCAGGAGTGGATTGCGAAACGCCAGAAAGTGGCGGCGGGCAGCCTGATCGCCACCGCAGCACTGGTTCTGCCGCTTGTGGCCGAAGCACAATCTGGCCAGGGCTTTGTCGATGCATCCACTATCGCAGGGGTCCGCAGCGCAACGATCCTGGACGACGGCAGCGCCCAGTTGGTACTGAACGATGGCCGGACGGTCATGGTCGGCGCGCGGGATGTGCGGACTGGGCCGGATGGGTCGGTGCAGATTTCCAACGCTGCGGCCGAACTGGTGGTCGATGTGATCGGCGCCGACGTCGGCGCGGCAGGCGGCGACTTTGGCGGCGCGGCGATTGCAGCAGGTGTGGTGGGTCTTGGTGTTGCGGCAGCCGCCGCCAGCAGCAGCAGCAGCAGTGACGACAGCGGCCCCGCGCCCCGGCCTGACCCCGAGCCCGTCACACTGGGCGCTGCCGACCTGCAGTCGGCGACGCGCGTTTCCGAACTGTTCGGCGTCCGGCCCAGCGAGCAGGCAACCTCGCTGACTGTGACCTATGGCGAGGGTGACGCCGCCATCGAGGTGGCAGCGGTGCTGGGTGCCGATGGTGTCTGGCGCGTTCCTGGCCAGAGTGCCGCCGCCTTTGCCGAAACGCAAGGCGAGCAGCCCATCCGGTTTGTTGCCCTCAACGACGAGGGCGAGGAAGTTGACAGCGGCACCAACACCGCCACGATCGACACGGTTCCGCCCACGATCAGCATCGATACGCCGATTGCGGGTGACGGTGTGCTGAACGCGCAAGAACGCGGCGAGGGTCTGACCATCGAGGGCGACACCACGGCCGAGGATGGCCAGGCGGTGACCGTCACCATCAACGGCGTTGACTTTACCGCAACCGCTGAGGGCGGCCGCTGGTCGGTCGATCTGTCGGCCGAAGAGCTTGCAGATCTGGATCTGCCCGATGGTGCCAGCATCGATGTTGCGGCAAATGTGTCGGACGCGGCGGGCAACCCTGCAGCCACGGCGACACAGAGCTTCGATACCGACTTCACCGCCGAGGTGATGATCAGCACGCCCATCGCCGGGGGTGAGCTGTCATCGATTGACACCTTCTCTGACCTGGAAATCACCGGCACCAGCAACGGGATCGAGGCCGACCGCACCGTGACCGTTACCTTTGCCGGCACCAACTACACCGGCACCATCGGCGCCGACGGCACCTGGTCGGTGACGGTTCCGCAGGCCGATCTGGCCGCGATTGACAGCGAGACCACTTCGATCGAGGTCAGCGCCACGGCGACTGACGCGGCTGGCAACGCATCGACCGCTACGGTCGATCTGCCCGCCGACCTCAGCATGATCCCGGTTACCATCACTGCGCCGGCGGCTGACACCACGATTGACGCAGGCATGGCAGCGGCCGGACTTGATGTTTCGGGCACCGCATCGCCGGATGCCTTGGTCACCGTGACCCTGGAAGGCGTCGAAAAGTCGGCAACCGCGGGGGCTGACGGCTCATGGTCTGTCAGCTTCGACCCTGAAGAGATCCCGGCAGACGGCTCTTATTCGATCAGCGCAAGCGCGACACTTGATGGTAATCCGGTGGGCGATGCCAGCGTCGGCATCGCTGTCGATACGGCGCCCGCCATCACGCTTACCCGCCCCGCGGACGGCACCGTTGTCGACCTGGAAGCGGCCGAGGGCTCGCTGCGTGTCAGCGGCACCACCAACAACATCGCCGACGACGAGCCTGTGACGATCGTTTTGCAGAACTCGGACGGCGAGGCCGTTGCCACCCGCAATACAACGGTCAGCGAGGGGTCGTTCACGGCCAGCTTCGGCAGTGGCACCTTGTCTGCACTGGCTGATGAAAGCGATTTCAACATCGTGGTCACGGCCAGCGGCGTAACGGCTCAACTCGGCATCAGCACCGACTTCCAGCCGACCATCTCGGTCGAATTGCCGGAAAGCGGCATCATCGACGCAACGACGCTTGACCCTGCCGATGAATCCGTTGGCGGGATGACCCGCGGTATCGAGGAAGGTCAACTGGTTACGGTGACCATCGACGACTTCAGCGGCAACGTGATCTTCACAGGCACGGGGCCGGTGGCGGCAGATGGCAGCTTCGATATTCCGATTTCGGCGGATGCGGTCAATGCACTGCAGCCCGGTACGGGCTATCGGATCACGGCAGACGCCACCAACGAAGCCGGCCGCGCGGCCGAAACCTTTGAAGGCTCTGTGCTGATCTATGGCGAGGCTTCCACCTATATCGCTACCGTTGACAACGGCGACGGCACCGTTGGCGTGCAGATCTTCATTGATCCGCGTGAAACGATGCCCGATGATCGCGGCATCAGCCTGAACGAGACCATCACCTTTGACCCGGCGCAGGGCAGCTTTGTGGCTGGCAGCGTCACGGCAGCAACCGGCGCGCTGGGTGTGCCGAATACGGCCAATGCAGGCGATGGCGAATTGCTGTTCTCGCTGATCGGTCTGGGCCTGACCATGCCCGGCTGGAACGAAACCACCGACCCGCTGCAAAGCTTCAACCTGCAAATCCTGGACACCGATAATGTGATCCGGATTGACGGCAGCGCACCGGGTGATGGCGCCTATGCCAGCTTCATCGGCACCGCCGGCGATGACATGATCTCGGCGCCGGCCGGCATTGACAGCGTGATCCGCGGCGGCGGTGGCAACGATGCCATCGATCTGTCGGCGCCGGGCGTGCATTCGGTGCTGTTCGAAGCTGCACCGGACGAAAACGGTTTCGACACCGTTACCGGCTTCTCGCTGGGCGGGGCGCTGGCGGACAGACTCGGGATCGCGACCGATGCCGACGACCGCGCCGAACTGCGCGGTAATGGCAGCGACTTCCAGATCACCGATGGTGGCGCACTTGGCGCGAATGTCGCGCTTCTGGTCTTCACCACTGCGTTGGCTGATCTGGACTTGCAAACCCGTGCCGATGTCTTGCTTGACGGCGTGGTCAGCGGTCTGGAGGAAGATGATATCATCTACTTCCTGGTTGGAGACGGCACGGATGCCATTCTGTCAACCGTGCTGGCCGACGAAGTAAACAATGGTGATGTCGAGGATCTCTCGGTTGCTGACATAGCGCGTTTCGAGGGCATTGGGGATATGTCCGGCTTCAGCGCCGCAAACATCCTGGGCTTCGAGGCGCACACCACCTGATAAACCGGCGATATGCCTGTGATTTGCATCAACCGGGGCGGCACTGCGATGGCAGCGCCGCCCCGGCTTGTTTCCGGCCATGCTGCGGCCCTTGCATGTGGAAATATCTCGAATGGACGACACCAAGACAACCGCGCCCACCCGGAACACACTGGTTCCCGTCAGTCAGGACCGGCACCAGGGGCAGTTCTGGCAACGCTTCACCACCTATGACTTTGTCAACCACCGGCGCGTCGTACCGATAGTTCTGGGCGAGCACGAACAGGTTGCCGCCAGCCTGCCCTTCTTCTTCATCCAGACAGCCGCAGGCCCGTGGCCCGTGGCGCTGACCCGGTTGTCGACAAAGGGCAAATGTGCCTTTGTCGCCCCCAATGGCGCCTGGCTTGGCAGTTACATACCGTCGATCCTGCGCGTGCATCCCTTTTCTGCGCAAAGCGTCGATACCGCGCAACTGGCCCTGCTGATCGACGAAGGCAGCGAACTGGTCAGCGAGGACCCCCGGCACGAGCCCTTTTTCACGCCAGAGGGCGCTCTGGCCCCGGCGCTGGAACAGGTTGTCGAGTTCTTTCGCAAACGCGCGGCTGCCGAAACCCGCACCCGTGATGCCATGAAGGCCGTTGCCGCCTGTTCACTGCTGCGCCCGTTCGAACCGGCCGAGGGGCTGAACATGGCAGCCGAGGGGCTGATGGTGGTCGACCGCGCCCGGCTGGACAATCTGGGCAGGATCGACCTGGCTACCTTGCACCGAAACGGCGCCCTGGCGCTGCTGATTACGCAATGCGTGTCCCTGAACCACCTTTCCTTCATGGCGCATGTCGAAGCTCGGGCCCAAACAGCCACAGCCCGCCCGCAAACATCAGAGCATGTTGCCCCCGACACCGCAGCCCGGCAGAAGCAGGAAGCGCTGTCAGGGTTCTTCGACGCTTTGGCCGAAGCGCATGACAATGACATGCCGGAAGTGCTGAACCCGTTTCACGACGGCGACGCGCAACAAGACGCCCCCCGAAAAGATGAGAAAAATGCCACCGTCGCCGATAAAAGCACGCCGCGGGATTAACAAGACGGGTCGGCCTGTCGTATGCATGTCAAAGCTCTTCCGGGGGGATGTGCAACGTATGGTTGATGGTTCAAGAAGTGCATCGGGATTCATGGTTCTGCGCTGCGGTCGTATGGTTATTCCCACGCTTGGGGCCATGCTTGTGATTGCGCTGGCCGCCTGCTCGCCGGCACCTGATCTGGATTCCATCGAATCCACCTTTGACGCCCCGGCGGGCGAGCGCACGCCGCGCGTTTCGGATTCGGTGGCACGCACGGGTTTTGGCCGTGATGTGGCGCGCGCGGTTCAGGAGAATCCGCAACTTGGCGCCTCCAGCGCCAATGTCCGCGCAGCGCAGGCACGCGAAGATGGCGAATCAGGGGCGTTTCTGCCGCGCCTTGCCCTGGGCGCGACCGTTGCCACAGGCATCGGCGCGGCCACTGGCGGGCGCATCAGCCCGGTCGCCCAGGTGTTCCAGTTGATCTATGACGGTGGCGCGTCAGCCAGTCGGCGTATTGCCGCGCGCGCACGCGTCTACGAAAGCCGGGGTGCGCGGCTTGAAGTGGCTTCGGCCCTGACGCTGGAAGCTGTCGAGGCATGGCACAGCCTGCTGACCGCCCGTTCAAGGGCGGAACTGGCCGCGCGCAACGAGGCCGCGCATCGCGCCTTGCTGTCACAGGTCGAAGATCGCGCGTCAGCCGGCGCAGGCGGACAAGCCGATGTTCTGACTGCCCGCGCGCGTCTTGCCACTGCCACCTCGCGTGCTGTCGAGGCGCGCGCGCGGCCGGGGCGGGGCGCACCCCCCCCTAAGCACGGGGTTGGGGCCCCCCCCGGCGCGCAGGGGCCCCCCCCCC
>JAFIED010000083.1 GCA_020832805.1 Pararhodobacter sp.
GGGGGGGGGGCCCCCCCCGCAACCCCCGGAAATGGGGGCCAAAGGGCCCCATTTGAACCCCCCGGGCGCCCGGGGCCCATTGTGGAAAGTCAAGCAGAGGGACGGCACATGACACCCCGCCTTGCCACCATTCGTGCCGACGGGCAGTCGCTGTTCGGCGCCGTCACCGATGATGGGTTCATCGCGTTGAACGATGTCTTTCCCCAGTTTGCCGGGCTGCGGCAGGTAATCGGGGCAGGGGCGCTGGACCGTCTGGCAAAGGCGGCGTCCGGGCGGGCGGTAACGCATGCGACGGGCACATTCGTCTGGGACATTCCCGTGCCGGACCCCGAAAAGATCATCTGTGTCGGCGTCAATTTCCCCGACCGTAACGCCGAGTACCGCGACGGGCAGGAAGCCCCGCCCAACATGTCGCTTTTTCCCCGTTTCGCGCGCAGCTTCACCGGGCATGAGCAGCCGCTTATCCGGCCGCCGGAAAGTCATCAGCTGGATTACGAGGGCGAGATTGCGGTGATCATCGGGCAGGGCGGGCGGCGCATTCCCGAAGCAACGGCGCTGGATCATGTTGCTGCGCTGACATTGTGCAACGAGGGCACAATCCGCGATTGGGTGCGCCATGCAAAGTTCAACGTCACGCAGGGCAAGAACTGGGACCGTTCCGGTGCCATGGGGCCCTGGCTGGTTCCCTTTGCGGACCCGGCGCAGATTGCCGATGTGCGGCTGACAACGCAAGTCAACGGCACCATGCGGCAGGACGACCGCACCGGGCGCATGCTGTTCCCCGTGGCGCGGCAGATCGCCTATATCAGCACCTTCACCACGCTGGTGCCGGGTGACATCATCGTCACCGGCACGCCCACCGGCGCCGGCGCGCGGCTCGACCCGCCGGTCTGGCTGAAGCCCGGCGATGCGGTTCAGGTCTGGGCCGAGGGGATCGGTACCTTGCGCAACACCGTTGCCGACGAAGCCGGGGTGGTCTGACTGCACGCCCGGCGCGGCAGCCCGCGGGAAAGGGCGTCGCAGGGCGACCGTCAGCGTGCGGCTATGTGGCCGATCAGCCATGCGCGCTGCGGGCGCAACGGGCGCTGTTCAGAATGCCACGACCTGCCCGCGCCCGGCCTGTTCAGCCGCACCCAGAATATGATGCGCCACCGCCAGATCCTGCGCGGTAATCCCCAGCGATCGATACAGCGTGATCTCACCCGCCTCTTGACGGCCTGGCACCTGTCCGTTCAGCACCGCGCCGATCTCGCCGCGCAGATGTGCCTGCGTGATTGTTCCGGCAGCGATCATGTCCACCACTTCGCCGGCCTGCGCCAGCAAGGAGGGGCGGTAATCGCAATACAGCGCCGCGCGCTGCACCACCGCGTCATCGACCTCGCGCCTGGTGGCGATCGAGGCGCCAACGATGTTCAGATGCTGGCCCGGTTCCAGCCAGTCGCCCTTCAGCACGGGTTCGGCGCTGTTGGTCACGGTGCAGACGATATCTGCCCCGGCCACGGCGGCGCGGGCGTCGGTGCCGTGGGTAAAGCGCAGGCCGGGATGGCGGGCGCTGGCATGGGCGGCAAAGTCTGCGGCCTTTTCCGGCCGGCGCCCGGCAATCCGCACCTCGGTCACCGGGCGTACGGCCAGCATGGCCTGCAGGTGGTGTTCTGCCTGTTCGCCGGTGCCGATCAGGGTCAACACCCCCGCATCCGGCCGGGCCAGGGCGCGGGTGGCCACGGCGCTGGCAGCCGCGGTGCGGATGGCTGTCAGAAGCCCGGCATCCATCATCGCCACCGCGCCGCCGGTGTCGGCCTCGAACAGGACCATGGCGCCGCGATGGCCGGAAAGACCGCGTGCGGGGTTGCCGGGAAACAGGCTGACCAGTTTTACCCCGTAACAAAGCGGTTCGTCCAGCGCGCCGGACATGACGCCCATCAGGTTGTCGCCCCCAACCGGCACCACATGGCGCAACGGCAACTGCGCCCTGCCGGCAGACACGGTGCGCATCACGCCATCGATCACCGCGATCGCCTGTTCCATCGGCAACAGCGCAGCGATGTCGTCATTGCTCAGAACTCTCATGCCTCGTAATCCGCGTCACCAGTCCAGGCGCTGTCCAGCGGGCTCAGGCCCAGGCGTGCGCAGATCAGATTGCTGTACAGTTCCGGGCGCAGGACATAGGGAAAATGCCCGCCCCAGCGGAACCGAAAGCCCGTGGCGCCGGGCAGCCGGGCGCGCACCGCCGCACGGATCTCGGGCGCAAGCAGCGGGTCGTCCATGGCGTCAATCACGGTCAGGGCTGCCGCCGGTTGCGGGGCGGGTGGCAGTTCCGGCCCGCGTTTGAGCGCGTTCAGCCGGGCGCGCATCTCGCCCTCGGGGATGCGGCCGCCGACCTCGGCCATCAGGAAATCGACCAGATCGGCCTGATCCGGCTGCGCCTGTCCCCAGGCCCGCATCGCGTCCAGGAAGCCCGCGCGCAGCACTTCGATGGGGCCGTTGTCCAGATCCTGCGCATAGGGCTGACGCTTGGCAATGCCCTGCACCGTGTGCAGCGTGTTGGCGGCAAACAGGTGGTTGACGCGTGCGGCGTGTGTACCTGCCAGAAACTGCGCCAGATACCCGCCCAGCGACGAGCCCAGCACCGCCGCATCGGCGATCCCGCGCGCATCCAGCAAGGCGCATATATCCTCTGCCCAATCGGCAATACCGCCGGATGCCGGATAGCTGACCGCGATCACCCGCAGGCGGGGGGCCAGCGCGGTGATCTGCTGCCAGAAGATATCGGCCCGGCCCAGCGTGCCGGGAATGAGTACCAGCGCCGCGCCGCCGCCGCCGGTGTCGATCACACCCCAGTCGCGCCCGTTCAGGGTTTCGCGCGCCTCTGGCATCTGCGCGGCAAAGGCATCGCGGGCGGCAATCAGCGGGTTGGTCATGCGAAAGGATCCTCGATCTTGGGCCAGTAGTTGGGGGCGCGCCTTGTATAGGGGATGGCGGTGAAATCCGGGGTGATCGCGCCGGGGGCGGCGACCGGTACGATCTGCGTGGCAATCGGCGCAAAGCCCGCGCGATAGTGGTTTGACGATTTCACGCAGACATAGCGGCGCGCCGTCAGGTCGATGCCCAGCCCGGTAAAGGCTTCGGGGTGAAAGGTCTGGGTGCGGTTGTCATTGACCACGATATCAATGGTTCCCTTCGGCCCGGTTGACAGCCAGATCGCCGTGCCCAGCCCCTGCGGCAGCCGCCCGAAGCGCTGCGTCAGGCCGGTTGCGATACGCCTCACCGTGACTTCCAGGTCCAGCGGGTCGCCCGACATGGGGCCGCATTTGCCGCCCAGGCGCAGGGGCAGCCGCGCGCCCTCGCCGGCTTCCGAACAGATGCGCACGGCAACCGGGTCCCAGAAGATGCCGGTGGCAAAGTCATCCATGCCGCGCTCCAGCATCGCACGCAGCAGGAAGGTGGCGTCCGAAGGGGCGCCGCCGCCTGCGTTGTCTGACATGTCGGCCAGCACCACAGGGCCGGCCGGCACGGCGCTGGCCATGTCCAGGGCGGTGAGAATGTCATGCACCGGCTGGAAAATCGCCTTGCGCTCGGCGAACAGTTTTTCGCCCAGTTCGCGCGCCATGCGCTCGGCCAGTGCGGCATCGCCATCGGTAATGGCCAGCGCCCGCGCGCCGGTACGCGGATGGTCGCCCCAGGGAAAGCCATGCGCCAGTGACAGCGACAGCACACCCGGTTCGGCCTCGCGCGCGATCATGGCATCGACATAGGCGCGCATCGCCCCCTCGGGCGTGGGCATGCCCATGATGATGCGGCAGTCGAAATCACGCATCACCGGGCTGCAGCGTCCCTCGGCGGCGTCCGCGATCAGCGCAAACAACTCGCCCGCCCGTGCCTCGATATCGATATGGGGATATTCCTTGAAGCAGATCAGCGCGGTGGCCTTTTCCAGCATGGTCTCGGTCAGATGGCAATGCGGGTCCAGCAGGCCGCCGATCTGTGCATCCGGCGCAATCTCGCGGATGCGGGCGATCAGGTCGCCTTCGCAGTCCTCATAACCATCGGCGATCATCGCGCCATGCAGGCCCAGCAGAACCATGTCCACCCGCATGGCGCTGCGCAGATCGGCCAGTATTTCGTCGCGCAGGTCTTCATAGACCTTGCGCACCGTCGGCCCGGCGGGCTGGGCAAAGGTGGCCAGGCTTTCCACCACCTGCCAGTCGCGCGCTTCGGCCTCGTGGCGCCACAGATGCAGCGCGCCGGTCCAGTAGCTGACCGGGTGGCGCGTGGCGTCACCGTGGTAGAGCCCGCCCTCGCGGAAACCTGCCATGCCGGTTGGCAGCGGCGAAAAGGTGTTGGTTTCGGTCGCCAGCGAGGCGATGAAAAGCTTCATGGGTCTTCCCTTGCTGTGTCAGGGGTGGGGGAGGGGCAAAAGGCGCTCTTCGCGCCTTTTGAAAGGCTTTTCCAAAAGCCTTTCCGTGCATGCGCGGCACCCGCTCACACCGACGAGCCGTTCGTGTCGCGCGCAGGCTCGGTCAGCCGCATGGCCAGATCGGCCAGGACATGCAGCGCGATCAGCGCAAAGGCCAGCGGCACGGCGGCGGTAAACCAGATCATCGACACCGGGATCATCTCGGCCGTACGGTCCAGCGAGCGGCCCAGAAACCCCCGCGCCATGTTCATGTTGGGCCCGTAGAGCGAGAACCAGATCACCGGCGCAACAAAGATCATCGCGCCCGCCGCACGCAACAGGGCCAGCGCCTTGCCGGTCAGGCCGCGAATATCCAGCGCCTGCGGGAACAGGGCCGGGTTCATCCCGGCCCGGAACGCCGCAGATGCGCCCAGCATGCCCGCCCAGACCATGGCCCGGCGGGCCAGTTCCTCGGTCCAGACGGGCGGTGCCAGAAAGACATAACGCGCCACCACCTGCCAGCCCGCGGCAAAGACCATCACCAGCACCGCCAGCACCGCAGCCCAAAGGGCGAGGGTGTTCAGTGTGGCCGATACACGGTCAAGGCCAAGGGCAAGCCGGCGCATGGTCTCAGCGCCCTACGGCCGCAGTCCAGAGCGCCAGTTGCTCGGGCGTGACGATCTGGTCATAGGTCGCCATTGACGCCTCGAAGAATTCGGCCCGCGCATCATCATCCAGCTCGACCACGGCGACATTGGCCTCGCGCAACTGATCAAGCACGCCCTCCTGCGTGGGCAGCCAGTCACGGTTGGCTGCGCGCGCCACCTCGACCGCCGCATCGACTGTGGCGCGGTCGGCCTCGCCGAGGTCCTGATACCAATCCTCTGATGCGATGACGATGCGCAGCGAGGGGGCTATGGCAGCGTCGGTGAAATGCCGAATGAACTCGGTATGGCCGAACAGCAGCGGCACAAAGGCCGGGTTCAGATAGCCATCGGCCACCCCGGTCTGCAGCGCGTTGGGCACCTCGGCCCAGTTGACGATGGTGCCGGCCGCACCCCAGGCCTGAAACAGGGCGATCTGGCTTTCATCCAGCGCGCGCATGCGCAGCCCGGCCATGTCGGCCATGCGGTTGATGGGGCGGCGCGTGTTGAAGATGCCGGTTGCCGCGCCGACGACGGTCACATCCAGCACACGCACCCCTGACGGGGTCAGCGCGGCGTTCATTCGTTCCAGCATGCCGCCATCCAGCAGGGCCATGTCGACCTCGGCCATATCGGCAAAGAAATAGGGCAGGCGCAGACCGAAGATCAGCGTGTCGATCGAGGCAACGATGGGCAGGGGCGCCATGCCCAGTTCCAGCAGGCCCTGGCTGACCTGATCGAACACCTCGTCATCGCCACCCAATGCGCCGCGCTGGAATTCCTGCGCCTCGATCCCGTTCTCGTTCAGATGGGTGGCAAAGGCATGCGCCCAGACATAGCTGCCAGAGCCCTGCAGGTCGGGCGGGCTGTCCAGCGCGATCGAGACCTGCGCCAGTGCCGCGCCGGGCAGCGCCAGTGCACTGGCCAGCGCACCGGCCAGTGCCGCGACTTTCAGATTGTGATAGCTCATGTGTCTTACCCCTTTTCCTGTTGCGTCGTTCGATTTTCCCGGGTTCTAGCCGCCCCCGACATAGCCCAGCTGCCGTGGCAGCCACAAAGTGATTTCCGGCACCATCACCAGCACCGCCAGCACCCCGATCTGCAGGATGAAGAAGGGCATCACCGCCCGCGCCAGGGTCCAGTAGTTCAGCCCGGTCACGGCCGTGACCATCAGCAGGCATCCACCCAGCGGCGGCGAGATCAGCCCGATGCAGATGTTGAAGCAGATCACGATGCCCAGATGCACCGGGTCGGCCCCATGCGCCAAGGCCACCGGCGCCAGCAGCGGGACCAGCAGGAACAGCGCCACTGCCGTATCCAGGATCATGCCGGCGATGATCAGGATCGCCATCATCAGCAGCATGTACTGCGCCGGTCCAAGGCCCATCTCGCGGACCCAGGCGGCAATGCCCTCTGGCACCCGTTCCAGCGCGGCCAGATGGCCCAGCGCGGCCACCGAGGCGATCAGCATGAAGATCGCGCCGGAAAGGACGGCCGTGCGTTTCAGCGCCTCGGCCAGATCGGTCATCCGGATGCCCTCATAGAACACGCCGGCCCCGACGGCGGCGATCACCGCCACGCCCGCGGCCTCGGTCGGGGTCATCAGGCCAAAGACGATCCCGCCCAGAATGATTGCCGGTATCGACAGCGCCGGCAATGCGCGGCCCAGTGTCGGCAGGAATTGCGGCAGTTCGGCGCGCGTCAGGCGTGGGTGGTCATCGCGCCAGGCGAACCAGGCATTGGCGGCAAACAGGGCCCCGGCCAGCAGCAGGCCGGGCACGATCCCGGCGATGAACAGCGCCGTCACCGATGTCCCCATGATGGCGCCGTAAAAGATCATGATGATCGAGGGCGGCACGATGGGCCCGATGATCGACGAGGCGGCCGTGATCGCCCCGGCATAGGCCAGCGAATAGCCGCGTTCGCGCATGGCCGGGACCAGGGTATTCGACAGCGCGGCGGAATCGGCCACGGCCGAGCCGGAAATCCCGGCAAAGAACACACTGGTCATGATGTTCACATGGCCCAGCCCACCGCGAATGCGCCCGACGATCGCCATGGCCAGATTGATCAGCACCCGGGTCACACCGCCCCGGTTCATGATCTCGCCCGCCAGAATGAACAGCGGCATCGCCATCAGCGCAAAGACATCGATGCGCGAGAATATCTGCTGTGGCAGCACTGCCAGATGGCGCGTGCGATCGGTGGCGACAAACCCCAGCACCGCCGCGCCCCCGATCACATAGGCGATCGCCATGCCCGAAGCCAACAGCACAATCGCCAGGATCGGGATGAGCTGCATCATGCTGTCAGCGCCTGTCTTGACGGTGACAAGGCCGCTGCGGTGACCCCTTCATCCTGAATATCCGTCGGCGCTGGCCGGCCCAGTACTGCCGCCGCCGTCCAGCGCGCCAGCGCGGGCGCGCTTTGAATGCCATAGCCTCCCTGGCCGGCCAGCCAGAAGAATCCCGGTGCATCCGGGGCTTGGCCGGCCACGGGGCATTTGTCGGCGACAAAGCTGCGCAAGCCCGCCCATTTGTGGTCTATCCGGCGCACCGGCAGGTCAAAGGCCTGTTGCACGCGGTCAATGCCAATGGCCACATCCAGTTCCTCGGGTTGGGCATCGCAGGGGTCTGACAGGGTTTCATCGGCGGGCGAGACCAGCAGCTTGCCGGCATCCGGCTTGATGTAGAACTGTTCGTCCACATCAACCGCCATTGGCCAGGCATCCGGTTGCATCCCTTCGGGCGGGGAAACCAGCGCGGCGGTGCGCCGCTTCGGCATCAGGCCGATACCGGCCACCCCGGCCATGGCGGCCAGATGGTCGGCCCAGGCGCCAGCGGCGTTGACCACGATTTCGGCGCGCAGATCGCCATCAGGCAGCGCGATGCGCCAGCTGCCCCCCTCGCGCGACAATCCCGTGACCATGGCGCCGCAACGCATGGTGCCGCCGGCGGCGGACAATTGCCGCAAGTACTGGCGCAACAACGCCTCGACATCGATATCGGCCGCGCCGTGGTCGATCAGGGCGCCGGCCAGATAGCCGCTACGCAGCAACGGCAACATGTCCTGCGCCCGTGCCGTTGCCAAGGGCGCCACAGCATCACCCAGTTCGTGTGCCAGCCTGTCCAGCGCGTCACGCTGATCGGCACGCGCCAGAAACACCGCGCCGCGCGGCCGCAGCAGCGGATGCGGGCGCTGGCTGTCGCCGGGTGCCTTGAAGGTGACGCCTGATGCGCGTGACAGCGCGCGGATCACGGGCGGGCCATAGGCCACGGTGTACAGCGCCGCAGACCGCCCGGTGGTGTGATACCCCGGCTGTGTCTCGCGCTCCAGCAGCAGCACCTGCGCGCCAAGGCCCGCCAGCTCTGCCGCCACCGAGGCCCCGGCCATGCCGCCGCCAATAACCACCACCTGCCAGCTTTCCTGCCTGTCCGACACCTGAGTCTTCACCTGTCCTGACAAATCCGTGACGACAGCCTAGCAGCGGTTTTCCGATACGAAAAGAGCTTTTCTTTTCGGAAAACGGTTGGCGCGGTGCGGGCGGGCGACTAGGATCGTGCCATGCAGAACCTTGCCCCGGCCCCCGCACCCGCCACCCCCGAGCAATCCGACAATGCCGAAAGGGACCGGCAGGATTTCGGCCGCCGCCTGCGGGACTTGCGCCGGGCGCGGGGGTGGACCCTGGCGCAACTGGCCGAACGATCCGGCGTGGCGATCTCGACCATTTCCAAGGCAGAGCGCGGCGTCATGGCGCTGACCTATGACCGCATGCTCCAACTGGCACGCGGCATCGGCGTGGACATGGCCGAATTCTTTGCCAGCGAGGGTGAAAGCTATGCGCCCGGCAGTTTTGCCGTCGCACGGTTGGGCGAGTTTCGCCGCCAGGAAACCGGCAGCTATGTCTACGAGATGCTGTTTTCCGAGATCCGGAACAAGGCAATGACACCCATGCTGGGGACCCTGCGCGCCGATCATCCGCTGCCGTTCGACGATTTCGTGCGGCATCCGGGGCAGGAATTCCTGATCGTTCTGCAGGGTGTGGTAACGGTCCATGCCGAAGGGCGCGACCCCGTCACGCTGCGTGCGGGCGAAAGCGTGTATTTCGACAGTGCCCAGGGGCATCTTTATGCAGCGGGCAACGGGCAGGATGCGCGCATCCTGGTGGTCTGCACCGAAAGCTGAGCAGGCATGATGGCCGATCCCCTGAAACGCCCCGCCCCCGAACAGCCCCCCCGGCGCGTTCTGTTGCTGGGCGCAACCGGCACCATCGGTCAGGCCACGGCGGCGGCGCTGGTGGCGCGCGGCCATGAGGTGGTCTGTTTCCTGCGCCCGCGTGCGGGCGGGGGGGCGCCGCCGGGCCTGCCGCCGCAGGTTGCGCTGCGCCTGGGCACCGTCACCGATCCGGCCAGCCTGGCGCGTGATGGTTTCCGGGGCGAAGCATTCGATGCCGTGGTTTCCTGCCTGGCCTCGCGCACCGGGGCGCCCGCCGATGCCTGGGCCATCGACCATGGCGCGCATATGGCGGTGCTGGGCGCCGCGCAACGGGCAGGTGTGCGGCATTTCGTGCTGCTGTCGGCGATCTGCGTGCAAAAGCCCGTTCTGGCCTTTCAGCAGGCAAAACTGGCCTTTGAACGCGCGCTGATCGACTCTGGCCTGGGCTTTTCGATCGTGCGGCCGACCGCGTTCTTCAAGTCGCTTTCCGGGCAGGTGGAACGGGTGCGCGCGGGCAAACCCTATCTGCTGTTCGGCGATGGGCGGCTGACGGCGTGCAAGCCGATCTCGGACGCCGATCTGGGGGCGTATCTTGCCGATTGCCTGACCGATCCCGCGCGCCATGACCGGATCCTGCCCATCGGCGGCCCCGGCCCGGCCATCACGCCCCTGCAGATCGGTGAATGGCTGTTCGATCTGACCGGCCGGCCGCCGCGCTATACCCGTGTGCCTGTGGCCACGATGGGGGCAATCATCGGGGCACTGTCGTTGGCCGGCATCGTGGTGCCAGGCTTGCGCGACAAGGCGGAACTGGCGCGTATAGGGCGCTATTACGCCACCGAATCGATGCTGCTTCTTAACCCCGAGACCGGCCGCTATGACGCCGATGCCACGCCCGAGACCGGCACCGAGACATTGCGCGATTTTCACGCCCGGATGCTGCGCGGCGAGGTGTCGGTGGATCGGGGCGATCATGCGGTTTTCTGAACGCATCGGCAGGGCCGGCAGGGCTTGACCCCGCCGCCCGCCGCGCCACAGGGTGTCAGCCATGCAGACCGCCCCGCGCCACATGCTGGATCATCCGGGCCTATGGGCCGAAACTGCGCCACCCGCGCCGGACACGCCGCCGCTGGCGCAGGGTCTGGCCGTCGATCTGGCGGTGGTGGGGGCGGGTTATACCGGCCTTTCCGCTGCGTTGCTCGCGGCCGAGGCGGGCGCGCGGGTTGCGGTGCTCGAGGCGTCCGGCATCGGCGCAGGCGGATCGGGGCGCAATGTGGGGCTGGTCAATGGCGGCCTGTGGCTGATGCCCGCGGAAATGGAGCGGCGCCTGGCCCCGCTGGCGCCCGGCGCGGGGGCGCATCCGCTATCGGCTATGCTGGCGCAGGCGCCGGGCGCCGTGTGGGATATCATCGCGCGCCACGGTATCGACTGTGAGGCGACGCCTGCCGGCACGGTGCATTGCGCGCAAGGCACGGCAGGGCTGACCGCGCTGCGCGCGCGTGCGGCGCAATGGCAGGCACGGGGCGTGGCAGTCGAATTGCTGAACGCCGAGGCAACGCATGCCCGCACCGGATCATCCGCCTTTTGCGGCGCGCTGTTCGATCCGCGCGCGGGCACCGTACAGCCGCTGGCCTATGCGCGCGGGCTGGCGCGCGCGGCGCTGGCAGCGGGGACGCGGGTGCATGGCCAGACCCCGGTGCGCGCGGCACGCCATGACGGGGCGTTGTGGCATCTGGATACGCCGGGCGGCATGGTCACGGCGCCCGCGGTGATCTGGGCGGGCAATGCCTATGGCACAGGTCCGGCCGCGCCACCGGCAAAGGCTTTGTCGATGCTGCCCTATTTCAACTTTGCCACCGATCCGTTGCCGGCCGATCTGCGCGCGCAGGTGCTGCCGGGCGGCGCGGGGGCATGGGACACGGCAAAGGTGCTGACCTCGTTCCGGCTGGACGCGGCGGGCCGGTTCATCATCGGTTCGGTCGGCACGCTGGGCACGGCGGATGCGGGCGTTCACCGGGCCTGGGCCATGCGCCGCATGGCGCGGCTTTATCCCGCTCTGGCGGGTCTGCAATTTCGCCACGCCTGGTTCGGCCATATCGGCACTACGCCAGATGCCCTGCCCAGACTATGGCAGCCAGGACCCGGTGCCTTTGGGATGACGGGCTATAACGGGCGCGGCATCGCGCCCGGCACCGTGCTGGGCGCTGCGCTGGCGCGGGCGGCACTGGGCTTTCTGGCGCAGTCGGGCACCGATGCGCTGCCCCCGCTGGCCAGCCCTGCGCCGGACCCGTGGCGCAGCGCGCGCGGCGCCTCGCTGCGCCTTGGCGCGGCGGCATGGCATGGGCTGGGCCGGATTCTGGGCGGGCGAATCTAGGGCGCGGCAGACCAGGGGCGCCGGTGTCGCCGCCGGCGCTAGCGGTGACACTGCTAAAGCGGTACCTCGAACAGATCGGCCGAGGTTTGCAGGTGCCTGTGCATCAACGCCGCCGCCTGTTCCGCAGCACCCGCGGCCATCAGGTCGCAGATCGCCAAATGCTGCCCGGCCAGCAGGCGGGCTTTCTGCACGCTCCAGTACTGTTGGCGATGCTCTGACCAGGCCCCCTGACGCCGTACGGCGCTGACCCCCTCGAACAGCATCTGCAGCACCAGATTGCCGGCGATTTCGGCCAGCTTGAAGTGAAAGACATCGTCGGCATGCTCATAGGCTGCCGCTGTCGTGGCCTCTTGCGAGTTCTGGGCCAGGCGCCGCAGCAGCGTCAGATCATCAGCCGTGGCGCGCGCGGTGGCACGCGTGACCAGCGCGGGTTCAAGCAACAGGCGCGCCTCCATCACCTCGCGCGCCGTGACCCGGTTGGAAAGCTGGCGGAACTGGTTGCTTTCCGCGGCGGGGGGCGGGCGCACGAAGGTGCCCTGTCCCTGACGGCGAAAAACCAGCCCGTCGCGCTCCATGCCGGCCAGCGCCGCGCGCAGCCGCGCGCGTGACACGCCCAACCGAACGGCCAGTTCGCGTTCCGGCAGCAGCCGGTCGCCGGACACGCAATCGCCGGCGCGGATGCGGCCCAGCAGGGCCTGCGCCAGCGATTGTGCGTCCAGGATCGGGGACGAGTTCACGGCCTCCCCCCTTATAGAAACGCCGGCCAGAACAGGGCAGCCATGCCTGCCACCGCCAGCAGCACCCGCAGGGGCAGGCCCAGCGGGCGGCGGAAATGCCCGATCATCGCGGCCGAGACCGCCAGTACTGCCACCACTGCGCCCGCCACCGGCAGGATCGCCGCCAGCGCCCCGTCGCGCAGGATCAGCGCGGGGTTCAGCACAAAGGCAAAGGGCAGCACATAGGCCGGCCAGCCGAATTTCATTGCCTGAAAGGCAGTGCGCATGGGGTCGGCGCCGCTGATGCTGGCAGCGGCAAACGCGGCGATGGCGATGGGTGGGGTGATCATGCTCATCATGCCGAAATACAGCACGAACAGATGCGCCGCCGTCTGGTCGATGCCCAGCCGCGTCAGCGCCGGGGCAATCAGCGTGGCCAGCAAGACATAGACGGCGATGGTGGGCATGCCCATGCCCAGCACGATCGACAGCAGCGCGGCCATGACGATCAGCAGCAAGACCTCGTCGCTGGCAAAGCGTGTCAGAAAGGCGGTCAGCCCAAAGCCCAGACCGGTTTCGTTCATCACGCCGATCACGATGCCGGCGGCGGCGGTGATGATGATGATCTGCGACAGCGCGCTGCCGCTTGATGCCAGCGTGGCAACCAGGGCGCGCGGGCCGAACCGCCCGCGTGATGCGCGGGCCAGCGGTGCCGCCACCAGCAGCACCACGGCGGCCAGGATTCCGGCGGCCTGTGCCTGCAGGTTCAGCGCGAACAGCCCGTAGACCAGGGCGACAAAGGGCAGCAGGAATGGCCAGCCCGCAATCAGGGTTGACCAGGCGTCGGGGCGTTCGGTGCCATCCACGCCGCGGATGCCATCGCGCGCGGCGGTCAGATCGACCAGCACGAAGATGGCCACATAATACAGCAGCGCGGGCACAAGGGCGGCAATGACGACCTGGGCATAGGGAATATCCAGAAACTCGGCCATCAGAAAGGCCGCGGCCCCCATCACCGGCGGCGCCAGTTGACCGCCCGTCGATGCCACCGATTCGATGCCCGCCGCCGCATCCTTTCGAAAGCCGCCCCGCTGCATAAGCGGAATGGTCACCACACCGGTGGTGGCCACATTTGATACCGCACTGCCCGAAATCGACCCGAAGGCGGCCGAGGACAGGATCGATATCTTGGCCGACCCGCCCCGGAAACGGCCCATCAGCGCGCTGGCCAGATCGGTGAAAAAGGTGGCGCCGCCCAGATGATCCAGCAACCGCCCAAAGACCACGAAGACCACCACGATGGTCGCCGCCACACCCAGCGGCATGCCCAGAATGCCGCCGGTATCGAGGCTCAGTTGCACCGCCAGCCGTTCGGGCGAAATGGGCAGGGCCTGAAACTGGCCAGACAGGTTCGAACCCCATAGCCCATAAGCGCAAAAGGCCAGCACGATGATGGTCAGCGGCCAGCCCGCCACCCGCAAGAGCGCCAGCAACAGCGTGACGATCAGCGCCAGCGCCGGCACGATGGCCGCCGACGGGTCAACCGCGGCAGTAAAGGCGATCTGCGGATAGTGGATTGCCAGCCACCCCCCGCCCATCAGCGCACAGGCCGCCAGCGCCAGATCGGCGGGCAGCGCCAGCCGGACAGGCAGATGCCGGCTGCGCACCGTCAGAAAGGCATGCGCCACGGCAAGCCCCAGCACCGAGACCAGGAACTGCTCGGTATACAGCGACAGGCGCAGCCGCTGGTGCAGGCCCAGTGACCACGCCAGTGCCAGCAGTACGGTCACGATGCTCAGCACCGCCGCCAGCGCTGTCAGCGCCGGGGCGATGCGGGCCGGCAGGGTGCCGGCCGGGCTGCCGTCAGTCTGCATCATTCCGGCCAGATACCCGCTTCACGATAGAACCGGATGGCGCCCGGGTGAAACTCGGCCCCCTCGATGGCGGTGGCCATGTCGGCAGGGCGGAACCCGTTGAACGAGCCATGCGCCTCGGCCAGGGCGGGCTGGCTTTCATGCAGCGCGCGCACGACCTGATATACCATTTCCTCGTCGGCATCGGCATGGGTCAGCAAGGCATACTGATAGCCCAGCAGGGTAACGGGATCGGCGATCTCGGGCATGCGCTCGCTTGGGGCAACCTCGATCGGATAGGCACCGGGCAGCGCAGCCGCCAGCGCATCGGCGGCGGCGTCGTTTTCGACCACGGTCAGAAAGCGTACCGGACGCTGGGCATGGGTCTGGCGTACCACGCCAGAACCCGGTGACAGCAGCACGGCGGCCAGATCGCCCTGCGCCAGCAGCCGCGCGCCCTCGGTGAAGTTCGACACCGGCACGCCGTCGAAATCGTCTGCCGAAAGGTCATGCGCCTCGAACACGGCGTCCTGCATCACCGCAACCAGTGTCTGCCGCGCATAGCCGGTGGCAAAAGGCGCGCCGCGCAGGTCGGCCAGGCTGCGATAGTCACTGTCGGCGGGCACCATGACGCCCACCATGAACGGCTGCATCCAGGCTGCGACGCGCACATTGGCATTGGGCTGATCGGGGAAGTTGCCGGTACCCTGCGTGGCGAACACCGCCTCGAAGGTATTTGAGGTGGCAAAGGCGATCTCGCCACGGTTCAGCGCCGGGATCGTCACCGACGATCCGCCCTGACCGACCGCGCGCAGCATCACGCCCGCTTCTTCGCCGGCGACCTGCGCGATACCGGCGGCAATGGCATACCCCAGCGAGCCCTGCGGCAGCGTGCCGATGGCGACGGGGCCTTGCTGGGCCTGGGCGGCCCCGGCCGAGATGCAGGCACCAAGGGCTATGGCGGCAAGATGTTTCATGACAGTCTCTCCTTGCTGGATTGGCGCCGCGCGGTCTGCGGCGCATGGGTTTGACCTGACGGCATCGCCTGTGCGGCCCGGCAGATCGCCGAGGCCGGGTCGTGGAAACAATCATAGATCTCGAAGTGATTCAGCGCTGGCAATTCGGTCGCCTGATGGGCCGCGCCCTGCTGCAGCAGCGCGCCGGCCAGCGCCGTTGACTGGCGGCGGAACTCGGCCAGTTCGCCCGCGCCCCAGAACAAGGCCAGCGGGGGCAGGTCGGCAGGCAGATGGTGCAGGGGGCTCAGCCTGTGGGCCTCTTCCGGGGTCAGGTGCAGATAGGTGTTGCGCGCGGACAGCCGCACGGGATGCAGGTCATAGCAGCCACTGGCCAGCAGTACCGGGCCGAAATCGGCGGCGGTCAGGCCGGCATCGGCCCACCATGCGCGATCCAGCAGGCAGGCCGCCAGATGCGCCCCCGAGGAATGGCCCGAAACCGACACGGGCGCCGCGCTGCCGGTCAACTGGCCAGCCTGGGCCCGCAACCAGAGAAAGGCCATGCGCACCTGGGCAACCATCCTGGCCAGCGGCACAGCCGGTGTCAGGTCGAAATCCAGCACTGCCACGGCGGAGCCGCCCGCACCCAGGCCGCGCGCGGCAAAGCCTGCGTCCTGCCTGCCCAGTGCCCGCCAGGCGCCGCCATGCACGTGCATGTGAAGGGGGGCACCGGGGGTGGCGCCGTACAGATCCAGCGATTCCTGTGCGCCGGCGCCGTATTTCAGCGTTCTGGGCGGATGGCTGGCGATGAACGCATCGCTTCTGGCGCGCCAGCGGCGCATGTAGGCGGCGGCGTCCGGCACCAGTGTCTGCTGATCGTATTGCGCATCCAGTTGCGCCTTGGTGTAGCAAAGATACAGCTTTTCAAGCTGATCTCCGGTCTGCACGGTCACCGCGATCCCCTTTGCCCCGTCGTCTGGTGTGGGCGAGTAACCACACCAATCCGGGATTGGTCAAGTCGATGCGGGACAATTCGACACCGTCAGATCGGCAGTTGCCTGTTTTTCAGTCACAGAAAATACCGCCGGCAAGGCTGGCCTGCTGATTCAGACAGGCCGGACCACGGCGTGGCCCGGCCTGTTGCGCAGCCGTTCTTGCCGCTTCAGCGGGCGATCAAGACGTGACCTGTTCGCGCAAGATCGACACAGTCATCGAGATCATCAGATACACCCCGGCAAAGATCAGAAACGCCAGCGCCGTGTTTTCGAACCGGCGCGGATAGGTTGCTTCGTCCGGGGCAATCGGGCTGACCCCCATCGACAGATAGCGCACCTGCCGCGCCGCCTCGATCCGCGCGGCCTCAAGCTGTTGCAGCGATTGCGCCAGCAACAATTGCCGGGTCTGCACGTCAGCCTCGGCCATGATCATCTCTCGCTGGACCCGCGCCAGCGAGGCACTGCCGGCGCCGCCCTGGGTCAGCGATCCGCGCAGCGCGGTCACCTGCCCCTCAAGCGCGGCGATGCGGCGTTCGGCCTGGGCGACACGCGCGGCGTTCGGGCGCGGGTTTGCCAGCAGATCCTCCAGTGACAGGCGCTCCTGGTTCAACTGCCCCTCCAGCGTGGTGATCTGCTGGGTCAGCAACGACACCTCGACCTCGCTTGACAGCACCTGGAACCGTTCCTGCATCTCCAGCACCCGCATCTGGGCCTCGACGGTGCGTTCTTCGGCGCGTTCGAAACTGGCCTGGGCATCGCGCATCTGGTTTTCGCGCAGGCGCTGGGTCAACCGGTCGACCTGTTCTTCGGCATATCGGATCAGCGCGCGGGCAAAGCGTTCGCTGGTTTCCGGGTCGGCGGCGATGACCTCCATGCGGACCACGCCTTCGGTGGGGTCATAACTGATCTGGACATGGCGGCTGTACAGCCGATAGGCGGCCTCGTCGCTGGCATCCATTGCCAGACGGCGCAAGGGGTCGATGCGCGGATCCTGGAAATGCGCCTTGAAGCCTTCCTCGGCATCCAGCCGGCGCATGGCCTCGCGCGATTGCAGGTAGCTTTGCACCGTGACCGAATCCTGTGACGTGGCAAGACCCGTGCCCGAAAACAGACCGCCCAGGCCCGGCGGGCCGGCGTTACTGGCATCGGCCTGCTGAATGACGAAATCGGTATGCGTTGCATAAAGCGGCGTGGCGACGCGGTAGAAATACCAGCCCGCCAGAAATGTGGGAAGCAGCACGAAAACCATCAGCCGCGCAGCCAGAAGCGCCAAGCGGCGCCGCCGACGGCTGGCGATATCGCGCTGGATCTTCGCGATCTCGGCCTGGCGGCGCGACACTGCCTTGCTACCGGCATCCGGTTCGGCCTGTGCCGGTGGCGCCGGCTGGCGAAAGGTGCGGGGCAGGGGGGGCTGTTCGGTGGTGGTCAGCGCGCGGCTGGTGTCGCTTTTGGCAGGGTCGGTGGCGGCCGCCGCCGTGGGTGCGGGTTGCCCCTGAACGGCATCCAGCAGGGCCGAACGCTCGAACGGGTCGATGCCACGCTTGCGCAAGAGGCGCAGCGCCTCCAGCCCCGAGGTGGCCTTGATCCCGTGCCGCTGGGCGACCCGCATGGCCATACGCAATTGCCGCGCCGACAGACCTTCGCTGCGGATGGCCTCGATCTCGGCGTTGGTGCTGGCGGCGCCTTCGACATCGGCGCTGTGGGGCGCGGCCTGTGCAGCCGCCGGCCTGCCGGACGGATTGCCGGCGGCTGAGGCGCCAGACGCAGCGGCCCTGTCGTGCAATGCGGACTGCGGCGCACGTTCGGCCTGGCGCAACAGGCGCGCGCGCTCCGCCTGGTCCGCATCTTTGTCGTCGGCGTCCTCATCCGCCAGGCCCGCATTGGCGGCAATTTTGCCGGTCCCTGGCGGGGGCGTATTGGCCGGGGTTGCGGGGGTCATGCCGGCCTGTGTGCCCGTGCCCTGTGCCTTTTGCGTCTGTGGCGGCGCTGATGCCTGACCGGGCTGCGCCCGGGCGGGTGCCGGCGGTCTGGTCACAACCGTGACGGTGCGCGCCGGCCGTGCCGGTGCCGGGCTGCCGGCTGCCGTGCCCGCCGGTTGGGCCGGTGACTGTGTCTGTGGCGGTGTCTGGGCGGGTGCCTGAGTCGCAGCCGACGCAGGGGCCGCCAAAGGGGCCACACTGGGGGCCGGCGTTGATGCGGTGCCATCAGACAGCAGCAGGCGAAAGCGCCTAGGCTTTGGTTTCGTAATCATATGCATGTTTCGCTTCTTCGAGCGTGTCGAAAAACTGCAGGCGGCCGTCCTGCAGCACGGCGGCGGATTGGCAATACCGCTCCAGTGTGTCAGCCTGGTGCGAGACAACCAGCACCGTTGCCCGTTCAAGCCGTTCTTTCAGAATGGTGCCGGCGCGGCGGTTGAACTTGACATCTGTGGTGGCGGGCATGCCCTCGTCGACCAGATACAGGTCGAATTCCAGCGACAGCATCAGTGAAAACGCAAAGCGCGAACGCATCCCCTGGCTGTATGTTCCTACCGGCATGTCGAAGTAATCGCCGATATCGCACATCCATCGGCAGAATGCCTCTACCTCGTCGGGGTCGATCTGGTAGAGCCGCGCGATATAGCGCGCGTTCTCGGTCGCGCTGTGCTTGGTGTTGATCCCCCCCATGAAACCCAGCGGAAACGATACCCGGCAATCGCGGGTGATGTTCCCGTTGTCGGGTTTTTCCAGCCCTGCCATCATGTTGATGATCGTTGTCTTGCCAGAGCCGTTGGGTGCCAGAATGCCCACCGAATGGCCAAGTTCGATCCGGAACGACGCATCATGCAGGATAACCTTGTGGGTTTTCCCGGTCCAGAAGGACTTGCTGACATTGTCGAATTCCAGCATCTGCTGCGGCCTCACGCGCTTTTTGCGTCATGGTTTTCATGACCGGCTTCGTCTCCGGTGCCATCCTGACTAGCCGTGCTTTGTGGCCAGAGCATGGCAAATTCCGGGGCTCTTGACTATGGCTCATGCTGCCGGGTTGTTGTAGCCAATTTATCGTCATCATTCACCGAAAGCGACCAGCCCTGCCGGGCGTGGTGGCACGGGGCCGGAGCACCGCATGAGCCAAGATCAATCGTCCGCGCCGGACCGCGCATCCGATCCTGCCCAGGGGCAAACGCCCCTGGCCCTTGCCCTGGCGCGCATGCAGGCAGCCCCCCAGAATGATGCAGCGCGGCTGGCCTTTTACGGTGTGCTGGCCGATAGCGAACTGTTCCTGATGCTGGCAGAAGAGGCACAGCCCGGCCAGCTTTCGCCCAGACTGTTCGATCTGGAGATGGGGCGCGCGGCACTGGTCTTTGACAGCGAGGCGCGGTTGGCGGGCTTTGCCGGGCAGGCGGTGGATTACGCCGCGCTGCCGGGGCGCGTTCTGGCCGGAATGCTGTCCGGGCAGGCCCTGTCGATGATGGTCAACCCCGACAGCCCTGACGCCACATTGCTGCCCCCCGATGCCCTGCACTGGCTGGCCGAAACCCTGGCGCAAACTGCCGCGGCGCCGACCATGGCGGGCACCCGGCCCTTGGGCTTTGCCCCGCCTGACATGGCGGCCGATGCGCTGGCGCTGCTGCGCCCCGCGCTGGAACGGCGCCTGTCCGGCGTGCCGGGACTGAAGGGTGCGGTGCTGGCGCAGGCGCATTGGGCCGACGGGCACAACGGCACGGTGCTGGCCCTGGCGGGCGTGCCCGCATCGGCCCATGCCGCCATGGCGCGGGCCGTGGCCGAGGCGCTGGCGCTCAGCGGGCTGGATGAGGGCGCGCTTGATGTGGTCTTTCCGGATGCCGGGGCGATGGCCTCTGTCTCGGCGGTGGGGCTGGCGCTGTCCCCCGCGCCGCACAACCCGCAGCAACCGCGCACCCATCAACCGGCCGCCCCCGGCACCGACCCCAGCCGGCCACCACGGCTGCGTTGATCGGCAAAAACGCAGCGATATATGGGGTAATATGATACCTATTTTCTAACCATCTGAAAAGAATGGTTTATTTTGATTGTGTTGGGCTTGACCCGCGCATGGAACCCGGTAAAAGCCGTCCATCCGTTGCGTCCCTTGCTGGGGCGTGCCGTTTCGTTAAACAAATCTTCTCATCCTTCCGGGGTCGGACATGAAAACCTATACCGCAAGACCGGCGGAGATCGAAAAGAAGTGGATCCTGATCGATGCCGAAGGCATCGTTCTGGGCCGCCTCGCCACGATCGTCGCCGCCCGCCTGCGCGGCAAGCACAAGCCCAGCTTCACACCGCATATGGACATGGGCGACAACATCATCGTCATCAATGCCGACAAGGTGCAGATGACGGGCCGCAAGCGCGACCAGAAAACCTATTACTGGCACACCGGCTATCCCGGCGGGATCAAGTCGCGCACCGCGCGCCAGATCCTGGAAGGGGCCCATCCGGAGCGCGTGGTGATGAAGGCTGTCCAGCGCATGCTGCCCGGCGGCCCGCTGTCACGCCAGCAGATGACCAACCTGCGTGTCTACGCCGGCGCCGAGCATCCGCATGAGGCCCAGCAGCCCGAGGTGCTGGACCTGCGGTCGATGAATTCCAAGAACACCCGGAGCGCGTGATCATGGCTGAAGAGATCAAGACACTCGATGCGCTGAAGGATGCCGTTGCCGGCGCCGCTGCCACCAATGCCGCCGCTGGCGCCGCAGCCGGTGCCGCGGACGATGCCGCACCGGCGCGCACGCCGCAGCGCGATGCGCTGGGTCGCGCCTATGCCACCGGCAAGCGCAAGGACGCGGTTGCCCGCGTCTGGATCAAGCCGGGTTCGGGCAAGGTCACGGTGAACGGCAAGGCGATCAATGCCTATTTCGCCCGGCCCGTGCTGCAGATGATCCTGCGTCAGCCCTTTCAGGTGGCCGGCGTCACCGATCAGTTCGATGTGATGGCCACCGTCACGGGCGGCGGCCTGTCAG
Organism: Pararhodobacter sp.; assembly: GCA_020832805.1. Taxonomy (GTDB): domain Bacteria; phylum Pseudomonadota; class Alphaproteobacteria; order Rhodobacterales; family Rhodobacteraceae; genus Pararhodobacter. Next base: position 21,104 of record JAFIED010000083.1, read on the forward strand.
GCCAGGCCGGCGCGGTCAAGCATGGTATTTCAAAGGCGTTGCAGCTGTATGAGCCGGCGCTGCGCCCGGCGCTGAAGGCTGCCGGCTTCCTGACCCGTGACAGCCGCGTGGTGGAACGCAAGAAATACGGCAAGCGCAAGGCGCGCCGCAGCTTCCAGTTCTCCAAGCGTTGAGCCGAAAACCCATCGTTCCGGAAAGGCCCGCCGCTGTGCGGGCCTTTCGCGTTTCCGGCTGTGGCTGACGGGCACCAGACAATAAAGTGGCGTGAATCGTGGCGCGATGCTATGATTTCACCACTTTGCGCATTGGAAGTAGCGAAACCGTCGTCGCGGCTTGTGCCGCCCGTGAAGGGAGAGAAGACCATGCTTCGCCTGTTTGTTGCCTTTGCCACTGTCTTGCTGCTTGGCGCCACCACCGCCGATGCCTGGAGCCGGGTCGCCACCGAGGCCGATTTCCTTGCCCGGATTGCTGATAGACAGCAGGTGCTCGAGGGGACGGGACATGTGACCTGGCACAGCGATGGTCGGGTGACCGGCGATTGGCGCGGCCAGACGGTGCGGGGGCGCTGGCAATGGCATCAAGGGTTCGTGTGCCGCAACCTGATGATCGGCACGCATGAAACGGGCACGAATTGCCTGATGCTGGAACTTCGTGGCGATCAGTTGCGCGCCACTCAGGATCAGGGCCGCGGCCAGGCAACGATCACGACCATGCGCTGATTACTCGCTTGCTGCCCGCTTGTGCGCGGGCACCTGCAGCACCGCCCGGCACCAGGGGCGACGCCTCAGCGGCGACGCCAGAAGCGCGGCTCGCGCGGGGCGCTTTGGCCGGCGGGTTCGGTGGCCTGTTGCAGCGCGCCCGCAGCCAGCAGATAGACCGAGGCCGCGATCAATCCCCAGGTCACCCATGTTGGCTGGTCGAAATCGGTCCAGGCGGCCCAGGCGGCCAGCAGTGTCCAGATCACCGCCACCGGCAATGACACCAGGCGCCAGCGTTCGGTGCGCACCGGATGGATGAACTTGACCTGCAGGAACATGGCCGCCGCCAGCAACACGACCAGCACCAGAATGATCCAGAAATCAGGTCTGGTGGCAAAGATCACAACCGCCACCATGTTCCAGCAAGCCGGGAAGCCGGAAAAGGAATTATCGTGCGTCTTCATGCGTGTGTCAGCGAAATACAGTACGCTGGCAAAGGTGATCAGAACAATGGCAATCCAGCCAGTCCATCCCGGCAGCAGGCCGGACTGGAACAGTGCAAAGGCCGGAATGAAGACATAGGTCAGGTAGTCGATGATCAGATCCAGCAAGGCGCCATCGATGATGGGCGCGCGGCCCTTGACATCATAACGGCGCGCCAGTGGCCCGTCGATGCCATCGACGATGAAGGCGACCACCAGCCACAGGAACATCAGGCTCCACTGGGCCTCGACCGCGGCGAGCATCGCCAGCATCGAGAAAACGGCGCCGGTCGCCGTGAACATGTGAACGGAATAAGCGCGCAACGTCTGAAACATGACGGTTTCTTCTCTGATCTGCTGGCATAGCGCAACAGGCAATATGCACTGTTCCCTGCACCGCGCGCAGGGTCAACCGCTGGTCGATGTGCGCCGCGCACGCGGGTGGGCGGCGCGGTAGGCCGCCATCAGCCTGTCACTGTCGACCCCGGTATACACCTGCGTTGTCGCCAGCGACGCATGGCCCAGCAATTCCTGGATCGCGCGCAGGTCACCGCCGGCGGACAGCAGATGCGTGGCAAAGGAATGGCGCAGGGCATGCGGCGTGGCGCTGGCCGGCAGTCCCAGTTGCAGCCGGACCTGTTCCATCGATTGCGCCACCTGGCGTGGGTTCAGCGGCCCGCCCCGCGCCCCCCGGAACAGTGGGGCGTCCGCTGCCAGGGGATAGGGGCAAAGCTGCGCATAGCGGGCAACTGCCTGGGCGGCGGCGGGAATCACCGGGACGACCCGTTCCTTGCCGCCCTTGCCGATGATGCGCAGCGCGGGGCCCGGTGCGCGATCACGCCCGGTCAGGGACAGCGCCTCGGACACCCGCAAGCCACAGCCGTACATCAGCGTGGCCACCGCTGCGTCGCGGGCGCGTTGCCAGTCTTCGGGCCGGTCGTTGCCAATTTCATCCAGCACTGCCTCGGCCTCGTCAGGGGCCAGCGGGCGGGGCAGGGTGCGCGGATGCCGTGGCCCGCGGGCAGCAAGAATCGTATCGGGGTTGAAATCCGGTTCGCGCTCGCCCAGCCACCGGGCAAAACTCTTGACGGCCGACAGGCTGCGCGCCACCGAGCGCGCGCTGCGCCCGCCAGCGCGGGCACGGGCCATCCATGCGCGCAGGTCCGACTGAGTCAGCGCGCGCAATTGCGCCAGGCCGGCTGCACCGCCCTGATGCCGGGCAATGAAATCCAGAAAGCCCGCCACATCGGTGCCATAGGCGGCGATCGTATGGGGCGAGGCATCGCGCAGCGCCGACAGCCCGGACAGCCATTGCGCCAGCGCATCGCGCAACGCGGGACTGATGGCCAGCCCCGCCGCCGTCGATGCATCGGTCATGACAGCCAGCGGCGCAGAACCCGTTCGAACGTGCCGGCAAAGAATGCCAGCAGATCGGTGCCCTGACCGGGCTTGAAGCGATGCGGGTCTTCTGACCCCATCACCAGCATGGCGGGCAACCGGTTCTGGCCCATGTCCAGCCGCAGCAGCGCCTCAGAGCGCAGATCGGCCCCGCGCGGGCCATAGGGCGCGCCCGGTCCCGGCTCGCCCTGGCGCAGCACGATCTGGCGCGCGGGCATCGTGCGGCCCATCGACATATAGCCTTCCACAAAGCCCGGATTGCGCACGACCATGACATCCTTCAGCCGGCCCAGCGTTCCCTCGTCCTGCTCGCCGGGCGATTCCAGCACCAGCCGCAACAGATCGACGCGCAGGATTTCCGCCACCTCGCCACCCAGCGACAGCACGAAATCCTCGAACCGTTCCGCATCAAGCATCTTCAGGATGGCGCGGTGAATCTGATTGGTTGACGACAGGTTTTCATACGCCGCCGCAATCACGGCGCGGTGGGTTTCCTCCAGCCGGTCGATGCGGGTTTCCAGCCGTTCCATTGCCATGCCGCGCAGATCGACGACATTGCCGCCCATCGCCTGCTCGCTTGACAGGACCAGAGCGCGCATGACCTCGGCATCATCCAGCACCAGGCCGGGATCGGCCAGAATGCGTGCGCGCCATTCCTCGAACTTGCTGTGGTCTTTTGCCTGTCCTGCGCCTGCCATGCCGTTTCCCGTGACGGTCGTTCTTGTTGGCACCACTATACACGATCACCGCCTTTGCGCCAGCGATGATCCGCCCCAAAACGGCATCGCCCGCTGACGCCGGCATTCCGCGCCGGAAAAGACCGGGCAGGATGGTGTTGCGCGCCGGATCAGTTGGTCAGGCGCCAGGTGAACGTGCCGAAACTGTTGGCCCGCAAGGCGCGGAAACCCACCGATGTCTGGCGGTTGTTGCAGCGCATGCTGTTCACATTGTAGAATCGGTACGGTCCGGGGTATTCGACGCACAGGTTGTTGTTGCCGCCCCAGTAGCTGTTTCCATCGCCCAACCGCTCGGCATACATGTAGAAGTTGCGGTTGTTCGTGCGCCCCATCACCCGGCACGCATTGCGATCAACGCGGAACCAGCCCTCGTTCAGCCAGCGGTTGTCGCCCAGTGGAATATACGAGATCGCCAGCAGAACGGCAGAGCTGGCGTCGTTGCAAACCCGGATGGTATAGTGTGATTGTGCTGCGGCGGTCGATGCAAGAAACATCGAGATTGCGGCAGCAACAGCGAAAACAGTCGACCTGAAACCAGACATGCGCAGGACTTTCCTTGTTACAGCCCTGCCATTCTTGCCCGGTTTCATGAATCGGGCAAGCTGTCTTTGTTCATCCTGACTGCTTCAGCCCCGCCCGCCAGATGCCGGGGGCGGGCCGGGGCGTGGGCGGGTGCCGAACAGACGGCCGCCCTTCGTTACAGGATTTTCTGGCCGGTCTTCTGCCAGTCGGCCAGAAAGGTCTCCAGCCCCTTGTCCGTCAGCGGGTGGCTGGCCAGCTTGCGGATCACCTCTGGCGGGGCGGTCATGACATCGGCGCCAATCTTTGCGGCCTCGGTCACATGGTTCACCGTGCGGATGGAGGCGGCCAGGATCTCGGTCTCGAAACCGTAGTTGTCATAGATCTGGCGGATATCGGCGATCAGCTGCATGCCATCCAGGTTGATGTCATCCAGCCGGCCAATGAACGGGCTGATGAAGCTGGCGCCTGCCTTGGCGGCCAGCAGCGCCTGGTTGGCGCTGAAGCACAGCGTGACATTGACCATCCTGCCTTCGCCCGTCAGCACCTTGCAGGCCTTCAGCCCATCCCAGGTCAGGGGCAGCTTGACGGCGATATTGGGTGCGATCTCGGCCAACTTGCGCCCTTCGGCGATCATGGCGTCGGCCTCCAGCGCCACGACCTCGGCCGAGACCGGCCCGGAAACGATGCCGCAGATCTCGCGCGTGACCTCGATGATGTCGCGGCCGGATTTCAGGATCAGCGAGGGGTTTGTGGTGACACCATCAACCATGCCCAGATCATTCAGGTCACGGATGGCATCGACATCGGCAGTATCGACAAAGAATTTCATGGCGCGTCTCTTCGGGTTGCGGATGGGTCCGTGCGCCGTCATACCCTAGGCCCCGTGCCCCCGAAACCCCTTATCCCGTGCCCTTTCGCCCCCAGCCATGATGGATTTGCCAGAGCCCAGCTTTTACCCGGAAGCGACGCCCCTGGGTGTGCTGACCACCCAGCCGCTGGGCAAGCTGCTGGATTACCGTGCCCCCGAAGGCGGCGCGCGGACGGGTGATCTGGTCGAGGTGCCGCTGGGCCCGCGCCGGGTGCTGGGCGCGATCTGGGGCGATGCGGCGGGCGATCTGCCGGTGCACAAGCTGCGCAGCGTGGCACGCGTGCTGGACGTGCCGCCCCTGCGCGACGAGTTGCGCGCCTTTCTGTCCCGCGCTGCTGCCTACACGCTGACCCCGCCAGAGCTGATGTTGTATCTGGCCACCCGCGCGCCGGGGTTGATTGCCGGTCAGGCAATGCGCCGGGTCTATCGCGCCGGGCCGGATCTGCCCGTGCGGATGACCGAGGCCCGCGCCCGCGTGCTGGCGGTGTTCAGCGATTTTGGCGGCGCGGCGCTGACCATCGGCGAAATCACCCGCGCGGCCGGGGTCAGCAACGGCGTGGTGCATACGATGGCGGCCCAGGGCGCGCTGATCGAGGGCGCCGCGCCGCGCGATGCGCCCTATCCCCGGCTGGACCCGGCGCGCGCGGGCAAGGCCCTGTCGCCCGATCAGGCCGCGGCGGCGGCGGCGCTGGCCAAGGGGGGCGGCGATTTCGGCGTGACGCTGCTGAAGGGCGTCACCGGGTCCGGCAAGACCGAAGTGTATCTGGAGGCCGTCGCCCGGTGCCTGCGCGCCGGTCGGCAGGCGCTGGTGCTGTTGCCCGAGATCGCCCTGACCGCCGGCTTTATCGAACGGGTCGAGGTCCGTTTCGGCGCGCGCCCCGCCGAATGGCATTCCGGTGTCACACAGACCGAACGGCGCCGGCTGTGGCGCATGGTGGCCGAAGGGGGCGCCCAGCTGGTCGTGGGTGCGCGGTCTGCCCTGTTTCTGCCTTATCGCGATCTTGGTCTGATCGTCGTCGATGAAGAACATGATCCCTCCTACAAGCAGGAGGATGGTGTTCTGTACAACGCGCGCGACATGGCGGTGCTGCGCGCCTCGCTTTGCGGGGCGCAGGTGGTGCTGGCCTCGGCCACGCCCTCGCTGGAAAGCTGGGCCAATGCCGAGGCCGGCAAATACGCGCGCCTGGATTTGCCCGCGCGCTTTGGCGTGGCCGAACTGCCGGACATGCAGGCCATCGACATGCGCAGCCAGGACATGCGCTCTGGCCATTGGATATCGCCGGCGCTGCAACAGGCAGCAACGCAGCGGCTGGCGGCGGGGGAGCAGGTGCTGTTCTTCCTCAACCGCCGGGGCTATGCGCCGATCACCATCTGCCGCGCCTGTGGGCATCAGATCGAGTGCCATCAATGCGATGCGCGCATGGTCGAGCATCGCTTTCTCAAGCGTCTGATGTGCCACCAGTGCGGCGCCACGGCCCCCGTGCCCCAGACCTGCCCGTCCTGCGGGGCCGAGGGCAAGCTGCACCCGGTTGGCCCCGGCGTCGAACGGCTGGAGGAAGAGGCGCGCGCGCTGTTCCCACAGGCGCGCGTGGCGGTGTTGTCCTCGGACCTCTTCGCCTCGTCCCGCGCGCTGAAGGAACAGATCGAGGGGATCGCGGCGGGCGCCGCCGATATCGTGATTGGTACGCAACTGGTGGCCAAGGGGCACAACTTTCCGCTGTTGACCCTGGTGGGGGTAGTGGATGCCGATCTGGGCCTGCACGGGTCTGACCTGCGCGCGGGCGAGCGCAGCTTTCAGCTGATCCGGCAGGTGGCGGGCCGCGCCGGGCGGGCAGAGCGGCCGGGCAGGGCGCTGTTGCAGACTCATCAGCCCGACCATCCGGTCATTCGCGCCATCCTTTCGGGCGATGAAGAGGGGTTCTGGCGGGCCGAGGCCGCCGAGCGCCGCGCGCTGGCCATGCCGCCCTATGGCCGGCTGGCCGGGATCATCCTGTCCGGGCCTGAGGTGCAGACGGTGTTCGACCATGCCGGCGTGCTGGCGATGCGGGCCGAACCATTGCATCGGATCGGGGCGCAGGTCTTTGGCCCCGCGCCGGCGCCGATTGCGCGGGTGCGGGGGCGCCACCGCGTGCGGATGCTGGTCAAGGCTGCCAAGGCCGCGCCGCTTCAGACTGCGCTGGCCGAATGGGTGGCGGCCCTGCCGCTGCCCAGGAACGTGCGACTGGCCATCGATATCGACCCGCAAAGCTTCTGGTAGTTCTGCCCGTGCCGGCTCTGGGCGAGGGGTTCAGCGCGCCAGAAACCCCCCGTCCACCGGCAATGTATGGCCGGTGATCATGGCCGCGCCCGGCCCGGCCAGAAACAGGATCGCCAGGGCCACCTCGTCAGCCTCGGCGATACGGCCCAGCGGCATGGTTGCGGCAATGCGTGCCATCAGGTCAGGGTCGTCAGCCATGGCACCGATAAAGGCGGTGCGCACCCAGGTGGGCGCCACCGCGTTGACGCGGATACCCTGCGCCCCCCATTCCACGGCCAGCGCGCGGGTCATGTTGACCACCGCGCCCTTGGTGGCGTGATAGGAAAGATTGGGATAAAGGCTGCCCCCTGACAGGCCCATGATCGACGCCAGGTTGATGATCGCGCCGCCATGACCCGCCGCCAGCATCTGCCGCGCCACGGCGCGCGAGACGATGAAAAGCGCTGTCATGTTCACATCGACAACCCGGTTCCAGGTGTCGATATCGGTTTCCAGCGTCGCCTCGCGCAGGGACAGGCCGGCAGAGTTGACCAGAATGTCGATGCCGCCAAAGGCCTGTTGTGCCCTGTCCACCGCCGCATCGACCTGCGCCGCGTCGGTCACATCTGCCGTGATTGCCAGGGCAGATGTGCCCAGATCCGCCGCCGCCCCCCCAACGGCGGCGGGATAACGGTCCAGCAGGATAACCCGCGCGCCGGCCTCGATGAACCGCCGCGCTGTTGCCAAGCCAATGCCGGCCGCGCCGCCGGTGATCAGGGCAGTCTTGCCGGCTAGGGTGAAAGCGCTGCCCGAAAGGGGGCTGCCCGTCATGCGCCGCCATCCCCCAGCATGCGGGCGCGCAGCGCCCGCGCGCCGCTGGTCAGCAGGCCCATGTCAGTGCCGCCGGCGACAAAGGCATAGCCCCAGCCGCGATAGCGCAGCGCATCCTCTGCCCTGGTGGCCAGAATGCCCGCCGGTTTGCTGACAGCGGCCAGCCGTTGCACCGCCTGTTGCAGGGCGGCCTGAACCGCGTCATGGCCCGGATTGCCCAGATGCCCCATCGAGGCGCCAAGGTCAGAGGGGCCGATGAATACCCCGTCCACCCCCGGCACCATGGCGATGGCTTCCAGGTTTTCCATCGCGCTGCGGGTCTCTATCTGGACCAGCACGCAGATCTCGTCATTGGCGCGGGCAAAGTAATCGCCGGCAAAGCCATAGCGGCTGGCCCGGGTCGACCCGGCCACCCCGCGCACCCCATCGGGTGGATAGCGTGTTGCCGCCACCGCCGCCGCCGCCTCGGCCGGGGTTTCGACAAAGGGGATCAGCAGGGTTTGCGCGCCGATATCGAGAATGCGCTTGATCAGTACCTTGTCGTTCCACGCTGGGCGCACCACGGCCGAGGCCGTGCCCACCGCCGCGGCCTGCAGCAGGGGTTGCACGCTGGCGATCTCGGCCGGGGCGTGTTCGGTGTCGAACAGCATCCAGTCGAATCCGGCCAGCGACAGGGCTTCGGCCGCCACGGGGCTGGCCAGCGAGAACCACAGCCCATCCAGGGTATCGCCCTGCAACAGGCGCTGCTTGAACGTGTTTGTCGAGGTCTGCATGGGCTTTCTCACACAAACTGGACAGCGACCGACCCAAGCGGGCCGAAATCGGCATGAAGCGTGTCGCCTTTGTTGGCCCAGACCGGCCGCGTGAACGACCCTGACAACAGCATGTGCCCCGGTTCCAGGGTCACGTCAAAGGGCGCCAGCTTGTTGGCCAGCCAGGCCACCGCCATTGCCGGATGCCCCAGTACGCCGGCGGCGAGGCCGGTTTCCTCGATATCGGCATTGCGCCAGAAGATCGCGCCCACCCAGCGCAGATCGACATCCGTGGGCCGCACCGGGCGCCCGCCCAGCACCAGCCCCGCCGCCGCGCCATTGTCGGCGACCGTGTCGAATATCTTGCGCGGCTCGGTTACCCGGGCGTCGATGATCTCGATCGACGGCACCACCCATTCCGTTGCGCGCAGCACATCCACCAGCCCCACATTGGGGCCCTTGAGCGGCTCTTTCAGGATAAAGGTCAGTTCGGGTTCGACGCGGGGCACGCAGTAATCCTCGAACCTGACCTTGGCACCGTCCTGCAGCAGCAGATCGTCAAAGATATAGCCGTAATCGGGCTCGTCGATCCTGGACGCGGCCTGCATGGCCTTTGATGTCAGCCCGATCTTGTGGCCGATGATCCGCGCCCCCGCCTTGACCCGGGCCTGCGCCACGGCAGACGAGATGGCATAGCTGTCGGCGATCTCGATATGCGGGAACTGTTCTGACGGGCGCCTGCCCTGAACCTTGGTGCGGTGGCTTTCCAGCAAGCCGTCAACGGCGCGCGCGCGTTCTTCCTCGGTAAGCATGATGACCCTTTCAGAGCTTGATGCAGACATTGCGAAGTTCGGAATAGAACTCCAGCGAGTGAACCCCGCCTTCGCGGCCGATGCCGCTGGCCTTCGAGCCGCCGAAGGGCGTGCGCAGGTCACGCAGGAACCAGGCATTGATCCAGGAAATCCCTACATCGACCGCCTTTGCCGTGCGATGGGCGCGGCCCAGATTCGTGGTCCAGATCGAGGTGGCCAGACCATAGGGCGTATCATTGGCCAGTGCGATGGCCTCTTCCTCGGTGTCGAAGGCGGTCATATGCGTGCAGGGTCCGAAGATTTCGTTGCGCACCACCGGGCTGTTTTCGGGCAGGCCCGTCCAGATGGTGGGCTGTACCCAGTACCCCCCCGCATGGCCGCCGACCTCGGGCGCGCCGCCACCGGCCAGCACCGTTGCGCCTTCGGCCTTTGCCTGGTCATAATAGCGCAACACCTTGTCACGGTGTTCGGCGCTGATGACGGGGCCCATGGTGGTGGCATCGCTGAACGGATCGCCCAGTTGATAGGCCCGCGCCTTTTCCGCCAGCCCTGCGGCCAGCCTGTCAAAGATCCCGCGCTGTACGTAAAGCCGTTCGGTGCCCAGGCACACCTGGCCGGAATTGGCGAAACAGGCGCGTCCGATCCCTTCAAGCGTCGCGTCCAGATCGGCATCGTCAAAGATGATGCCCGCATTCTTGCCGCCCAGTTCCAGCGAGACGGGCCGCACCCCGGTCGCCGCGGCGCGCATGATCGCCTCGCCGGTACGGGTCTCGCCGGTAAAGGTGATGCCGTCGATGCCCGGATGCGTGGTCAGAAATTCGCCCGCCGCATCCGGCCCCATGCCGTGGACGACATTGTAGACGCCGGGCGGAATGCCTACGGCATTCATCACCTCGCCCAGCAGCGTTGCCGTGGCCGGGGTTTCCTCCGAAGGTTTGACAACCACGGTATTGCCACAGGCCAGGGCGGGCGCGACCTTCCACGTCATCAGCAACAGCGGCAGGTTCCATGGGCATACCACGCCGATGACCCCGCGCGGGACACGCAGTGCATAGTTCAGCGCGCCCTTGCCATCCGGCGTCGGCATCTCGAATGCCTCGGTCGAGGCGGTGGTGATCTGGTCGGCAAAGACGGTGAAATTGGCAGCCCCCCGCGGGATGTCGATATGGCTGGCCAGGCTGCGCGGCTTGCCGGTGTCGCGGATTTCGGCGGCCAGAAATTCGTCGAAGCGGGCGTTGATGCCCTCGGCCACCTTGCGCAGCAAGGCCGCGCGCTCGGCCAGCGGCATGCGGCCCCAGGGCCCTTTCAGGGCTGCCCGGGCGGCGTGAACGGCCGCGTCCACCTCGGCGCGGCCCGCCGCCGACACCTCGCCGATCACCTCGCCGGTTGCGGGGAAATGGTTGGCGAACGGGTCGGCAGAGCCCTTGACGAACGCGCCGTCGATGAAGTTCAGATAGGTGGTCACGGTCGGTCCTTTCAGATCATCGTCTCGGGATCGCCTGTGGTCAGGTGTTCCCACATTCGTTCAAAGATGCGCCCGCTACGCGTCGCCCGTTCGCGCGCGGCGCGCGGGTCGATCACCGGCGCATCCACGCCCGTTGCCATGGCTGCCAGTTCGATCCGGCACATGTCATCCAGATAAAAGGCAAGGGCGGTGGCCTCTTGCAGGGTTTCACCCGCAACGACCGCGCCATTGCCGCGCATCAGCAGGCCGGCGCTGTCGCCCATCGCGTCGATGGCGCCCTGTGCCTTGTCGTCATCGCGCACCAGCTGGATATCGTCCCACAGGCCCACGCGCGGCGCAAAATAGGTGCCGAAGCCGTGGCGCATTTCAGGCCGCCGCCCCAGCGCGGCCAAGGCCATCACATGCGGCCCCATGAAGCGCACGACACCGCCGATATCCGGCCTGCGGGCATAGATCTGCTGATGCAGGCGCACCTCGCCCAGAACGCCCTCTGGCAGGGTGCCGGCGACGGGCACGCGGATACAGGCCTCGCCGGGGGTGATCAGGCCCATCGGGCGCGACGGGCAGACCAGAAAGCTGTCGGCGTCGATCCGGGCCGAGCAGTGACCATAGGCATGCACCAGTCCAGCGCGGCTCAGCGAGCGGGCGCTGATGCGCACGGTGCGGGCAAGAATTTCCATGCGTCAGTCCCTGAAGGCCGCGATATTGGGTTTCGCGCCCCAGTGGCAGAACCCCCTGGGCTCGAAATGAAACTGCCGGTCACGCCACAATGGTTCGTCATGGATCTCGCAGACGCCGGTCGAATATTCGAAGGTCATGCCCTCGGGGCCAGTGAAATACAGGAATTGGGCCGATGATGTGGGGTGACGGCCCGGCCCGAAGGTAATGTTGACCTGGTTGTCGCGCACATGGGCCAGGCTGCGCTGGATGTCGTCGGTGCTGGCGACCTGATGATTGATGTGCTGTATCCCGGCCTTGTGAAACGGAAACAGCGCGATCGAATGATGGATCGTGCCCAGCCGCATCAGGGGCGCATCGCCGATCCGGTCTGACACCCGCGCATTGCACACCTGTGTCCAGAAACGCTCGTCCCGCTCGGCATCGGTGGTGCACAGGCCGACATGCGAAAATCCGGTGATCCCGGCATCCCGCGTGCCGTGATAGCGCTGTGCCGAAACGGCGGGGCGCAGGACGAATTCGATACCGTTGCCGGTGGGGTCGTCAAAGCGGATGAATTCGCGCACATGGCGGGCATCGCATTCCTGCGATGTGCCGTAATGCACGCGATGGCCCAGGGATTCCAGCGTGGCGGCGGCGCGCTGCAGTTCGGCGGGCGAGCCGATTTCGAAGGCGGTCACCTGGTCGGCGGGGTCGCCTTCGACATAGCACAGGGTGTGTGCGCGGTTGTCAGACTTGAAATAGGTCGCCCCCTTGCGGCGCTCGCTGACCTCCAGCCCCAGGATGGTGACGGCAAACCATTCGGCGCCGGCCAGGTCGCGGGTACCAAGGCGGCAATAGACCACATCCTTCAACGCGATCATCGATCTGTCTCTCCCCTGTATTCCGGCGCGGTTGGCGGCGCCCCCCAGGCGCAATGCGACAGCGCCACGCCCGGAAACTGCCGCGGGCCGCGCTGGGAGATTTGCGGGCCATGCGCAACCTCGGCGGCATAGCTGTAGTGGATGCCACCGGGGCCGCTGGTGGTGACGAAAACGGCATCGGACGTGGGCTGCCGGCCCGGCCCGTGCACGATCGGCTGCTGGCAGGCCTGCAGGAAATACCAGTTCTGCATCACATTGTTGACCGACTCGACCGCCCATGTCGCACCCAGTATGCCGTCGCGCTCAGAGGGGTACAGTGCGATGCGGTGATGCGCGTCATCGATGCGCAGAAATACTGCGTCACCGGCCCAGTCCGATACCTCGGCGCCGATGGCCTCTGTCCAGAACGCCTCGTTGGGGGCAATGTCGGTGCAGGCCAGCTGCACCGCCTGAAACCCGGTTATCCCTGCATCGCGCGGCCCGTGATAGCGCCAGCCAGAGGTCAGCGGGCGCCAGACGATCTCGACCAGAACGCCATTGGGCGAAACCACGCTGATCCCGGCCTTGACCTGACGGCGCTGCGCCTGCTGCGGGGTCAGCCGGCGCGGCGCATGGGCCGCAAGGCGGCTTTCCGCCGCGTCCAGATCCTCTGACCGGGCCACGGAAAGCGCCACCGCATCGCCCTCGTCGCCGGTCGAGTAGCACAGCGCATAGTTGCGCGCGTCAGAGCGGAAGCGCGCGCAATCATCCTCGCAGTCAGCCCGCTGCAGGCCAAAAGTTCCGGTGGCAAAGCGCGCGGCCGTGTCAAGATCATCAACCTGAACGCGCAGATAGCGCAGGTCTCGGTACATGCTGGTCATGGCAAATCCCCCAGAAGTGCGCGGGGCCTGACGGCGCTGTGCGGACCTCGTTTCCCTGTTGTCGACAAAATATCGATATTATTGCCATGTCAACATGAAAATCGATTTATCATCGACACAGGGCGCGGCCCCATGCTATTGACGGCCGACATTTCAGTGTGGGGCAATCGCCGGATGCAGATGCAGAATGCAGCGTTCAACGCCGAAGGGGAAACCAGAGAGCTTGGCGCCGACAGCATGGAAAAGACCCTTTCGGGGCGCGGATACCGGCTGCTGCGCGAAGACATCCTGGCGGGCAACCTGCAGCCGGGCCAGAAGCTGAAGATCGAGATGCTGCGAGAGCGATACGGCATCGGCGCCGGCCCCCTGCGCGAGGCATTGGCGCGTCTTGCCGGTGATCATCTGGTCACGCTGCAGGGGCAGCGCGGCTTTGTCGTCGCCCGGATGTCGGCCCGCGATGCGCAGGACATCGGCGATCTGCGCAAGCTGCTGGAGGCCGAGGCCTTGGCCCGCTCGATCCCGCGGGGCGACAGGGCATGGGAGGACAGGGTAATCACGTCGTACCACAGGCTGGAGCGTCTGGAACTGAGCGCCGATCAGGGTGTGGGGCAGATGGCGACATGGGAGGCGCTGAACGCGGCCTTTCACGAGGCGCTGGTATCGGCGGCAGGGTCCTTGTGGCTGGCACGGCTGCGCGGCATGATGTTTCACCACCACGAACGTTACCGCCGGTTCTCGCGCGTGCAGACAGCCCTGACGCGGGATATCCATCTGGAACATCGCGCCCTGATGGATGCCGCGCTTGAACGCGATGCGGCGCGCGCGGTCGCGGTGATCCGCGTGCATGTTCAGCGAACGACCGATGCGGTGATTGCGGCCGTCACCGAAGCCGAACAGCATGCACCACAGGCCGGGTGACCCCAGGATGGGAACCAGGCAACCGGCCCGTGGCATGTTGTAAAAGACCGGGCCGACAGCGCACGCATTTGTGGGCCGGAATTCGGCTGTTGCATGCCGGTTGCACCTTGCCTGACTTGCCCGGCTGCCTGTATGGCCGTGCCGGGCAGCCCGTTGCATGGTTGTCCGGGTTTCTTCTTGGCGGAATGACAGCAGATGACACAGCAGGCAAGCGACAGCGCGGTGACGGTGCCCTGTGCCGATCTGCCCGCAACGGCCCTGCTGGCCGCGCGCCTGGCACCGCATCTGCGACCCGCCGACAGGGTATTGCTGGACGGGCCGCTGGCTGCCGGCAAGACCGCCTTTGTTGCCCTGTTGTGTCAGGCGCTGGGCATTCAGGCAGTGGTTTCCAGCCCCACCTATGTCATTTCCCATGTCTATCCAGGCGTTGCCGCCGATGTGGTGCATGTCGATGCCTATCGTTTGTCTGGGGCCGAGGAATTCATCGACCTGGGGCTGGACGAGGTGTCGGAACAAGCCATCACGCTGATTGAATGGGGCGAACGGGTGGCATCGGTCATCGGTGACCACCTGCATCTGCGCATCGAGTTTTCGGCGGCGGGGGACGAGGCGCGCGTCTTTCTCCTGACGGGGCATGGCGCCCGATGGCAGCCGGTACTGGACGTGCTGCGCACCACCAAGGGGCACCCGGCATGAAGCTGGCCGTGCGCACATCGTCCGGCGCCTATGGCGCGGCGCTGATTGGTGCCGATGGCACGCTGTCTGCCGAGATCGAGGGCGAGGGCAGCCGCCGCAGCCCCGGCGAACTGGTGGCCGATCTGCTGCGCATGGCCGGGTTTGATCCGGGCGCGGTGGATACCGTGCTGGTCGATCTGGGGCCCGGCGGGCTGTTATCGACCCGGGTGGGGGTCAGTTTTGCCAGCGCCTTTGCCTTTGGCACGGGCGCGCGGCTTTTCGGTGTCTCGGCGCTGGACATGCAGGTGCATCAGGCGCGCCGGCAGACCGATCTGCCCCTGCTCAGCCTGCGGCCCGCGCCGGGCGGGCAGGTGTTCTGGCTGCTGGATCAGGGCGACCCGCAGGCCCGGCGCGGCGGGTGCGGCGCCTTGGCTGATGTGCTGGCCGGCATGGGTGCCGAACTGCCCGGCCGCTTTGCATTGACTGGCCCGCTGGCGCGGCTGAAGGGCATCGACGCGGCCCCCGGCGGGGCGCAACCCATCCCTGTCGACCCGCCGGACATGGCCAGCCTGGCCCTGACCCGGCCGCGCGCCGCCGTCTTGCATGCCGGTATTGCGTTGCTGGAACCGATCACCGATACCCGGGCGCTGCTGGATGATGCCGCCAAACCCTGAACAGCCGCCCGGCCCTGACGCCTGCAACCAGACGCTGCGGCAACAGACGAGAGCCAGATGACCCTTTCCCGCCCTGCCGATCAAGCCGTCGATCCTGCCCTGCTGACCCGCGCCGCCGCCTGCCTGGCCGATGGCGGCACGGTGCTGTTGCCCACCGACACGGTTTTCGGGCTGGCCGCGCGCCCGGACAGGCCTGCGGCGGTGGCGGGCATCTTTGCCCTCAAGGCACGGCCGGTGCAAAAGAACCTGCCCGTGATGGTGGCCAATGGCGATCAGCTGGCGGCGCTGGGCGCGCGTATCGATGCGCCGGTGCAGCGCCTGATGGCCTCGCCCTTCTGCCCGGGGCCGCTGACGCTGGCCTTGGCGCTGGACCCCGCGCGCGCGCCTGCCTGGCTTGCCGGGCGCGACGAAATTGCCTTTCGCATCCCCGATGACGCCTTTTTGCTGGCGCTGCTGGCGCAGACCGGCCCGTTGCTGGTGACCAGTGCCAACCGCAGCGGCCAGCCCACGCCGCAGGACCTGGCCGAGGCGCTGGCACAGCTGGCCGGGGCGCCGGACATGGTGGTTGCCGGCACAGTACCCGGCGCCACCCCCTCGACCCTGGTCAACTGTCGCCACAGCCCGCCCGTGATCGAACGGCTGGGCGCGGTTTCGGCACAGGCGCTGGCGCCTTTCATGCCGGGCGCCGAGGAAGGCGATGCCGATGCCTGAGGGCGATCTGATCCTGGGGATAGAGACCTCTTGCGATGACACCTCGGTTGCGCTGGTGGCGCGTGACGGCACGGTGATCGCCTGCGAGACCCTGACCCAGTTCACCATCCACGAAGCGTTTGGCGGGGTCTTTCCGGATCTTGCCAGCCGCGCGCATCTGACCGCCATCCTGCCGGCGGTGGCGCGGGTGATGCATGTCATTGGCGATGACCGCGCCCGCCTTGCGGCGATTGCCGTCACGCGGGGGCCGGGCTTGATTGGCTCCCTGCTGGTAGGGGTGAACGCGGCGCAGGCGCTGGGGCTGGCCTGGGACAAGCCGGTGATCGGCGTGAACCATCTGCGCGGCCATCTGCGCAGCCCCGATCTGGATACGCAACGGCTGGTCTTTCCGGCGCTGATGCTGCTGGCCTCGGGCGGGCATACGCTGCTGGCGCATCTGCCTGGGCCTGCGCAGATCACGCTGCTGGGTCAGACACGCGACGATTCGATGGGCGAATGCTATGACAAGGTCGCCCGCATGCTGGGGTATCCCATGCCTGGCGGGCCCGCCATCGACCGGATGGCGCGGCTGGGCCAGCCGCGGTTCGACCTGCCGCGCCCGATGCTGAAAGAGGGCTTTGCGTTTTCCTTTTCCGGCCTGAAATCCAGCGTTGCCCGCCTCATCGAACGGCAACCCGCATTGGCCGAAACCGATGCCGGGCGCGCCGATGTGGCGGCTTCTTTCGTCCAGGCCTGCCTGGAAATCGCCGAAACCACGCTGGACCGGGCATTGCGCGCGCATCCCTCGGCCTCGGTGGTGGTGGTGGGCGGGGTGGCGGCCAGTGCACAGTTGCGCGCGCGCGTGCAGGCGCTGGCAGGGCGTCATGGCATTACCGCCTGCCTGCCGCCCCTGACCTGGGCCACCGACAACGCCGCGATGATTGCATTGGCGGGCTGGGATTATCTTGCGCAAGGCATCAATCCTGGGTTGCGGGCTGATCCGGCGCTGGGCCTGACCGACTGGTAGGGGCGCCCCTTGTGGGCCATGAGGCGGCGCATTAGATACGCTGCTGTGCCGCGCCTCGCGCGAGGCCATGCCCTGCCAGACGGACCCTGACCGATGTCGGATGAACAGCGCACACCAATGCGCGCAATCATTGCTGGTTTGCGCACATCCTTTCTGACCGGGTTGATCGTCGTCGCCCCGGCGGTGCTGACCGTCTGGCTGATCTTTGCGGCGGTCGAATTCATCGATAACCGCGTTTTGCCGCTGGTGCCGCGCAGCTATCTGCCGGGGTTCCTGACCGCTTTCAGCTTTCCCGGCATGGGCGTGCTGATCTTTCTGGTCTTCACGCTGGTCGTCGGCTGGCTGGCCAAGGGTTTTTTCGGCCGGCAACTTATCGACATCGGCGAAAGGATCGTTGCGCGCATGCCTATCGTGCGCTCGATCTACCGCGGGCTGAAACAGATCGCCGAGACCGTGTTTGCCGACAGCTCCACCAGTTTCAACCGCGCCTGTCTGGTCGAATATCCGCGCCGCGGTATCTGGGCGGTGGCGTTCTATTCCTCTGACACGCGCGGCGAGGTGGCCACGCGCCTGTCCGGCGACGAGCGCCATATCGCTGTCTTCCTGCCGACGACGCCGAACCCCACATCCGGCTTTCTGCTGTTCGTGCCCGAAAAGGACGTGCGGTTTCTGGACATGGCGGTCGAGGATGCGGCAAAGCTGGTCATATCGGCCGGGTTGGTGTCGCCGGATGCGCCGGCACCAAAGGCGCCCCGCGTGCAGGGACCAAACGACATGCCGCATCAGCCGCGCGGCTGATGAACCGCGCCGGCGGGCGCAGCGCCTGACCCCGGCATGCTGCCGGTCAGCGCGTTTCAGCTTCGCCGCGCAAGGCGCCCTCCAGCCGCCCGCCTGCGGCCTTCAGGCGCGCCCGTGCCGTTTCGGCGTCGGTTTCCAGCAGCAAGATGGCCAATGCCAGCCTGATCTCGCCACCTGCCGCGCGCAGCGCCTGCGCCGCCTCGGCGCTGGTGGCGCCTGTCAGGTCCATGACCATGCCTTGTGCGCGGGCGTGCAGCTTGTCATTGCCGGCCACCATGGCCACCATGCGCCCCCGCCAGACATGGCCCAGCTGCAGGAAGATGCCGGTGGACAGGCAGGTCAGCGCCGCGCGCTGTGCGGTGCCGGCCTTCATCCGGGTCGACCCTGCCACGATCTCGGCGCCGGTGGGCAGCGCGATGGCATGCGCGCATGCCGCGGCCAGCGCCGTGCCGGGGTTGTTGGCAATGCCGATGGTCAAGGCCCCCGCCGCCCGCGCCGCCTGCACGCCGGCCAGGGTAAAGGGCGTGCGCCCGGAAGCCGCCAACGCGATCACCACATCATCCGGCCCGGCGCCGATCTCGGCCATGGCCCTGCGCGCGGCCGTGGCGTCATCCTCGGCACCCTCGACGGCCTGTGCATAGGCGGCCGATCCGCCCGCCATCAGAACCAGTGCCCGGTCGCGCGGCCAACCGAAGGTGGGTGCCAGTTCCGCCGCATCCTGCGCGGCGATCCGGCCAGAGGTGCCGGCCCCCGTATAGATCAGCCGCCCCGTACCCCCGGACAGGCGCGCGGCGGCGGCCGCGATCGCGGCTTCCAGTGCCGGGGCGGCGGCGTGCAGGCTGGCCACGGCAGCCATCTGCCCCTCGATCATGGCGGCGACCGACTCGCCCAGCGGCCAGCTTTCGATCGCGCGATAGCGTCCGGCGGCGGTTTCGGTGTCATTCATCGCGTCGTATCCTTCTGAATTGCCTGCGCCAGCCGCCCGCCGGCCAGCGCTGCATCAAGCGTGGCACACTGTGGCTCCAGGCCGGGCAACGCCTGATGCAGGCGCGCCGTGATGGCCGGAGAAAGCGCCAGCACACCGCCAGCCATGACCAATGGCGCCGGCCCGCATCGCGTGGCAAGGGCCCGTGCCAGCCGCGCCAGTTCATCGCCCGCCCGTGCCAGCAGGGCCGCCGCCTGCGGATCACCGGCATGGGCTGCCCGCGCCACCGATAGGGCCAGTGCACCCAGTTCGCCGCGCGGCAGGGTATGAACGCGGGCGCAGACCGTATCCCAGTCCCGCGCGCCGATGGCGGTGAACAGCGCGTCCGCCAAAGCCGCGCAATCATCCGGCGTGCCGGTCTGGTCGATTCGCCGAAAGATCATGTCCAGCGCGCGCAGCACGATCCAGACGGCCGAGCCGCCGTCGTCGATCAGCGCGCCGCGCCCGCCGACCTCGATCATCGGACCCCGCAGCGCGCGGCCCAGGCCCACGCTGCCGGTGCCCGCAAGCACCAGAAGCCCCGCCCCCCCCTGGGGAAAGGCCGCGTGCCAGGCCAGGGTCGCGTCATTCATCACCCGCACCGCCGTCACCGGCAGCCGCAGGGGCCGCGCGCAGGCATCCGCCAGTGTCGCGCCGGGTGCGTGGCCCGCGCCGGTCAGGCCCAGGCAGGCGGTGTGCGGGGCGCAGGGCAGGGCCTGCCGGATGCTGGCCAGCGCGGCGTCGAACGCGGCCCGTTGCGTCTCATCGGCACGCAGCGCCGTGGCACCGGGCGCCGTACCGCGCGCGATCACGCCACCTGTGCCCAGCAGCACCCAGCGGCTTGCCGTGCCGCCCATATCCACGCCCAGCCAGGCCATTGTGCTGCCCTGAACCTTTCCCTTGCCGTCCCGGCGACTGTCTAGCACCGCGAACGCGGGCTTGGCTATGGGCGGCGGGCGGGGCTATGCTGGCCGCAGGCAAGGCAAGGCGCATGACCGAAGATCAGCATCACGACGAACCGGCAGAAGGCACGCTGTGGCAGGCCGATTGGCTGCATGACGGCTCTGCGCTGACCGTGGGCGCGGCCCTTTGGGTTCAGCAGGGCAGGGTGCGTGCCGTGCTGCCGCCGGGTGCCCGCCTGCCATCGGGTGCGGCGCGCCAGGTGCTGGGGCGCGGCGGGATCGTGCCGGGCTTTGTCGATCTGCAGGTGAATGGCGGCGACGGCGTCATGCTGGGCGCGGGCACCGATGCCGCCACCATTGCCCGGCTGTGTGCCTGTCACGCACGGTTGGGGGCAACGGCGATCATGCCCACGCTGATTACCGACCGGCCAGAGGTCATCGGGGGCGTGATCGCCGCCGCGATCGCGGCGCATCGGGCGGGGGTGCCGGGCTATCTTGGTTTGCACCTGGAGGGGCCGCATCTGGACCGCCGGCGCGCCGGTGCGCATGATCCTGCCCTGATCCGCCCGATGGGGGCGGATGATCTGGCGCTCTATTGTCAGGCCGCCGCGGCGCTGCCCGCGTTCATGGTCACGCTGGCCCCCGAGGGGGCGACCCCTGATCAGATCGCCGCGTTGACCCGTGCCGGGGCAATCGTGGCGCTGGGTCACAGCGATTGCACGGCAGAGGCCGTGTATGCCGCCCAGGACGCTGGTGCACGGGTGGTGACGCATCTGTTCAATGCGATGAGCCCCTTTTCGCACCGCGCGCCCGGCCTGACCGGTGCGGCGCTGGATGCTGACGGGCTGGCCTGCGGCCTGATCGCCGATGGCTGGCATGCGGCACCACAAGCGCTGAGGCTGGCAATGCGCGCCAAGCCACGCGATGCGCTGTTTCTGGTCAGCGATGCGATGGCGCTGGCGGGCAGCGAACAGGACAGTTTCGAACTGGGCGGGCGATCCATCCGCCGCGCGCCGGGCGAACCGAGCCTGCCGGGGCGGTTGACGCTGGCTGACGGCACTTTGGCGGGCGCTGATCTGACCTTGCCACAGGCGGTGGCGCATCTGGTTGGCTGCGGCGCGCCGCCTGAACGCGCCATCGCCATGGCCAGCCGGATTCCGGCGCAGGTGATTGGCGCCGATGCCGGGCGGCTGTATCCCGGCGCGCGTGCTGATTTCCTGCATCTTGATGACGCGATGCATCTGTGCGGTGTCTGGCAGGCGGGGCATGCGGTCAGGTAAAGCCCGGATCGCCATGTTATCGCGCCGCGCACCAGCCATTCAGCCCGCCCGCATACGGTCCATCGCCGCCTCGACCGCCTGAACCTGATTGCTGTCCAGCCGCAAGCCCAGCTTTGACCGGCGCCACAGCGCATCTTGTGCGGTCCGGGCATATTCCCGCGTTACCATCCAGCGCAGTTCGGCTTCGGTCAGGGTGGCGCCCAGATCCTGTCCCAGATCGCCCGGCGTTTTCGCATTGCCCAGCACCTTGCTGGCCTCGGTGCCATAGGCGCGCACCAGCCGCAGGGCCCAGTCCTGGCTCAGGAAAGCATGGCGCGCGCGCAGATCCGCAACCAGCGCCGGCACAGCCTCGACCGGGAAATCGCCACCGGGCAGGGGGGCACCCGCTGTCCAGCCCCGGGTGCTGACCGGCAGCACGCCGCCGATATGCCCCAGCGCGGCCTCGGCCAGCCGGCGGTAGGTGGTGATCTTGCCGCCAAAGACATGCAGCACGGGCGCCCCGGCCGCGCGGTCAAGCTTGAGCACGTAATCCCGTGTCGCCGCCGTGGCCGAGCGCGCACCATCATCATACAGCGGCCGCACCCCGGCAAAAGACCTGACCACGGCGTCTGGCGTGACCGGCTGGCGGAAATACTGCGATGCAAAGCTGCACAGATAATCGCGTTCCGCCGGTGTACAGACAGGCGGGCTGTCGGCATCGGCATGTTCGGCATCGGTGGTGCCGATCAGCGTGAAATCGCGTTCATAGGGCAGGGCAAAGATGATGCGCCCATCGGTGCCTTGCAGGAAATAGGCCTTGTCATGATCATACAGCCGGCGGGTCACGATATGCGCCCCGCGCACCAGACGCACCCGCGCATCGCTGTTCAGGCCCAACGCGCGATGGATCGGCGCACCCGCCCAGGGGCCGGCGGCATTGACCAGCATCCGCGCCTGCATCTCGAACGATCCCTGCGGCCCGTCCAGCGTGACCTGCCACACCCCCTGGTGCACCCGTGCCGCCACAACCTGCGTGCGGGTCATGATCCGGGCGCCGCGCGCCGCGGCATCGCGGGCGTTCAGCACGACCAGCCGCGCATCATCCACCCAGGCGTCGGAATATTCATAGGCATGGGCGAAACGGTCCTGCAGGGGCGCCCCCTCGGGGCTGCCCTGCAGGCGCAGGGTGGCGGTGCCGGGCAGGATCTGGCGCCCGCCCATATGGTCATACAGAAACAGCCCGGCCCGGATCAGCCACGACGGGCGGCGCCCCCGCATCCAGGGCATCACCCGGCCCAGGAGCCGCGACATGGGTGTATCGGCGTCAAAGCGCATGGCATCATGCCAGGGCAGCACAAAGCGCATGGGCCAGGCGATATGCGGCATGGCGCGCAGCAAGACTTCGCGTTCGCGCAGGGCCTCGCGCACCAGGCGGAATTCGAAATACTCCAGATAGCGCAGGCCACCGTGAAACAGCTTGGTCGAGGCCGATGATGTGGCGCCGGCAAGATCACCTTTTTCGGCCAGCGCGACGCGCAGGCCGCGCCCGGCAGCATCGCGCGCGATGCCGCAGCCATTGATGCCGCCGCCGATGATCAGCAGATCGACCGGCTGGCTTTCCGCCGCGCTGTCGTCCTGGTGCTGACTCATGCCCGCCCTCCGTGCCTTGGGTCCTTAATGTTTTCGGTATTGTGCGATATATGATCCCTTTGTTTCGTTCTTGCAATGACCCGCGCCTGGTCTGGGTTCGGCTGAAAGGAAATGGCGCGAAAGATGCGCGTTTTCCTTCGCGCAAGTGGTACAGGGCGTTGTCAGCTTGCGATGCGCCGAACATAGTGGCGCAAGGAGGAGCGCCAATGGCACAGGAATTCCGGCTGCGCGAGATACTGGATATTGCCCGCACCGAGGGCAAGGTCACCGTCGAGGGGCTGGCCGAACATTTTGGCGTCACAGTCCAGACCATCCGCCGCGATCTGGCCGAACTGGACGAAGGCGGCAAGCTGGAACGCGTGCACGGCGGGGCGATCCTGCGGTCTGGCACCACGAATATCGCCTATCGCGGCCGGCGGGCGCTGAACGCCGAGGGCAAGCGCGCCATCGCCCGGGCCTGCGCTGCCGAAATCCCCGATGGGGCCTCGGTATTTCTGAATATCGGCACCACGACCGAGGCCGTGGCCGAAGCGTTGCGCCACCGCAGCGGGCTTCTGGTGGTTACCAACAACATGAATGTGGCCAATATCCTGTCGGCCAACGCCGATTGCCAGATCATCCTGGCCGGCGGCACGCTGCGTCGCAGTGACGGCGGGCTGACGGGCAATCTGACCGAAACGACGATTCGGCAGTTCAAGTTCGACCTGGCGGTGATCGGGTGTTCCGCGCTGGACGTCGATGGCGACATTCTGGATTATGACATTCAGGAAGTTGGCGTCAGCCGCGAAATCGTGCGCCGGTCGCGCCATATATGGCTGGTGGCCGACCACACCAAATTCCAGCGGCAGGCCCCCGCCCGTATCGCCTCGATGGGCGAGATCGACACGATGTTCACCGACATGCCCTTGCCCGAAACCCTGGCCCAGCGCTGTGTCGAGTGGCAGACAAGGGTGGTTGTGGCCGCCTGATTGCCCGCCGACAGCGCGCTGGCGGGCCATGCCGCCGCTTACAGGCGGGCCGTATCCATTCTGCCGGGTGCTGCCTCTGTCGCGGTTGACCGCGTATCGTCGGGCAAATGCCTGGCCCCTGTCGGTGCGGGCGGTGTGCCCTGGGCAGGGCGGTCCAGCCGGGCAGGAAAGGTCACGCGAAACGCCGCCCCCCCCTGACCTGGAACATAGGTGATGTCGCCGCCCAGATTCAGCATGATCTCGCGGCAGATCGCCAACCCCAGCCCGGCGCCGCCGGCCTGTTGCGTATCGGTCAGCCGGGCGAATTTCTCGAAGATCAGCGCCTGGCTTTCCTTGGGTATGCCCGAGCCGTTGTCGATGAAATCGACCGTCACGCGACCGGCGCGCCTGCGCACCGTGATGGTCAGTACCGCGGGGTCTGCATTGCAGTATTTCCGGGCGTTGGACAGCACATTGATGAACACCTGCTCCAGCCGCCCGGTGTCGGTTGACAGGGCGATCTGTTCGTCGTCGCGCTGGCGCAGGATCCTGAACGCGCGGCCAGGCTGGACCGAATTCGTGGCCATCACCGCCCGGTCGATCAGATGGTCCAGGGTGTCACGCTGGATATCCAGATTGACCTGTCCATGTTCCAGCACTGACAGATCCAGCAGGTCATCCAGCAACCGGGTCAGACGGATGCTTTCATCATGAATGATGCGGGCATAGCGCACCTGTTCCTCGGCATTCAGCCCCTCGTCATCCATCATGATTTCCGAGAAAGCGCGGATCGAGGTCATGGGCGTGCGCAGCTCATGGCTGATCTGCGACAGGAAACTGTCCTTCTGCACGCTCAGCTTCTGCAGGCGTTCGTTGGCCTCGCGCAGTTGCCGGGCGGTGCGGGCCAGTTCCTCGGACTGGGCCTGCAACTGGGCGGAGTGTTCCATGATCTGCGCCGTTTCCGAGGCCACCGCCATCAGATCCTCGACGGTCACGAAACGCCCGCCGGTAATCTGTGCGATCATCGCATGCGCCGTGGCGGTGCCGACCGAGCCCGCCACCTCGCGCTCCAGCTGGTCCAGGAATGCGGGTGTTGCATCCGGCAGGTAGCCGCCCTTGCCCTGCGCCTCTGCCTGGGCCTGGAAAAAGGCCTGCGCTTCGGCGTCGCCCAGCACCCGCTGGGCCATCGCCAGCAGGTCTTCGCCCTCGGTCTCGTTGTCGATGCCACGGCGCACCCAGCCCGGTGTCGCGCTGCCATCTTGCCGCGCGCCATCGTCAAGGACATTGACGAACAGTGCCGATTGCAGCCTTTCGATCGGCTGCGGAAAGGTGACCAGCGATATTCCGACAAAGATCAGGCTGTTGAGCGACAGCGACCAGAACAGCGCATGCAACAGCGGGTCCAGCGTGACGACACCGAACAGGGCTTGCGGGCGCAGCCAGCCAATCCCTGCCGGCCCCTCGGACAAAAGCGCGGCGCTGAAGATGACATCCGCGCCAAAGGAAGGCAGAAACAGCGTGTAGAACCAGAGAAAAGACCCCGTTGCAAGCCCGGCCAGGGCACCAGGGCGGCTGGCCGCGCGCCAGTACAGCGCGCCGACCAGCGCCGGCAGGACCTGGGCCATGCCGACAAAGGCGATCAGGCCGATGGCAGCAAGCGCGGCGCCACCGCCAGAGGTGGCATAGTAGAGATACCCCAGACCCAGGACAACACCGATCGACAGCCGCCGCGCGTTCAGGACCAGCGCGCGCATGTCGCCTGCCCGCGGCAGGCGCGCGACCGTGGCTTGCAGGGATGCCCCGGCCATGCTGCCCGTTGCCATGCCCGCCGGGGGCTGCAGCCCCTCGGCCACGCGCTGCGTGCGCAGCCAGAGCGGCACCACGATATGGTTCGATACCATGGTGGCCAGCGCGATGGCGGCGATGATCACCATCGATGTGGCCGCCGAAAACCCGCCCAGAAAGGCCAGCATTGCCAGCGCATCCTGCCCTGTCGCCAAGGGCAGTGTCAGCACGAACAGATCGGGGTTGGCCCCGGCAGGCATGTATTCCAGGCCCAGCACCGCAATGGGCAGCACAAAGAGGCTCATCAGGAACAGATACAGCGGAAACGCCCAGGATGCGGTGGCCAGATGGCGTTCGTCGGCATTTTCGACGACCAGCACCTGAAACATGCGGGGCAGGGTGACGATGGCAACAGCGGCCAGAAAGGTCAGCCCCATCCAGCGTGCCGGTTGCAGCGCCCATTCAGGGCGCGAGGCCGCCTCGATACGGGCCAGCACGTCGGCCGGCCCATCGGCCAGCCCCCAGACCACGAACACCCCCACCGCCAGCAGGGCCACCAGCTTGACTACCGCCTCGACCGCAATGGCGGTGACCACGCCGGGGTGTTGTTCATTGGCATCCAGGTTGCGCGTTCCGAACAGGATCGTGAACACCGCCAGCCCCGCCGCCACCCACAGCGCGACCTGGTGCGGCGCCATGCCGGCATCGCCCGCAAAGGCGCCAAAGGACAGTGCGATGGATTGCAGCTGCAAGGCGATATACGGCGTGGCGGCAACCACGGCCAACAGTGTAACCACCACCCCCACCGCATTCGACTTGCCATAGCGCGAGGCGATCATGTCGGCGATCGATGTGACCCGCTGCGCCTTGCCGACGCGCACCAGTTTGCGCAGCAGCCACCACCAGCCGATGAAGACCAGCGTGGGGCCCAGATAGATGGTCATGAACTCCAGCCCAGACCGGGCGGCATAGCCAACCGCGCCGTAGAAGGTCCAGGCGGTGCAGTAGACCGAAAGCGACAGCGTATAGACCAGCGATGATTGCAACAGCCGGGGGCGCCGCCCCTCGGCGCGCAGACGCTCGGCGCGCCGTTCGGCCAGCGAGGCGATGGCGAACAGGAAAACCACATAGCCCAGCGCGGCAGCGACCAGCAGATTGAAGGTCATGCCCGGCCCCCGGGCAAGGGCGGGGCAGGGGTTGGGTCATGATCCTGTGCCGATGGCGTCTGCTGCGTTTGCGGCGCGGCTGGGTGCCCTTGCTGTGGCGTATCGGTGACCGGCTTGCCTGCATCATCAGGCGGGGTGGTGGCGGCGGCACGGGTGCCGGCAGCCCCTTGCGGACCAGTTGCCTGATCAGCCTGGGGGTGCTGCGTCACCTCCGGTTGGCCGGTTTGCCGGGGCGGGGCGCCGGGTTGCGGTGCGCCGCGGCGAAGCGGGCCAGCCATTGCGGCGGCGATCAGCACCAGAAATGCCCACAGCGCAAACAGATAGATCGCCTCGGCCGCGATTCCCTGCCCGCCCGCGCGCGACCACAGCACCGGCAACAGGATCAGCACCAGCCCGACCACCGGCAGCAGGCGCGCGGCATCCATCAGCCTGCGGCGCCGGTATATGGTCCGGTCGACAAACAGGGGCGGGCGGGGCTTTGTCATGGCAATAACAGCCGGCGGACCGCTGTCAGCAATTCGGTATTCGAAAAGGGTTTCGTCATGAACAGCGAGGCGCCAAGACGCTCGGCGCGCTGCCGGTCGGTGGCATGGCCCTTGGCGGTCAGCATGATGACCGGGATGCCGGCCAGGCTGTCATGGCTGCGCAGCGCTTCCAGGATGTCGAAACCGCTGCGTCCGGGCAGCATGACATCCAGAATGATCAGCCGGGGGGCCAGCGCCTCGATCCGGGTCAGCGCGTCATCGCCCTGATCGTGGATCGCCACGGTCCAGCCGGCGCGCTGCAGGATGAAGCGGATCGCCTCGGCGATATTGGGCTCATCTTCGATCACCATCACGACGGGCGAGGGCCTTGCCGCGTCGTCGACCGGAAGCCGGGCATGCGGGTCCGGGGTGCCGGTCACGCCATCGCCTTGCGTGCCGATGCTGGCGGTGGCGCTGTCTGCCATCGTGTCATGCCGCCGCCGGATGGCCGCGGGCGGGCTCCTGCCGTCCAGATGCATGGGGTCGCCCTCCCCCGGCGAGTCTCACGCTTGCGCCATTTCCGGCACAGGGGATCACTATTGCGGTATCAGGCCCGGCTGTCAAAGCCGCACTGCGCAGAAGGCGGCAGCAGAGGTGCCAACAGATGCCTTGGCATGCGCGGTGCCGGGGCATGCGACCTGCGCGGATACAGGCGCGCGCCCGCCGTGCCTGCCGGATTCGTGCAGGCCGATCACGCCGGGGGGTGGTCAATCCGGGGGGGCGGTGGTCAATCCGGCGCGCCAGGCGGCCCTGCCGATGGCGGCGACGACCTTTTCGGGGTGACTGTGATGGGGCATATGACCGCCATTCTCGATCACCTGCAGCCGTGCCGATGCGACCTCGCGCGCCAGTCTTTCACCGTGAATCGACAGGCCAACCGTGACATCGGCATCGCCATGCACCAGCTCGATGGGCAGCGACAGGTCGGCATAGCCGGGCTGCATGCGCGTGACATGGTCCAGCAGTGCATTGACCTGCCGGGTGTTGTTGGCCTGCGATGCCCTTCGCATCGACAGCCCCGGTCCGAAATGCGCGATATAGCCATCGGGCACGTCTGCGGGGGCAAACAGGTTCTCGAAAACGCCCTCGGCGGCGCTTTCGGGCACGAAACCGGCCAGAAGCTGTCTGCCCAGCGCACCCAGCGCACTGCCATTCAGCCGATACCAAAGCCCCAGATCGCCGGGCCAGGGGTGGGTCGCGCCCCCCAGCAGGACCAGTGCGCCGGTCTCTGCCTCGGCCTCCAGCGCCCAGCCAAGCG
Source organism: Pararhodobacter sp. (assembly GCA_020832805.1). Classification (GTDB taxonomy): domain Bacteria; phylum Pseudomonadota; class Alphaproteobacteria; order Rhodobacterales; family Rhodobacteraceae; genus Pararhodobacter. Next base: position 49,543 of record JAFIED010000083.1, read on the forward strand.
CCACCGCGGCACCGTAGGAATGCGCCACCAGAACAGGGCGTTCCAGGCCCAGCGGTGCCAGCGCGCGGCGCAGCACGCGCGCCTGAAACTGCGGGTCGCTGTCGGCCTCGCCCCAACTGTCGGACCAGCCAAGGCCCGGCCGGTCTATGGCGACGATTCGGTAGTCATCGGCCAGCCGGCCCACCAGATCGAAGGTGAAATCGCGCAGGTTGCCGTTGGCACCATGGATCAGCACCAGATCGGGCGCGGTACCGGCGGGTTGTCCGGCCTCCAGCAGGTGCACGTGCCGCCCGTCGACCGGCACCAGCCGGCCCAGCGGCGGGTGGCTGGCTTCCCAGCGTGCCTCGCGCGTATCGGCGCGCTGGTCGGCGATGACGGCGCAGCCGGCCATCATTCCGGCAAGCGCCAGCAGCACAAGTACCGGGGTGGTGAAATTGCCAAGGGCCATCTGGAAGAACTTGATCAGGAATGAAACACGACGTGACAGCGAACTAGTCCGGCGGCTGGTTCCGTCCAGCCAGAGCCTGCCGCCGGGTGCGCTGATGCGGCGGTGGTGTCAGCCCTTGCCCCGCGCCGCAGGATCGGAATCGCGTTTCAACCGGGCGGCGCGCCCGCCCCGCCGCCCGTCCGGCCTTGCCGATCCGTCAGGCCCCTGGCCGTGGGGGCCGGCAAGCGCCTCGGCGACAAGCCGGTTCATCTCATGTGCCGGGTCCGACATGCCATAACGGCTGCGCAACCGCGCCAGCGCGGCACGTTCGTCCTGTCCATGGGGCAGGCTGAGCGCCCAGTCCATCAGGATCGAGCGGCATTCGGCGGCCGTGATTCCGTCGATCCGGTAGCTTTCGCGGATCAATCCCTTGGGATCGTCCGGATCGGTGACGCGCCAGTCATGCATTGCGTTCTGCCAAGGCCATTTTTGCGATTACTCAACAGCCACATCGGGCCTTGGTCAGCGCTGAAAACGACCTGTCAGGCGCAGCCGGCGGCGCCTGCGCGGTTCCTGGCGTTCAGCGCTCGGCCGACAGGGCGGCGACACCGGGCAGCACGCGCCCCTCCATCCATTCCAGAAAGGCGCCGCCGGCGGTGGACAGATAGCTGAAATCGCCCGCAACCCCGGCCCGGTTCAGCGCCGCAACCGTGTCGCCGCCGCCCGCCACCGACCGCAGCGTGCCGGCCTGGGTCAGCGCGGCGGCATGGGATGCGGCGGCGTTGGTGGCCGCGTCAAAGGGTTCGATCTCGAACGCGCCCAGCGGGCCGTTCCAGATCAGCGTGCGGGCGTTGTCGAACACGGCCCTGACAGCGGCCACCGTGTCCGGCCCGGCGTCCAGGATCATGGCATCGGGCGGGCATTCCGCCACCACCTCATGCGGGGCATGGGCGGCAAATTCACGCGCCACCACCAGATCGCTGGGCAGATGAACCCGGCAGCCGGCCGCCTGGGCCCGTTGCATGATCGCGTGCACGCTGTCAGCCAGTTCATGCTCGCACAGCGACATGCCCACCGCGCGGCCCTGTGCCGCCATGAAGGTATTGGCCATGCCGCCGCCGATGATCAGGTCGTCGACCTTTTCCACCAGACTGTTCAGCAGATCCAGCTTGGTCGAAATCTTGGCCCCGCCGACCACCGCCACAACGGGCCTGTCCGGATGGCCCAGTGCGGCCTCAAGCGCGCGCAGCTCTGCCTCCATCTGGCGCCCTGCACAGGCCGGCAGCAAATGGGCCAGCCCCTCGGTCGAGGCATGCGCCCGGTGCGCCGCAGAAAAGGCGTCGTTCACATAAACCTCGCCCAGCGCGCCCAGTGCTGCGGCAAATGCCGGATCGTTCTTTTCCTCGCCCTCATGAAAGCGGGTATTCTCCAGCAGCAGAACCTGGCCGGCCTTCAGGTCAGCCACCGCGCGCTTGGCGGGCAGGCCGATGCAATCGCCGGCAAAGCCCACCGCTTCGCCCAGCGCGGCCTCCAGTGCAGGGCGCACCGGGGCCAGGGACATCTCTGGCACCGGCTTGCCCTTTGGTCGGCCGAAATGGGCCAGCAAAACCGCCTTGCCGCCGGCGCTGGTGACATGCCGGATGGTGGGCAGGATCGCCCGGATGCGCGTGTCGTCGGTGACCTGGCCGTTTTCCACCGGCACATTGATATCAACCCGGATCAGTACCGCCTTGTCGGCGAAATCCATGTCGTCAAGGGTTTTCCAGCTCATGCCATACTCCCGCGCAGGTCGGCGCCTGGTTGATCCAACCGTCGCGCGGCACGGGCGGTTCCCGGCCACGCCAGATTTCCGACCCGTGATGCCCGCTGCCCGAACAGTCGTCAACCTTTGGTGATGCGCCGTGAGGCCCTCGAGCCCCGCTTGCCGGTGTGGGGGTCTTTTCCTTGTCCGCCGCACGCAGTACTGTGCGCGGCAAGTCCAAAAGGAGCGCCCGATGGCCCAGATCAACGACCCCGAAAACACCATTCTGATGGAACTGAAGGACGGCACCGTGGTGATCGAGCTGCTGCCCGATGTTGCCCCGCATCACACCAACCGCATGAAGGAACTGGCCCGCGCCGGCGCCTATGACAACGTGGTGTTCCACCGCGTTATCGACGGGTTCATGGCCCAGACAGGTGATGTGCGCCATGGCAATGCCGAAAACGGCTTCAACCTGGGCCGCGCCGGCACCGGCGGGTCCGACATGCCGGATCTGCCGGCCGAGTTTTCGGGCATTCCGCATGACCGGGGCACCCTTGGTGCGGCGCGCAGCCAGAACCCCAATTCGGCCAACAGCCAGTTCTTCATCAATTTCAAGGATAACCACTTCCTGAACCGGCAATACACCGTCTACGGCCGGGTGATTTCAGGCATGGAACATGTCGACAAGATCACGCGCGGTGAACCCCCCGCGCAGCCTGACCGCATGATCTCGGTCAAGGTGGCCGCCGATGTTCAGTAACCTCATGCGAAGGATCCGCGCCGACCAGATGGTGTTTGCCGCGCTGTTCGGTCTGGGCGTCGTCATTCTGGGGTCGATGTGGCTGGGTGTGAACCGCAGCATGGCGCAAACCAGCGCGCCTGCCGGTGCGCCGGTGCTGGAAATCACCGTCGCCGGCGAGGCTTCGGGCGTGATCCGCATCGCCCTGCGCCCGGACCTGGCGCCGCAGCACGTGGAACGTGTGATCACGCTGGCCGAACAGGGCGCCTATGACGGCGTGATCTTTCATCGCGTGATCGACGGGTTCATGGCCCAGACCGGCGATGTGGAACACGGCGCGCCGGGTGGCAATCCGGCACTGGCCGGCACCGGGGGCTCGGACATGGGCAATCTGCCTGCCGAGTTTTCCAGCGAACCCTTTGCCCGCGGGACGATGGGCATGGCGCGTGCAGCCCGCCCTGATTCGGCCAACAGCCAGTTTTTCCTGATGTTTGCGCCGGCGCCGCATCTGAACGGGCAATACACCGTTCTGGGGCAGATCACAGACGGCTTTGAGGTGCTGGACGCGATCAAGCGCGGGCGCGGTTCCAACGGGGCCGTGCTGGGCGAGCCTGATCGCATGGAATCGGTGCGCGTGATCCGGTAACATTCCGGCAGGTTTCTGCGAACCGGTCTGCAGGCAATGCTGATCGGAGGAAGCCATGCACCCCTTGCCCCTTGCAGGAATTGTTCTGTCTCTGTCTCTGGCTCTGAGCGGCGCGGCCCAGCGTGGCGCCGCCCAGGTGCCGCCAGACTGGGAGCGGGAGTTCCCGCTGACCGATTTCAGCCGCGCAACGGTCGATCTGTCCGAAATCATCTCTGGCGGCCCTCCGCGTGACGGCATACCGGCCATCGATGACCCCCGGATGCTGGCCAGCGCCGCGGAAACCCGGCTGGACCCGCGCGAGCCCGTTCTGGTTCTTGATCCCGCCGGGGCACCGGCGCGGGCTTATCCGCTGCGCTACCTGACCTGGCACGAGATTGTGAACGACACCGCAGGCGGGGTGCCGGTGGCCGTTACCTATTGCCCGCTGTGCAATACCGGGATGGTCTTCGACCGCCGCCACGCCGATCAGGTGCTCAGCTTCGGGGTGTCCGGTCGTTTGCGGCATTCCGACATGATCATGTATGACCGAGAGACCGAAACTTGGTGGCAACAGGCCACGGCAGAGGCGGTCGTTGGGCGCTTTGCCGGCGAGCGGTTGGGGCAACTGCCCGCCTGGCTGGACAGTTGGCGCGGGTTTCGCTCAGAGTTCCCTGATGGCTTGGTGATGGACCAGCCAGACTGGCCGCGCGACTACGGGGTCAACCCCTATGCCGGGTATGACACGGCCTCGCGGCCATTCCTGTACCGGGGCGAGGACCCGCCGCATGGCATTCATCCGCTGGCGCGGGTGGTGCGTGTCGGCGACAAGGCCTGGCCGCTGGAGCGCCTGCGGCTGGCCGGCACGCTGCACGAGGCGGGGCTTGTGCTGGAATGGACCGCGGGTCAGGCATCGGCAATGGACAGCCGGCGCATTGCCGAGGGGCGCGATGTGGGCAGTGTGCGCGTGCGCGATGCGGACGGCAACGCGGTCGTGCATGACATCCCCTTTGCCTTTGCCTTTCACGCATTTCACCCCGATGGACAATGGATGCTGGAATGAGCGTGCCCGAGCGGCGCCTTGCCGCCCCAAGACACTTTAACTTGCCGTGATTCTGGGTCATAGGAAGGGCAAGACCGAAACGCCGGGGATTGTTGCCATGAATTTTCTGCTTCGCATGCTGACCTGGTGGAACAGCCAGACCCTGAACACCCAGTTTCATACCTGGCGCCACGGCAAGAAGGTGGGCGAAGACGATCAGGGCAACATCTTTTACGAATCGCGGGACGGCAAGCGCCGCTGGGTCATCTACAACGGCGAGACCGAAGCCAGCCGGATCAGCCCCGACTGGCATGGCTGGCTGCATCACACCTGGTCCGAAACGCCGGCCGAGCGCCCGCTGGTGCACAAGAGCTGGCAGAAACCCCATGCCGAAAACCCCACCGGCACCCCGGCAGCCTATCTGCCCGCCGGTTCGATGCGCAGAACAGAGCCGGCCCAGCGGCGGGATTATGACGCCTGGTCGCCCGAATAGGCGGATGATGCCGGGGCGGGTCTGACCAGTTTACACGGGCGGGCAGGGGCCCGTCATGCAGGATTGCCCATCGCATGACAATGCACGCATGACATACAAGGTCTGGGAAATAGCGCTGGGGGCTGCGGTGCTGGTGATCGCTGCCGGTTTTGTCCTCTTCATGCTGCAGACGACCGGCACACGTATCGGCGCGGCGCAGGGCTATACGCTGACGGCCAGTTTCCGCTCCGCCGAAGGGGTGCGCCCGGGCACCGAGGTTCGGTTGGCCGGGGTGCGCGTGGGCACTGTCACGGAACTACGGCTGGACCCTGACAGTTTTCGCGCCGAAGTGGCCTTGCGCGTGGATCAGGCCGTGCGCCTGCCCGCCGACAGCACCCTTTCGGTGTCCAGCGAGGGGCTGCTGGGCGGCACCTTCATGGAGATATTGCCGGGCGGCATGCCCTTTGACCTTGAACCCGGCGACAGCTTTCAGGACACGCAAAGCGCGGTCAGCCTGATCCAGTTGATGCTTCGGTTCGCCACCGGCGGCGACACGCCGGCGCAGCCATCGGCAGAAGAGCCCGCAGAGGCCGAGACAGGGGAGGTGTTGCCATGACGGCACGCCGCAGAAGGCAGAATGGTGGCATGGCGGCATGGGTCCTGGCGTCGGGCCTGGCGGTTCTGGCGCCCGCGCTGCTGTTGCCCGTGACGCCTGCCCATGCCCAGCAGCGCGGCCCCGAGGTGGCAACGGGCAACACGGCGGTCCTGCGCGGGCTGGACAAGATTTCAGGCGAAACCGTCGATCTGACGCTGGCAATTGGCGAACGCGTCCTGTTTGGCCGGTTGGAAATCACGCTGGTTGCCTGTCGGTATCCGGCCGAGGCACCGGAATCCGATGCCTTTGCCTTTCTGGAAATCGACAGCTCTCATAACGGCGAACAGCTTTTCCGGGGTTGGATGTTCGCCTCCAGCCCGGCACTGAACGCGCTGGATCATTCCCGCTATGATGTCTGGGTGTTGTCCTGCCAATAGGCGCCGCCAATCCCTGACGGATTTTCGGGCGCAAAGGCCAGATCATGGCGCACGGGACTGGGCAGCGCCGCCGACAGCAGTTGCAGATACTGCACGCGGCTGATCTCTATGCCGCCCAGACTGGCCAGATGATCGGTCAGGTACTGGGTGTCCAGCAACAGAAAACGGCAATGTTCAAGCCGCGCCACCAGTTCGGTCAGCGCGATCTTGGATGCCTCGCTGCGCTGGGAGAACATGCTTTCGGCAAAAAAGGCCCCGCCCAGCGCCAACCCGTAAAGCCCCCCCGCCAGCTGGCCATCGCCGTCCCATACCTCGATCGAATGGGCGTGGCCCAGCCGGTGCAGCGCGCCAAAGGCCTGCCGGATCGGGGTATTGATCCAGGTTTCGCTGCGGTCGGCACAGCCCGCGATGACCTGATCAAAGGCGCGGTCGCAACTGACGCGCCAGCCCTCCCGGCCCAGCTTGCGCCGCAGGCTGCGGCGCAGCGAGCGCCCTGTATGAAACCCGCCACCGGTCATCAGAGGCGCCGCGCGAAGCGGGATGATGCCGCGCCGGCGCGGCTCCATCCAGTACAGTTGCGGGTCGTCGGCCCCCTCGGCCATCGGAAAGATGCCCTGCGCGTAGGCTGCCAACATCATGTCCGGTGTCAGCCGCATCAACCCGCTACCGATACCTCGAACCGTCCGTTGCCCGTACCCTCCGCATGCGCATGATGCTCTCAGCCTTCGCCACGGCGGGCCAGATGGTTTTCCAGCCAATGTATGGTGTAGTCGCCGCGCTGAATCGCCTCTTCGGCCAGCAGGTCAAAGAACAGCGGTACGGTGGTGTCGATTCCGTCGATGATCAACTCGCCCAATGCCCGCCGCAGCCGCGCCAGCGCCTCTGGCCGGTCGCGGCCATGCACGATCAGCTTGGCGATCAGACTGTCGTAATAAGGCGGGATGCGGTAGCCGCCGTAAAGCGCGGAATCCATGCGGACCCCCAGCCCGCCCGGCGCATGAAACGTGTTCACCAGACCGGGGCAGGGTGCGAAATTGGGCAGCCGCTCGGCGTTGATACGCACCTCGATGGCATGCCCGTTCAGCTGCAGATCATCCTGCGAGAACGACAGCGGCTGACCCGCCGCCACGCGAATCTGTTCGCGCACCAGGTCCACGCCAAAGATGGCCTCGGTGACCGGATGCTCGACCTGCAGGCGGGTGTTCATCTCGATAAAGAAGAACTCCCCGTCCTCGTACAGGAACTCGATCGTCCCGGCACCACGATAGCCGATCCTGGCCACCGCATCGGCACAGATGGCCCCGATGCGGGCGCGGGTTTCGGCATCGATGGCCGGGCCCGGCGCCTCTTCCAGGACCTTCTGGTGGCGGCGCTGCAGGGAACAATCGCGCTCGCCCAGATGGACGGCCTTGCCCTGTCCGTCGCCGAAGACCTGAATTTCGATATGCCGGGGCCGGGACAGGTATTTCTCGATATAGACCTCGTCATTGCCAAAGGCAGAGCGCGCCTCGGCCCGTGCGGTGCGAAAGGCGTTTTCCAACTCGGCCGCGCTGCGCGCCAGTTTCATGCCGCGCCCGCCACCGCCGGCAGTCGCCTTGATGATGACCGGATAGCCGATGCCGGCGGCGACCTGCCGCGCGGTATCCAGGTCGGGCACACCACCGTCAGAACCGGGCACGCAGGGCACGCCCAGCGCTTTCATCGTGTCCTTGGCGGTGATCTTGTCGCCCATCAGGCGGATATGCTCGGCCGAGGGGCCGATGAAGGTGATCCCGTGATCCTCGACGATCTGCACGAAACTGGCGTTTTCGGACAGAAAGCCATAGCCCGGGTGGATCGCCGACGCGCCCGAAATCTCGCATGCCGAGATGATGGCGGGCACGCTGAGATAGCTTTCGACCGAGGGCGCGGGGCCGATGCAGATGGCCTCGTCGGCCATGCGCACATGCATCGCATCGGCATCTGCCGTGGAATGCACGGCGACCGAGGCAATGCCCATCTCGCGGCAGGCACGCACCACGCGCAAGGCGATCTCGCCACGGTTGGCAATGAGGATTTTGTCAAACATTGCGTTGCCTTACGCGACGATCATCAGTGGAGCGCCATACTCCACCGGGGTGCCATCCTCGACAAGAATACGCTTTACCGTGCCGGCATGGGGGGCGGGGATGTGGTTCATGGTCTTCATCGCCTCGATGATCATCAGTGTCTGACCGGCGATGACCTGCTGCCCGATCCTGACAAAGGGTTCGGCATTGGGTTCCGGTGACAGATAGGCGGTGCCCACCATCGGCGAAGCGACGGCACCGGGAAGATCGGCCGGGTCCTCGCTGGCAGCTGTTGGTGCGGGCGCGCTGGCGCGTTCCGCAGCGGGCTGTGCCGCGGGCGGGGCATAGGCCATCGATGCTGCCGGCGCGGCGGGGGCGTGTTTGGCAACGCTCACCCTCAGGCGGTCGTTTTCGCCATACTCGCGTTCGACACTGATCTCGTTCAGGTCGTTGCTGTCCAGTATCTCCGCCAGGGCCTGGATGAAGGCCACATCGTCAGCGTTGCGTTCGTTGCTCATGGGCTTCCCTTGTTGGCACAGCCTGCGGCTGGTCTGGTGGGGCGGTTTCGCGGCCATGACACAAACCATGCGGGGCGCGGAACCATCCAGACCATGACGTGCCATCCCCGCGGCAAGGCTGGCCCGGCGGTACGTGCCAGAGCCAGGCAACCGCCGGCTGGACGGGGTTATACGGTAGCATATCATGGGTGAAAAGCCTCAATCGTGCCGCGCCCTTGCAGCGGACGCGGGCGCGATTGCCAATGCCGGGCAGCACGCCGCGGCCGCTGCAGGCCGGTGGCATGGCCAGGGTGCCCGCTTGCCCGCTGCATCGGGGCGTGGTGTAGTCTGGCCGGAAAGGGGGAAACAGCATGTCAAGGCCGGCGCTTTCGGGCACCCGTATCCGCGCGCTGCGCACCACCCGCGGCCTGTCGCAGACAGAGCTGGCACGGTTGGCGGGGGTCTCGCCTTCGTATCTGAACCTGATCGAATACAACCGCCGCCGCGCGGGAAAGCGTGTTCTTCAGGCCATTGCCACGGCGCTGGAGGTGACGCCGGATCGGTTGGCCGAGGATGCGGGCACGGCGATCGTTCAGGCCCTGCAGGGCACCGTTTCGGGCGCGGCCGCGTCTGGCCGGGCAGATCCGCCGCCTGAGATGGACCGGGCCGAGGAGCTGGCAGGGCGCTTTCCGGGCTGGGCTGCGCATCTGGTTGCGCTGGCCGCCCGCAACGAGGCGCAGGCGCGCGTGATCGAGCGGCTCAGCGACCGCATGGCGCATGACCCCAACCTGTCGGCCGCGCTGCACGAGATTGTCTCGGCGGTCACGGCGGTACAGTCGACGGCGGCAATCCTGGCTGACACGCAGGATCTTGAACCGGAATGGCGTGCGCGGTTTCACCGCAATGTGCACGCGGATTCGCAACGCCTGGCCACGGCGGCCGATGCCCTGGTCGCCTTTCTGGACACGGCCGAGACCGAAACCGGCCTGGCTTCGCCACTGGAAGAGTTGGAGGCCTGGCTGGCCGCACGCGGCTATCATCTGCCCGAGATCGAGGCGCCCCGGCCCGCCGACTGGCCCGCATTGGTTGCAGGCCAGGCCGATCTGGCCAGCGCGGCCGCGCGTGAACTGGCCTGTCGCTGGCTGGCGGGGGCGCACGCCGATGCCCGCGCCCTGCCGCTTGATGCGCTGCACCCGTACCTGGCGGGTGTAGCCGGCGGCGCCCGGACAGTGCGGCCAGAGGTCATTGCCCACGAACTGGGCGTCGGGCTGGCGCAGGTGTTGCGCCGTCTGGCCTGTTTGCCGCCCCAGCCCGGGTTTCCCGGTTTCGGGCTGGTGATCTGCGACGGATCGGGAACGCTGACCTTTCGGCGCCCGATCGAGGGCTTTGCCATGCCGCGCTTTGCCGGTGCCTGCCCGATCTGGCCCCTGTATCAGGCGCTGTCGATGCCTGGCCGGCCCTTGTGCGTACAGGTCGAATGCCCCGGGCAACCCGCACCACGGTTTCTGGCGCATGCCGTGGCCGAACTGGCGGGCGGGGCACGCTTCAACCCACCCTGGGCGTTGCAGGCGGTGATGCTGCTGACCCCGACGGGTGCCCCGCGCGCGGCGGGCGAAGGCGGTGCCAGCGCCACGGAACTGGCGCCGCAACTGATCAAGGTAGGGTCCAGTTGCCGGGTGTGCCCGCGCCCCGCGTGCCATGCCCGGCGTGAGCCCGCGATCGTGGGCGGGTAGCCCGCAGGGCGCCAAAGGGCGTGTGTGGAAGGGGCGGGTGCCGGTGGGGCTGTCTGGCCCGGTCAGTTCTGGCGCGGGGCGCCAGGCGGGATTGCAGACAGGTCACGGGCCAGTGCGCAAAAGGCCTCAAGCCCGATTTCTTCGGCCCGGGCGGTGGGAGGAATACCCAGCCGATCAAGGCGCGCTTCAATGGCCGGGTCAATGCCGCGCAGTGCCGCGCGCAGCATCTTGCGCCGCTGGTTGAAGGCCGCGGCCACCACCCGCTCCAGCACAGGGGCGTCGGCGGGAAATCGCGGCGCGGGCAGGGCGGTCAGATGCACCACGGCCGAGGACACTTTCGGCGGCGGCGAAAACGCCTCGGGCGGCAGGGTCAGCACGATACGCGGCTGTGCGCGCCACTGGGTCAGCAGCGCAAGCCGTCCATAGGCCTTGCTGCCGGGTTGAGCAACAATCCGTTCGGCCACCTCGCGCTGGAACATCAGGGTCAGCGACTGCCAGAATGGCGGCCAGACGCGCGGGGTCAACCAGCGCACCAGCAATTCGGTGCCCACGTTATAGGGCAGGTTCGCCACCACACGAATGGGCGGGGTCAGATGCGCCAGCGGGTCGATCTGCAGCGCATCGCCCGAAAGGACCGTCAACCGGCCGGGACAGGCCTGCGCGATTTCCTGAAGCGCGGGCAGGCAGCGCGGGTCCTTTTCGATGGCCAGTACATGGCGCGCCCCTTCGGCCAGCAGGCCGCGGGTCAGCCCGCCGGGCCCGGGGCCGATTTCCAGGACATCGCAGGCGCGCAGGTCACCGGCGGCGCGGGCGATGCGCGCGGTCAGGTTCAGGTCCAGCAGGAAATTCTGGCCCAGCGCCTTTCTTGCGCGCAGGTCATGCCGGGCGATGACATCGCGCAGCGGGGGCAGGGTATCGATCATGGCGCAACACCGCCTGGCGCCGGGGCGGGGGGGGGGGGGGGGGGGGGGGGGGGGGGGGGGGGGGGGGGGGGGGGGGGGGGGGGGGGGGGGGGGGGGGGGGG
>JAFIED010000086.1 GCA_020832805.1 Pararhodobacter sp.
GGGGGGGGGGCCCCCCCCCGGGCGGAGAGTTGGCGGGTCAGCCCAGCACTTCGGCAATCGACTCGGCGGTCACGCCGGCCAGGGTGTCGGCCTCGGCCTCGGTCAGGCACAGCGGCGGGGCAAAGCCGATGATGTCGCCGCCCGGCATGACCCGCGCGATAACGCCACGACGCCCCATTGCAGCAACGACCTGGGTTGTGGTTGTGCCCGCCGGGGCGTCAAACCCGGCGCGGGTCTCGCGGTTGCCGACCAGTTCGACAGCGCACAGCATCCCCTCGCCGCGCACGTCGCCCACATTGGGATGAGCACCAACCGCATCGGTCATCACCCGGTTCAGATAGGCGCCTGTGCGGCCTGCGTTTTCAACCAGGCCCAGCTTGTCGATCAGTTCCAGATTGGCCACGCCGGCGGCGGCGCCGATAGGGTGGGCGGAATAGGTCCAGCCATGACCGAAGAGGCCGTTTTCGTCGGTGCCGCGCTCCAGCACATCCCACACCTTTTGCCCGACGATCGACCCCGAAAGCGGTGCATAGGCCGACGTCAGCCCCTTGGCGATGGTAATGATATCGGGCTTGATCCCGTAATGGGTGCTGCCGAACATGCTGCCCAGCCGGCCAAAACCGGTAACCACCTCATCGGCGATCAGCAGGATGTCATGCTTTTCCAGCACGGCCTGCACGCCTTCCCAGTAGCCCGGGGGCGGCGGTACGATGCCTCCTGTACCCAGCATCGGCTCGCCGATGAAGGCCGCGATGGTGTCGGCACCTTCGCGTTCGATCAGGGCTTCCAGTTCGCCGATCAGGTAGGCCGTGAATTCGGTTTCCGACATGCTCTCGTCGGGGCGGCGATAGTAATAGGGCGCCTCGGTATGGATGATCTGCGCCAGGGGCAGGTCGAACTTGGCATGGAACAGCGGCAACCCGGTCAACGAGCCGGAAATCAGCCCGGATCCGTGATAGGCGCGCCAGCGCGAGATGATCTTCTTTTTCTGCGGCCGGCCCAGGATGTTGTTGTAATACCAGATCAGCTTGACATTGGTGTCATTGGCATCCGACCCGCCAAGCCCGAAATACACGCGCGCCATGCCCTCGGGGGCGCGGTCCATCACCATCTTGGACAGCTTGATGGCGGCCTCGGTGCCATGCCCGGCATAGGCATGGAAATAGGCCAGTTCCCGCGCCTGCGTGGCGATCGCCTCGGCGATCTCTTGCCGGCCATAACCCACATTGACGCAATACAGTCCCGCAAAGCCGTCCAGCAGGCGATTGCCGTCGCGGTCGGTCACGTGGCACCCCTCGCCGCCGGTGACAATGCGCTGCGGCGCCTCACCACGCGAGAATTGTGCCAGATGGGTAGAGGGATGCATGAAGTTCTCGCGATCCCACTTGGCGAGCTGGTCATTGGTCAGCATGATCTTCCTTTCCCGTGAAGGTTGCCGTTTTACCCCCTCTAGCGGTTTTCGCCCCGCAGTGCGAGTGGATGCGCGCAGCCTTGTTCGGCGTTTTGCGGCCTCTGGCGTTGACAGTTGTGCAGCCGCAAGCATGCTGGCGGCAACAACACTCGCCCCCGCGCGCCCAACCGGAGCCCCCGATGCCCGCCAACCCCATCGCTGCGACCATCCCCTTTGACCGCGACGGCAAGCACCACGGCTTTCTGCGTCTGCCCCATTCCCGCAACGAAAGCGCCTGGGGGGCCATCATGATTCCGGTCACGGTGGTGTGCAACGGTGCGGGCCCTACGGCCCTGATGACCGGCGCCAATCACGGCGATGAATACGAGGGGCCGATCGCCCTGCAGGCGCTGGCGCATGAGTTGCAGCCGGAAGAGATTTCGGGCCGGGTGATCATTGTGCCTTACATGAATTATCCCGCCTTTCGCGCGGGCACGCGGGTGTCGCCCATCGATACGGTCAACCTGAACCGTGCCTTTCCCGGCGCGCCCGATGGCACGGCCACACAAAAGATCGCCGACTATTTTGCCCGGACGCTGGTGCCGATGGCCGACCTTGTGCTTGATTTCCATTCGGGCGGCAAAACCCTGGATTTCCTGCCCTTTGCCTGTGCGCATTACCTGGAATCGGACAGCCAGCAGGCCGCCTGTGTCGCCGCCGTCGAGGCGTTCAACGCGCCCTACACCCTGATGCTGCGCGAGATCGACAATGTCGGCATGTATGACACCACGGTCGAGGCGCAGGGCAAGGTGTTCGTGACCACCGAACTGGGCGGCGGCGGCACGGCCAGCGCGCGTTCGGCGCGCATCGCGCGGCGCGGTGTCCGCAATGTGCTGATCCACGCCGGTATCCTGGGCGGTACCGTCGATCATGCCCCCTCGGTCATGCTGGATATGCCGGGTGATGATTGCTATCACTTTGCTCTTAGCGAGGGGCTTGTCGAACCGCTGGTCGATCTGGGCGAAACGGTCGAGGCGGGCACGCCGCTGGCGCGTATCTGGCCCCCGGACCGCACGGGGCTGATGCCGATCGAGGTGCCGGCACAGCGTTCGGGCGTTCTGGCCGCACGGCATTTTCCGGGACTGGTGCAGACCGGCGATTGTCTGGCGGTGGTGGCCGAGGTGCTGACGCGCGGCTGACGGCAGCCGGCGCCTCTGCCGCTGTCATGGCAGTGTCATCATCCACAGCCAGGCGGTCAGCGCACAGGCCACCGTGCCGGCCAGCACGGACGAGGCGGCCACGCGCCTTGCCCGCCCGTACATGTTGGCAAAGACATAGGCGTTCACCCCCGGAGCCACCGCGGCGGTGATCACGGCAGAACGGAACTGCGCGTCATTCAGCGCCAGCCCTGTGCCCAGCCCCCAGGTCACGGCCGGGTGCAGCACCAGCGATATTGCCACGGTATAGGCAATCAGCCTCAGATCGCCCTCTGGCCGGTAGCGGCACAGGACCCCCCCAAGACCGAACAGCGCCGTCGGCAGGCCGGCGCGGGCGATCAGTTCCAGCGCCTCGACCAGCGCGCCATGCAGGGCCAACCCGGTCATGTTCACCACAATGCCCAGGGCAATGCCGATGATCAGCGCATTCGACATCATGCCGCGCACAACCCGGCCCAAGGTGGTCAGCACCCCGCGGCCCCTGGCGCGAACGCTCTCCATCGCGGTGATGCCGATGACATAGCAGATCGGCGAATGCAGCGCGATGATGGCGAAATTCGAGGCCAGCGCGGCGGTGCCATAGGCGCGCTCCGTGATCGGCAGGCCCAGCAGCAACGAATTCGAGAACAGGCAGACAAAGCCCACCGCAACCGCGTCTTCCCAGTCGCGGCGGAACAGGAAGCGCGCGCCCACCAGCCCGGCCAGAAAGCCGGCAACGGCGCCGGCATAAAAGGAAATCAGCAGGCGCCAGTCGAAATCCTGGCCAAGGTCCAGCCGGGCGATGGCCAGAAACAACAGACAGGGGATGGCAAAGTTCTGTGCGAACTTCATCAGCGCATCGACGCTGGCCTCGGACATCCAGCCCCGCCAGACCACGCCATAACCGGCTGCAACCACCAGAAAGACAGGCAGGATAACCTCGGCCAGTGCCTGCATGTCAGGGGCCTCCCGGGGCTATGCGATGGGTTCTGCCTGCCAGTGCGGCAAGGCCCGCCGATACAGGCGCCCGCTCACAGCGGGAAATCCAGCACCAGCCCGTCATGCGCCGGAATGACATGCTGCGGTGTCTCTGCCGCGACCGCCGCGTAATCCAGATCAACATGCATGTTCGTCAGCACGGCGCGCCTTGGCCGCACCTTTTCAATCCAGCCCAGCGTCATGTCCAGATGGGCATGGGTGGGGTGCGGGGTACGACGCAGCGCATCGACAATCCAGCAATCCAGCCCCTCCAGCAGCGGCCAGCATTCATCCGGAATGCGCACCACGTCGGGCAGATAGGCCAGACCGGCCACGCGAAAGCCAAGGGCATCCATCGAACCGTGATTGACGCGGAACGGGGTCAGCGGAATGGGGCCGCCGGGCCCTTCGACCTCGAAGGCACCGCTGATGGTATACAGGTCCAGAATGGGCGGATAGGGCGATCCCGCAGGCTGCACGAAGGCATAGCCGAAACGCGACATCAACGCATCCTGCGTGGCGCCATCGGCCCAGACGGCAAGCCGGCGGCGGGTGTTGAACACGATCATGCGCAGATCGTCGATGCCATGCACATGATCGGCATGGCTGTGGGTATAGACCACCGCGTCGAGCGCGCCGACGCCGGCATCCAGCAACTGCTCGCGCATGTCGGGCGAGGTGTCGATCAGCACCCGGGTGATGCCACCCGCGCCGATACGTTCCAGTAGCAGCGAACAGCGGCGGCGGCGGTTCTTTGGGTTTTGCGGGTCGCAATCGCCCCATTCCCCGCCCAGACGCGGCACACCGCCCGATGATCCACAGCCCAGGATGGTGGCGCGCAACCGGTCGCCCTGCGTTGCATTGTTGGTGGCGTCCATCACGCTGCCTTTCCCTGCCGCGCGGCGCGGGTGAACAGCCGGTCGAAGTTGGCCGAGGTGACGCGCGCGAATTCTGCGTAATCCATGTTCCAGACCGGGGCCAGCGCGCGGGCGGTATGGGCTGTATAGGCGGGTTCGTTGCGCTGGCCACGGTGGGGCGGCGGGGCCAGATAGGGCGCGTCGGTTTCCAGCAGCACCCGCTCGACCGGCGCCGCGGCAAAGATGGCGCGCAGATCATGGCTTTTGGGAAAGGCCGCGATGCCTGATGCCGACAGATAAAAGCCCAGATCAAGCGCCGCCTCGGCCAGCGCCGCGCCGGACGAAAAACAGTGCATGACGCAGTCATAGGCGCCGGCGCGGTGTTCCTCACTCAGAATGCGCGCCATGTCGTCGTCGGCGGCACGGGCGTGAATGATCAGCGGCATGCCCGTCTGGCGCGCGGCCTCGATATGGATGCGCAGGCTTTCCTGCTGCCGTGCCGCGCTGTCTTTGGTGTAGTGATAATCCAGCCCGGTTTCACCGATGCCAACGCATTTCGGGTGGCGGGCAAGCGCGGTCAGGTCGTCCAGCGTGGCCATTGGCTCGTCTGCGGCGCTCATGGGGTGGGTGCCGGCGGCGTAGAAGACCTCTTCGTACCGTTCTGCAATCGCGCGCACGCGGGGTTCGTTGCGCAGCCTTGTGCAGATCGTCACCATACGGGTCACGCCGGCACTGCGGGCACGGGCGATGACGGCATCCAGTTCGCCCTCGAAATCAGGGAAATCCAGATGCGTGTGGCTGTCCACGATCTCGGGGGCTTGGGCATCAGCATGGCCTTGCGGCTCGGTCATCGGGGCCTCATCGGGCCAGGGATCTGGCCGCTTCATCCATTTGCAGAAACATATCGACGACCAGCGCGGCAGGGTCAAGGTTGACCGCCCGTGCGGCGCGGGCGCGCGCACCCAGCCTGGACGCCAGCCCGGCCCAGTGGCGGGCCGCCTGCGCATCAGGCGCCAGCCGCATCAGGGCGTCGGCCTCGCCCTCGGCGGCGGCGGGTGTGGGGGGGCGGCCGGTGGCGCCGGTCGTTGCCAGGCGCGCCAGGGCCAGATCGGCCAGCCGCACCAGCAGGTCAAAGCGCCCGTCGGCCCCCCGCGCGGCGGCACTGTCGGCCAGCGCGTTCAGCGCGGGGCGGGGCAGGCCGGGCATGTCGGCCATCAGCCGCAGGATCTGGGCATAGGTGGCAGGGCCGTCACCGGCGATCAGCCGCACCGCCTCGCCCACCGAGCCGGCGGCCAGCGCGGCCAGCGCATCGGGCTGTTGCGGGGGCTCTCCCAATGCCTGTTCCAGCGCCGCGGTCATGGCATCGGGCGCCAGCGCGCCCAGGCGCAACACCCTGCACCGAGATCGGATCGTGGGCAACAGGCGCGAGGGCTGATGCGCGATCAGCAACAGCACCGCATCCGCCGGCGGTTCTTCGAGCAGTTTCAACAGCGCGTTTGCGGCATTGGGATTCATCTCGTCTGCCGCATCGACGATGACCACGCGCCGGCCGCCATCGGTGCTGCTCAGGCCAAAGAAACCGGCCAGCCCGCGCACATCGTCGACGGTGATGATCTGGCGGGCGCGCCCCTTGTCGTCATGCCCGCGCCGGATCAGCCGCAGCCCCGGATGGGCCAGCGCCGCCACCTGCCGCGCCACCGGGTGCGCGGCAGGCAAATCCAGGTTTTCGGGGGCAGGGGGGGCACCGAACAGGCCGGCCTCGGCGCCCGGGGCTGGCTGCGCCAGCAAGAAACGCGCAATACGCCAGGCCAGCGTGGCCTTGCCCCCCCCCCGCGGCCCCGTGATCAGCCAGCCGTGGTGCAGCCGCCCGCCCGCATGGGCATCCAGAAAGGCGGTCTCGGCTACGCCCTGACCGAACAGCCGCGCCGTGTGGCGGGGGTGCGGGGCGCCTTCGCAGCGGTCAAGTTCGGGCAGGGTTTCAGGTTCGGCCATCGCTGCCCCCTGACAAGGCCGCGCGTGCCCGCTGCGCGACCTCCTGGGCGATCACCTCGGGCGGGCGGTTGCCGTCTATGACGCACAGCCGGTCAGGGTGATCGGCGGCAAGTGCCAGAAAACCGGTGCGCAGGGCCTGCTGAAACGCCAGTCCCAGGCTTTCGAACCGATCCTCGGCCCCGCCACGTGCCTGCCCGCGCGCCAGCGCGGTGGCCGGGTCGGTGTCGATGATGAAGGTCAGGTCCGGCTCGATGCCGATCATGGCGGCGTGCAGCATGTCCACCTTGGCGCGCAGCCCGGCACCATCGGTACCGCGCGTGCCCTGATAGACACGGGTGGAATCGGCAAAGCGGTCACAGACCACCACCTCGCCGGCGCGCAGGGCAGGCAGGATCGTGCGTTCCAGATGGTCGCGGCGGGCGGCGGTGAACAGCAGGATTTCGGTCTCGGCCGACCAGCGTGCGGCGTCGCCCTGAACCAGCAGGCGTCGGATCTCCTCGGCGCCGGGCGAGCCGCCGGGTTCGCGCGTCAGCCGGGCATCCAGGCTGGCGGCCAGCAGGCGTGCCTGCGTCGATTTGCCCGACCCGTCGATACCCTCGAAGGTGATGAACAGGCTCATACCGGGTGCCGGCACGGAGGGGTGGGCAGAAACAGCATCCTCACGGAAGCGACAGGCCCAGATGGTCGGCCAGAACAACGGCCGCGCTGCGCATCCGGGGCACGAAGCCGCCCGCCGCCACCGCCGTACCGGCGACCAGCGGAAAGGACAGATCCTGCAATTCCGGCACCTCGACCACCAGCCGGGCAATTTCCTGCCCGGCCACGATCGGGGCCTGCAGCGGGCCGTCATACTCGACCCGCGCCTGCAAGGCGCTTTCGCCAAGGGCCGGCACCAGCACTGACAGCGCGCGCGGGGCAACGATGGGTACGTGGCGTTCTTCGCCCATCCAGACCTCGGCCTGGGCCAGCACCTGACCCTCGCGCGCGACGGCACGCTGGGTGAACTGACGGAAGGCCCAGTTGATGATGCGCTCTGCCTCTTCGGCGCGGTCCGCCGCGCTGGCCATGCCGGAAAAAACGAACAGAACACGCCGATTGCCCTGCACCGCCGAACCGACAAGCGCATTGCCGGTGGCCGAGGTGAACCCCGTTTTCAACCCATCCAGCCCCAGGCCGCTGCCCAGCAATGGCACGCGGTTTTCCTGCGTGATGTTGTTCCAGGTAAAGCTTTCTTCGGCCAGATAGCTGTAGAAACGCGGATGGTTTTCGATCATGTGGCCGGCCAGGATGGCCAGATCGCGCAGGCTCATCAGATGTTGCGGGTCCGGCCAGCCCGATGAATTGGCGATGGTGGTATTGGTCATGCCCAGTTGCTGCGCGCGGGCGGTGGCGATGCGGGCAAAGGCCTCTTCGCTGCCGGCCAGCCCCTCGGCCACCACGACCGAGGCATCATTGCCCGAGAGCACCGCAATTCCCCTGATCAGGTCTTCGGTTGTGGGGCGGTCACGGGTTTCAAGAAACATGCGCGAGCCCCCCATGGCGCGGGCTCTTTCCGACACGGTCCAGGTGGTGTCCATGGCAACGCGACCGTCCTCGATCGCCTCGAACAGCATCAGCAGGGTCATCAGCTTTGACATCGATGCCGGCGGCAGCGGCACGTCGCTGTTGCGGTCCAGCAGGACCTGGCCGGATGTGTGGTCGATCACCAGGATATTGGGTGCGCGGCTGTCGAACATGGGTTGGGCAAGGGCGCGGCCCCCGCTGGGCAGCGGGGCCAGAAGCGCGGCCATCGACAGGGCAACAACGGCCAGCGCGGCGGAAAGTCGGAAAGTAACCATGCTTGGCTCCCAGGGGCGATGGGTGCGGGCCGGGGCCCGGTTGTGCAGACCTAGTACTGCCCCAGTGCACGCCGAAATTCAAACCGCTTTCCGGCGTCGCATCTGCCGCCGGCGGCATTGCCGCCTGTCACCGGCGGTTCCCCGCCATCAGGGCCAACATGGCAGCAGCTGGCGCGCGCGACCCTTGGCACGGGCCGCGCGCAAGCTGTTGTCACCGCCTGACGGCATAGGCATCGGCAAAGCCCATGCCACGCACCTGGCGCAGCATCTCTGCCTGTATGGCCTCTGTCTGGGCCGGACCGACGACAACCCGCCAGAATGCCCGGTCATCCACACGGCCGCGCCGTATTTCCGCCGGCAGGCCGGCGCTGCGCATGCGGTCGCGCGCGG
Source organism: Pararhodobacter sp. (assembly GCA_020832805.1). Lineage (GTDB taxonomy): Bacteria > Pseudomonadota > Alphaproteobacteria > Rhodobacterales > Rhodobacteraceae > Pararhodobacter. Next base: position 8,642 of record JAFIED010000086.1, read on the forward strand.
CGTTGGCATTGCCCTCGACGCTGAAGATCCCGATCTGAACGAAGGGTCTGTCAGGTGCGGGACCGTCTGCCGCCGGCGCATCGGCGGCGGTCGGTGGCGCAAGGGGTTCGCCAGGCGTCGTGGCGGTTGCTTCTGGTGCCGGATCGGGGCTGCTGCGGGTGAACAAGGCGCGCAGCCCGCGCCGCTCTTGTGGCGCCGGTTCGGCGTGGTCTGCCGCGGTGGGGGGGGTGATTGCGGGTTCGACTCGCACCTCGGGCCTGCCCGCGGGGGCGGGCTGTGCGGTGGCGGCCGTGGTTGGGGCTGTGGGGGCATCCGCAGGGGACGGGGCCGCCAACGGCGTTTCGGTGATGCCGGGCGCGGCCGGTTCGGCGGGTTGCCGGCCAAAGACCGCGCGCAGGCCCCGCCGTTCGGGCTCGGGTTCCGGTGACGCGATCACGGGCGCGTCTTCTGCCGCGGTTTCGCTGACCTCTGGCGCCGGGGCGGCGTCCTGGCGGCTGCCAAAGAGGGCGCGCAGCCCCCGGCGTTCGGTCTGTTGCGGCGCGTCGGGCTGTGGTGCCTCGCCCGTGGCGGCAGCAGCGGTTTCTGCCTCGTCGGCGACAGCGTCAGCGTCGTCGGTGGTTGCGGCATCGGTTGCCGCGGCAGGCTCTGGATCGGTTTCGATCTGCTGCAGCCGCAGGGCGATGACGCGAATCGTGGTTGGCTGGCCCGGCAGGATACCCAGCGCGTTTGCAGCCTCAGACGAGATCTGGAACCGTGGTCCCGGATTTTCGCGCTCGCGCCGAAACAGCGCACCGACCACGGTTTCACCCGTCTGTGCGTTGCGGATCATGACCCGTTCGGGATCACGCACCGACGGATGCGCCACCCAGACACCACCCAGCGAGGGGCGCCCGTCCCACAAGCCGGCCTCTTCCTGGTTGAACACCTCGGGTGCCTCGACATCGCGTTCGATCATGCGGGATGTGCTGGCACCCATGATGCCCGTGCCGGTCGCCCTTGTGGCACCTGTGCCGTCAACGCCACCCTCGCAACCCGCCAACGCCAGAAAGCCGGCACACAGTGCCAGCCTTGCGGATGTTGCGGACAGAATCGAGTATTGGGGCGCTGCCCCGAAGCCTGCTCGTGCCATCATGCCCTCATGCCGAAAGTGCATCGCATCATGGCGACGATGCAGCGGCTTTATATCACGCCGGTTCTTGGCGACCGGCATTCGATGCGTGACTATAGCGCCAAGCCGGTGATAAAGAAAGTCCAAACAAAGCCCCATGATCCGGACAAGGAACGCCGGATCATGGGCGCCGGGCACTGCCGGCAGCTTTCATGGCGCAGGGCCGGCGCGGCCCTCTCAGGGACCCCAGTAAGGCTGACGCGGCACGCTGCCACCGCCACCGCCACCGCCGCTACCACCGCCGCTGCGGCCACCAAAGGTTTCAACGGTCAACGTGGCCCGGCAGGTAGAAGGGCCATAGGTGCCGACCCAGACGTCATAGCGCCCCTCGCGCGCATTGCTCAGGCGCAGGCGCGGATGCAACGTGCCGTCGGCATCATCGTTGAAATGCCAGCGACCAGAGGCATCGTTGATCAGCACCACGGTGTCGCAATCGCCCTGAACGCGGAACTCCAGGTCACGCTGGCGCTGGTTCCGGCTGAAGTTGACGGCGAAATCCGGGCGATGAATCACGTAACCCACGCCCGGCACACTGCTGCAGTTGCGCAGGTTGATGCCGCCGCCGGCAGTGACCGAATGGCGCCGAGGGGACCAAAGATCGTCAGACGAATAGTTCAGGCTTTGCGCCGCAGCCTGGCGCCAGTCAGGGCAGGTGGCCATGCCACCGCCAGCGCCAGCGCCGCCGCCACCGCCACCACCGCCAAAGGTTTCAACGGTCAACGTGGCCCGGCAGGTAGAGGGGCCATAGGTGCCGACCCAAACGTCATAGCGCCCCTCGCGCGCATTGCTCAGGCGCAGGCGCGGATGCAACGTGCCGTCGGCATCATCGTTGAAATGCCAGCGGCCAGAGGCATCGTTGATCAGCAACACGGTGTCGCAATCGCCGCGCACCCGGAACTCCAGGTCACGCTGGCGCTGATTGGCACTGAAACTGAACGAGAAATCAGGCCGGTGTATGACATGCCCCACACCGGGCACGTTGTTGCAATGGCGCAGGTTGATGTTTCCACCGGCGACAACCGCATGGCTGCGCGGCGTCCACAGGAAATCGGACGAATAGCTGTACGCCTGCGCCGCCGATTGCCGCCAGTCCGGGCATTGCTGGGCGGCTGCGGGCGCTGCCAGCAGCCAAAGGGAAAAAAGCGCCAGCCACATGGTGATTGCCGCTTGCGCGAGGATTGAGGGGGCTGCCTTGATCTTCATGACCTGTTTCGAACTCCAATGACGAACAAACGGTCTTGCGGGCAGCAGCCCGGCCTGTGGTTTGGGCAGGGGTTCATGTGTCCGGGACCGGGCACAAGGGGATAGGTATCCGCTTGCTCGCGTCAACGGGAAAACACCGCCATGGAATGCATGACCGGCGCGGGCGGGCTGTCAGCCCGGGTCGCGCCAGCGGTTGACCAGCGGATAGCGCCGGTCGGGGCCAAAGGCGCGTGGGGTCAGGCGCACGCCGGGGGCGGCCTGAAAGCGTTTCCATTCCGATATGTTCAACAGATGCTCGACCCGTTTTACCGTGTCACGGTCATGGCCCTGCGCGACCAGTTCGGCAACCGAACAATCCCCCTCGACCAGTCCCTGCAGGATGGCATCAAGCATGGCATAGGGCGGCAGGCTGTCTTCGTCGCGCTGATCCTCGCGCAATTCGGCCGAGGGGGGTTTATCGATCACGCGCGGCGGGATCACCACGCCGGCCGGCGCCTGCATCCAGGGCCGATGATGGGTGTTGCGCCAGCGGCAGGCATCGAAAACGCGGGTCTTGTACAGATCCTTGATCGGGTTGAAGCCGCCGTTCATGTCACCATAGATGGTGGCATAACCTACGGCCATTTCAGACTTGTTGCCGGTGGTCAGCAACAGCCCGCCCAGCTTGTTGGCCACCGCCATCAGCAAGGTGCCGCGCAGGCGGGACTGGATGTTTTCCTCGGTGATATCCTCGGCCAGACCGGCAAACAGCGGCGCCAGCGCCTGATTGACCGCGCCCTGCGCGCCGGCGATCGGCACCTCGTCCAGCCGGATGCCCAGATTGGCGGCGGTGGCTGCCGCATCCTCCAGCGAATGGGCCGAGGTGAAGCGCGAGGGCAGCATCAGGCAATGCACGTTTTCCGGCCCCAGCGCATCGGCGGCGATGGTGGCCACCAGCGCCGAATCGATGCCGCCGGAAAGCCCCAGCACCACGCGCGAAAAGCCGGATTTGCCGACATAATCGCGCGTGCCAATGACCATGGCCTGATAGTCGCGCTCGATCTCCTCGGGCATCGGAGCCTTGTCGCCGGGCGCGGCGCGCCAGCCCTGGGGGGTCTGGGTGAAATCGACATGCTGCAGGGTCTCTGCAAAGCCCGGCAACAGCGCCGCCATCTGCCCGCCGGGGTTCAGCACGAAACTGGTGCCGTCGAACACCTGATCGTCCTGCCCGCCGATCAGGTTCAGATAGACCAGCGGCAAGCCTGTCTCGACGACGCGCGCCACCATATGCATCATCCGGGTGTCGAAGCGGCCGCGCGAATAGGGCGAGCCATTGGGCACCAGCAGGATCTCGGCGCCCGATTCCGCCTGCGCCTCGGCGACATCGTCGAACCAGGCATCCTCGCAGATCGGCGTGCCGATGCGCAGCGGGCCCACCCGATACGGGCCTGATATGTCGGCCGGGGTGAACAGGCGGCGTTCGTCGAATACCTGTTCGTTGGGCAGGTGATGCTTGCGCACGATGGCCTGGATACGGCCGCGTTCCAGCACATACCAGGCGTTGTAAAGCCGCTCGCCCTGCAGGTCCGGCGCGCCGATGCCGATGGCGGGACCATCGGCGCAACGCTCGGCCAGAGCCTGCACATGCGCCATGGCATCGCGCGCGAAGGCGGGTTTCATGACCAGATCCTGCGTCTGATAGCCGGTCAGGAACATCTCGGGCAGGGCCAGCATGTCGGCGCCGGCATCACGCGCGGCGACCCAGGCGGCATGGGCCTTGTCGGCATTGGCGCCCAGCGCACCGACGGTGGGGTTGAGCTGGGCAAGGGTCAGGCGGAAGCTGGCTGCCATGAGCACGCCTCGTCACAAGGAGTTTTCAGCTAGATAGCAGGTTGCGCCGGATGGGGAAGGGGCGAGGCCGTACAGGCTGCGCCCTGTTCCCCTCAATAGCTGTAATCGGCGTAGATACGGCTGAGATCGCCTTGCCAGTCGCCCTTCCAGCGTGACAGCAACTCGTCGGCAGGGGTCTGGCCGGTTTCGATGCTTTCGCTCAGCGCGTTCAGGAAATGGGTCTCGTCGGGCAGCATGCCGCCGGCGCCGGGCCGCGCGCGCGCCTTCAGCCCGGTTTCGGCTATTGCCACCAGTTCGCGCGCCAGATCGTGCATCGAGATGCCGTTGACACGCGCGTCCAGCCCGTCGACGCTGGCCGCCACGCGCAGCGCCTCGCGCGTTTCGGCGTCCCAGCCCTTGGCCAGGTCCCAGGCGGCATCCAGTGCGCCCTGGTCATACATCAGCCCCACCCACAGTGCAGGCAGCGCGCACAGCCGGCGCCACGGCCCGCCATCGGCGCCGCGCATCTCGATGTATTTCTTCACCCGCGCCTCGGGGAAGATGGTGGTCAGGTGGTCGGCCCAGTCCGACAGCGTTGGCACCTCGCCGGGCAGGGCGGGCAGCCGACCTTCCAGGAAATCACGGAATGACTGGCCCAGCGCGTCGATATAGACCCCGTCGCGGTAGACGAAATACATCGGCACATCGAGGGCATAATCGACCCAGGCATCAAAGCCGAAACCGTCGTCAAAGACAAAGGGCAGCATGCCGGTGCGCGCCGGGTCCAGATCTCGCCAGATGCGCGAGCGCCAGGACTTGTGCCCGTTCGGCTGCCCCTCGAAAAAGGGAGAATTGGCAAAAAGTGCGGTTGCCACCGGCTGCAGGGCCAGCGCCACGCGCATCTTCTGCACCATGTCGGCCTCGGATCCGAAGTCAAGATTCACCTGAACGGTGCAGGTGCGATACATCATCTGTTTGCCGTGGGTGCCGACGCGGTCCATGTAATCGGTCATCAGCCGGTAACGGCCCTTGGGCATCATCGGCATGTCCTCGTGGCGCCAGATCGGCGCGGCACCCAGCCCGATGAACCCGATGCCCAGATCATCGGCGACCGATTTCACCTGTCGCAAATGCTCGTTCACCTCGTCGCAGGTCTGGTGGATTGTTTCCAGGGGGGCGCCTGACAGCTCCAGCTGGCCGCCCGGTTCCAGGCTGACATTCGCGCCGTCCTTGACCAGCCCGCTGATCTGGCCAGCCTCCAGCACCGGCGCCCAGCCGAACCGGTCGCGCAGACCCTCCAGCATGGCCCTGATGGATCGCGGTCCGTCATAGGGCAGGGGTTTCAGGCTGTCGTGGCAATAGCCGAATTTCTCGTGCTCGGTGCCGATGCGCCAGTCCTTTCGCGGCTTGCAGCCCGAGGCCAGATACTCGGCCAACTGATTGCGATGCTCGATCGGCCCGCCGCCGGATTGAGGGATGGACATGGTGCTGGCTCCGGGGTGGATGGGTGTCTGGCGTCGCTGTCAGGTGTTCGACCCCGTCTGACCTGTCCCGCGACGGCGCTCAAGTCAAGAGTGCAGCCGCAGCATTGCGCCGCCAGACCGGGCGGGCGCGGGCACCCGGCCCGGCTGCCGCCATGCGGGTCAGGTGCGCCATGTCCAGGCCGGGCAGGGTGGCAAAGGCATCAAACAGGGCCTCGGCGCCCAGCGCGTCAATGGGCATGGCCAGATGTTGCCCGCCGGGGCCCATGACCACCCAGCGGCGCCCGTCGGCGCTGAGCGACAGTTGCGTGATCTCGTCCAGGGCGATGAATCCGCCCCCCATGCCGGATGCCTGGCTGCCTGCACCGTCGGTGCCCGGTGCGAACCAGGCAATCTGGCCTTCGACCACCTGCACCACACCGGGGCCGGGTGCCGCGCCGGATCCGAACGCCGGTGCCATGAACCGCGCCCGCCGCGCCCCGTTGACCGCCATTGCCACCCCGGCCACCCCCACAAGGGCACCCAACCCCTTGATCAGCGTGGCGGGCTGCGTGACCAGCCACAGCCCGGCCGCCACCAGCGCCACACCGATCAGCGCTTCACGCCAACGCCCGGCCAGCGTTCGAACCTCGGGGCGAATCATGGCTGCAGCCCCGCCGGCTGGCCTTGCCAATCGCCCGCCGCTGACTGCCATAGCGTGATCGCGGCCACCGCGGCGGTATCTGCGCGCAGGATGCGCGGGCCCAGTGCCAGCGGTCGCACAAAGGGCAGGGCCGCAAGTCGCGCGCGCTCGGCGGACGAAAAGCCGCCCTCGGGGCCGATCAGGATGGCAGCGGGTCCGGGCGTTGGCGTGGCGGGCGTGATGCCGCGCCCGGCCAGCGTCTCGTCGCCCCAGTATAGCAGCCGGTCCTTTGGCCAGTTGGCCAACAGGGCAGAAAGCGGGCGCAGGTCATCTACGGGGGGCACATAGGTGCCGCCGCATTGCTCGGCGGCTTCCACGGCATGGGCCTGGAGGCGGTCCCGGCGGATACGTTCGGCTTTGGTGAAATCGGTCTGCACCGGGCAGATGCGCGCGGCGCCCAGTTCGGTGGCCTTTTCCACGATGAAGTCTGTGCGCGCCTTCTTGATCGGTGCAAAGATCAGCCAAAGATCGGGCGGGTTACCTTGCGCAGCGGTCTGGCTGCGGCACAGCGCCCGCCCGCGCCGCTTGCCTGACTCGGTGATCTCGGCAGCCCATTCGCCGTTTTTTCCGTCAAACAGCGCCACCATGTCGCCCGGACCCATGCGCATCACCGCGAACAGGTAATGCGCCTGCGCATCTTCCAGGCTGACCGGTTGCCCTTGGCCCAGCGCCTGCTCTACATAAAGGCGCACACGCGGCCGGGGCACCGGCTGCGCTGCGGGTGGACAGGCAGGCGTCATGGTCGTCATGAAAGGAATTGTATGACCGGGACAGGGCAAAGGCCAGAGCCGGAGAAAACGCCGGACCCCGCGCGGCCCGGCCACCAGGATGCAGGCATCGCCGACCGCGTGCAGGGCAACTGGGTCGATACCCATGCGCCGGCCGACCTGCAGCCCTATCTGCGCCTCAGCCGTGCCGACCGGCCCATCGGCACCTGGTTGCTGCTGCTGCCCTGCTGGTGGGGGGCGCTTCTGGGGGCGCTGGCCATGCCCGACATGCGCGGCTGGCTGACGGTGTGGATTCTGGTGGCCTGTGCGCTGGGTGCCTTTCTGATGCGCGGTGCCGGCTGCACCTGGAACGACATCACCGACCGCGATATCGACGGGCAGGTGGACCGCACCCGCAACCGCCCGCTGGCCGCCGGCCATGTCACCGTGCGCGAGGCGTTGATCTGGATGGGCGTGCAGGCGCTGGCATCCTTTCTGATTCTTCTGACTTTCAACAGTGCCGCCATCGTGCTGGGCATTCTGGCCCTGGTGCCGGTGGCGATCTATCCTTTCGCCAAGCGCTTCACCTGGTGGCCGCAGGTGTTTCTGGGCTTCGCCTTCAACTGGGGCGCGCTGCTGGCATGGACGGCGCAGACCGGCAGCCTGGCCCTGCCGGCGGTGTTTCTGTATCTGGCAGGTATCGCCTGGACGCTGTTCTATGACACCATCTACGCCCATCAGGACCGCGAGGATGACGCGTTGATCGGCGTGAAATCCACCGCCCGGCTGTTTGGTGACAACACGGTCAACTGGCTGCGCGGTTTTCTGGTTGCGTCGGTGGTGCTGATGTCGCTGGCGATCATCTTCGCACTGGCGCCGCTGGCAGACCCGCTGGTGATGTCGTTGTCGCTGGCCGGGGCCTGGGCCTTTGGGGCGCATATGAACTGGCAACTTGGCAAGCTGGACATCAACAACGGCGAAATCTGCCTGCGCCTGTTTCGGTCAAACCGCGATGCGGGTCTGATCGTTGTGCTGATTTTCGCCACCTCCCTTTTCCTTTGATTGCGCCCCGCTTCCAGCGGGGATAGGGCAGGCACTGTTGCATCCATGCATCAGACCGGAAAAAAGACATGACGATACTCGGCAGATTAGCTCCCGTTGCCGCCTTTGCGCTGGCCCTTGTTTCGGCCCTGGGGGTCGCTGCGCTGCTGGCGGGCTGGGTTGAACGCCACAACGAGCGGCAGATCGCCCAGGTCATGACGGCCGAGGAGCTGGACTGGGTGTCGTTTTCAACCGATGGGTTGCGCGCCACATTGTGGGGTATGGCGCCGGACGAGCCCGCACGCCTGCGTGCGCTGCGCATGGCGGGCACGGTGGTGGCGCCGGGACGGATCGACGAGGAAATGGTCGTTGCAACAACGTCCCTGGTGCTGACGCCTGATTTCCGTATCGAGGTGATGCGCAACCATGACGAGATTTCGGTGATCGGCCTGATGCCGGGCGAAACCGACGAGGCGGCACTGCTTGACCGGCTGGCAGCCATCGAATCAGAGATGACGGTGGCCGACATGCTGCAATCGGCCAATCACCCCGCACCCGAGGGCTGGCGCGGGGCGGTTGATTTCGCTGTTTCTGCGCTGGCCATCCTGCCCGTGGCCCAGTTGTCCGTGACACCGCGGCAGGTGGAGGTGCATGCGCTGGTCGCCGATGCCGCACAGCAGGCAGCCTTGTCCGGACAGCTGCGCGAGTTGGCACCGGCCGACGTGCGGCTGGTGCTTGATCTGACCGCGCCGCGCCCGGTGATCGCCCCCTACGCGCTGCGCTTCGAAATCGACGAGGACAGCCCGCGGCTGAGCGCCTGCGCGGCAGAAACACCGGCTGCGCGGGGGCAGCTGATTCGCGCGGCGCGTGCGGCAGGGGCACAGGGGCAAGTGGTTTGTGCGCTGGGGCTGGGGGCACCATCACCACGATGGAGCGATGCGGGCGCGCTGGCCATTGCCGCGCTGGCCGATCTGGGCGCGGGCCAGTTGTCGATCGTCGATGCCGATATTCTGATTACAGTGCCGCATGATCTGCCGCAGGCCCGTCTGGACCGCGTTGTGGGCCGGCTGGAAACAAACCTGCCCGATATCTTTGCCCTTCGGATCGAACAGTTTGACCCCCCTTCCGAGGATGAACCGGTCGCGGCGTCCGGGCCCACGCTTCGGGCTACCCTGTCAGAGGAAGGGTTGCTGCTGATCGAGGGGCGCCTGCCGGATTCGCGTATTCGCAATGCCGTCAACGCCTATGCGCGCGCTCGATTCGGCACCGGTGCCGTGACGCTGGAAGCCCGGCTTGACCCGGATATGGCGCCGGGCTGGTCCGCGCGGGCGCTCACCGGGCTGGAGGCATTGGCGGAACTGCATCACGGCACGCTGCTCATGACTGCCGATAGGCTGGAACTGACCGGCACCTCCGGCAACCCGGATGCCGGTACCCAGATTGCCGGCATTCTGGCCGAGGGGCTGGGCCAGAGCGCCGAACATGTGCTGCGCATAGAATATGACGAAGCACTGGACCCGGTCGCCCAGGCACCCACACCCGAGCGCTGCGAAGCACGCGTGCAGGAGGTCCTGCAGGAATACAGCATCACCTTTGCCCCCGGTTCGGCCAATCTGGATGCCGAATCGCGCGAAGCGCTGGATCGTATCGCCGCGGTGCTGATCGAATGCGGTGAACTGCCGCTGGAGGTGGCGGGCCATACCGACAGCCAGGGGCGCGAGGCCACCAACCTGGCGCTCAGCCAGTCGCGCGCCGAAGCGGTGGTCAACGCCCTGATGACCCGCCGCGTGCTGGTGGCGTCGATGGAGCCGCGCGGCTATGGCGCGGCGTTGCCGATCGCCGATAACGCGACCGCCGAAGGGCGCGAGGCCAACCGGCGTATCGAGATCACCCTGATCCGCCCCGAGCCCGACCCGGAACCGATCGACCCCGCACTGGAAGAACTGCTGGAATTCGAGATACAATCGGTCGGTGATGACACGTTGCGCCCGGAACCCCGGCCAGCACGCTGACGCTTTTGCGGGAATGGCACCATGAACCGTATCGAATTCATTCTGGTTACAGCGGCAATCCTGCTGGTGACTTTTGCGCTGGGCTGGGTGGCGCACTGGCTGGTTGCGCGGTTTACCCGCGTCAGCCAGGACGACCTGAGCGAGCTTGACCGGCTGGCCCAGGCCCTGCACGAGGCAGAGGAGATGCGCGATCAGGCGCTGGTCTGGATCGAACAGCGCGAGGCCGAACTGACCGACAGGCAGGCCCAGACCGAAGCGGAACTGCGGGCCGCGATGGACGGGCTACGCGAAGCGCGGCGCGAGATCGATCACCTGCAAGGTCTGCTGGCGGCACGGGCTGAACCGGACTGACCTGGCTGATGCCGCCCGCCTGACGCCGCCTGCCTGCCCGGGTGGTGCCGGTCTTGCCGTGGTGATCGACCAGACAACAGGACAGGTGCCCGGCACGGTGCTACCAGCGCCGCAACGCCTCTTCATCGGTTTCGCGCGCCTCGACCCATTGCGCGCCTTCAGGGCCGATTTCCTTTTTCCAGAAAGGGGCGCGGGATTTCAGATAATCCATCAGAAAGGCGGCGGCATCAAAGGCATCGGCGCGGTGCGCCGAGGCGGTTGCCACCATCATGATGATGTCGCCCGGCGCCAACTGTCCGTGGCGATGCACGATCAGCACCTCTTGCAGGGCCCATCGCTGCCGCGCCTCGGCCTCGATGGCTGCCAGCGCGCGCTCTGTCATGCCGGGATAGTGTTCGATTTCCATGCCTTGCAGCCCGCCGCCGGGCCAGTCGCGCACGATCCCGGCAAAGGTGACCACCGCGCCTGCATGCGCCTGCGCTGCCGTACTGGCAAATGCGGCGCATTCCTGGCCATAGTCGAATGCCGCCTGCTGAACCCGAACCACCATGTCGCTGCCTGTCCTGTCTGTCTTGTCAGCCTGCCGTATCCGTCTGTCCGGCTGCCGATTCGATCAGCCGCCGGTCATGGGCGGAAAGAAGGCAACCTCGCGCACGCCGGTCAGGGGCGCGTCCAAGGCGGCCAATTCCTGATCCAGTGCCACGCGCACCGCCGCCATGTCGCCAAGGGCCGCCTCGTGGCGTGGCCCGCGCGCGCGCAACTCTGCCACCAGTTCGGCCACGGTGGCGGCGCTGGTCTCTATATCCTCGCGCGGGGCGCCGATGCGTTCGCGCAGCCAGGCGAAATACAGCACCTTGAGCGTCATTTCCCGGCCTCCCTCAGATATGGCAAGGATTTGCGCAGATAGTCCCAACCGGTGATCAGCGTCAGCACAGCGGCGATCCAGATCAGCACAAGCCCCAGCAGCCAGACCATTTCGGCACCGAAGTTGGCAACCTGCAGCAGGTTTACGTCGGTGGTGATTCCTGTCGCCTCCATCTCGGCGATCAGGGCACGATTGCGCGCCAGCGCCTGTTCCCGGATGTACTGCAGCCCCATGGCGCCGAACAGCACCGCGATGGCGACCATCTGCGCGGTTGTCTTCCACTTGGCCAGTTTTGTTACCGCCAGCAGACGCGAGGTGTTGCCCAGATATTCACGCAGGCCGGAAACGAAGACCTCTCGGAACAGGATGGCGGTGGCGGGCAGAATCAGCCAGGGGTCCATGCCCGAATAGCCCGTGATGACCAGCAGGGCGATGACCACCATCGCCTTGTCGGCGATGGGGTCCAGCATGGCGCCGATGCGGCTTTCCTGTTTCCAAAGACGCGCCAGATAGCCGTCAAACCAGTCGGTGACCGCCGCGCCCATGAACAGCACCAGCGCCAGCCAGTCGGCCCAGGGCCTGTGGAAATACAGGAACATGATCGCCACGCCGGGGGCTGCCAGCAGGCGCAATGTCGTCAGGATATTGGGCACGGTCCAGAACATGAGCCCTATCTAGGGGCAAATGCCGGACAGGGGAAAGAGGAAAGCGCGTTCCGCTCAACCCAACGGCGCGGTGTCGCCGCCAGGGCGGCGGCGCAGACACCAGTCACGCTGCCAGCCGTCGCTTGCATTCGCGGGGGTTTCTGGCTAGGCCACGGCGCGTAACGGGCAGCGGATGGGCATCATGGACGGTCTCTCGGAACTCCGGGCGAAGTATCTCGGCGATATCGGTGCGGCGGCGGATGGCGATGCGCTGGAAACCGTCCGTCTGGCCGCTTTGGGCAAGAAGGGCGAGATCAGCCTGAAGATGCGCGAACTGGGCAAGATGAGCCCCGAGGAACGCCAGACGGCGGGCCCTGCCCTGAATGCGCTGAAAGACGAGATCGACGCCGCGCTGCGCGCACGCAAGGCCGCGCTGGAGGATGCCGCCCTGGATGCCCGTCTGGCCGCCGAGTGGCTGGATGTCACCCTGCCGCCGCGCCCGCGTCCGCGTGGCACGGTGCACCCGGTGTCACAGGTGATGGAGGAAATGGCGGCGATCTTTGCCGACATGGGGTTCGCGGTGGCCGAAGGCCCGCAGGTTGAAACCGACTGGCACAATTTCGACGCGTTGAACATCGCGCCGGAACATCCCGCCCGGCAAGAGCATGACACATTCTTCATGCACCGCGATGCGGGCGACAATCGACCCCCGCATGTGTTGCGCACCCATACCAGCCCGGTACAGATTCGCGCGATGCAGGCACAGGGCGCGCCGATCCGGGTGATTGCACCCGGCCGCGTGTACCGGATGGACATGGATCAGACGCATACGCCCATGTTCCATCAGATCGAGGGGCTGGCGATCGACCGTGACATCACCATGGCCAATCTGAAATGGGTGCTGGAGGAATTCTTCACCGCCTATTTCGGCCGCCCGGTGCGCACGCGTTTCCGTGCCAGCCACTTTCCCTTTACCGAACCCTCGGCCGAAGTGGACATTCAGTGCAGCTGGCAAGGCGGTGTGCTGCGCGTGGGCGAGGGCGACGACTGGCTGGAGGTGCTGGGTTCGGGCATGGTGCACCCGCATGTGCTGCGTTCGGCGGGTATCGACCCTGACCAGTGGCAGGGCTTTGCCTTTGGCATGGGCATCGACCGCATGGCGATGCTGAAATACGGCATCCCCGATCTGCGCGCCTTTTTTGAATCGGATCTGCGCTGGTTGCGGCATTACGGCTTTGGCGCGCTTGACGCGCCTAGCCTGCACGCGGGCTGACCCGTGTCATGGCGCGGCCAGCAGGTGGCCGAGCCGGGCGTCAGGGCCTGTTACTGGCCGTCGACAAGTGCCTGGCTGGTCAGCCGCGCCCGCACGGCCTCTTTCTGCGACGAGACCATGCCCGGGATCAGGAAAAGGTCAATGAACCACCAGATGCCCCAGATCGCCAGCAGGATGAAACCGACAAAGATGAACGTCGTCGCCCAGCCCAGAATGAACAGCAACAGCATCGCCACGGCGGTGCCTGTTGCACCCAGATAGAAACGGTGGGCGCCGAAGCCGCCAAGAAAGATCAACAGCAGATAGGCGACGCCTGCCGATTTCGCCTCGTTCGAGACGCGCTGTTCGATAAGGATTTTGTCTTCGGTTTTCAGCGGCATCAATGGCCTCCCTGCTGCAAATTGCTTGTGTTGTGCTTAGTGCGGCATGGTACCGAAGGAAAGGGCTGGTTTACGCCGGTTTGGCGATATTTTCGTGGCATTTCGCGTTTTGGTGCCCATGGGGCAGCAAAGCGGCGGGATGCCGAAATCCCGGTCGGGCGATGTCGGGCTCGCACGGCGCTGCGCCCTGGTGGCGGGGGATAGCCAGAGACGTCATGCCGGGTGCTGCCGGTTTGCCCCGGGGCGCTCGTGCATTGCGGCGCTCGTGCTTGCGCCAGACGACAGTCGAAACCGCGTGCCGGTGGGCAGCAATCCGGCATCTGGTCCGTCGAGGCCTTGCCACGCGGCGCTCTGGTCCCGTAGGTTCCTGCCACAAGGGTGCGCTTGCGCCTGTCAAAGCACGGAACCGGACATGACCCAGATCATCCACGCCCGCCGCCGCCCCCTTCCCGCCCTCGCCTGTGCTGCGCTTCTGGCGCTGGCGCCCGGCGGTTTCGTTGCGCATCCCGCCGCGGCACAGCAGGGCGAGGTGATCACCCGCCAGTATCCGGACGGGGGCATCTACGAGGGCACCTT
>JAFIED010000087.1 GCA_020832805.1 Pararhodobacter sp.
CTATGTCTTTTGTCATGGTTGATGACGGGGGCGGCGATGACATTCTGGCGTTGGGCGGCGGGGGTGGTTGCGGCGGCGACTGTAGCGGTTGCGCTGTGGCAATTGCACGGCGCACGGGCGGGCCTGACAATCGTGCAGGCCGATGTCGGGGGCACGCCGGTGACCTTCCATCATCGCCACGATGCGGCGCCCGGGCCGACGGTGATCATCGCGCATGGATTCGCCGGGTCGCGCCAGTTGATGCAGCCCTTTGCCCTGACACTGGCGCAGGCGGGCTATCTGGCCGTCAGCTTCGATTTCGAAGGGCATGGCCGTAACCCCACACCGATGTCGGGCGATGTCACGCAGATTGATGGCACGACCCGGCTGCTGATGGCGGAAACGGGCCGGGTGGCCGATGCGGCGCTGGCGCATCCGCTGTCGGACGGGCGGCTGGCGCTGTTGGGCCATTCGATGGCGTCCGATATCGTCGTCCGCCAGGGGATAGAGGATGCAAGGACCGGCGCGGTGATTGCGGTTTCGATGTTCTCGCAGGCCGTCACCGCCGAGGCGCCACCCAATCTTCTGGTGATCGTCGGTGATTGGGAGGCAAGGCTGAAGGCCGAGGCGCTGCGCGTGCTGCACCTGACCGACCCCGCCGCCGGGCCGGGCCGGACGCTGGGCGATCCTGCGCAGGGCACCGGGCGTCGCGCGGCCTTTGCGCCATCGGTGGAACATGTGGGCGTTCTGTATTCCCCGACCAGCCTGCGCGAGGCGCGCGACTGGCTGGACGCCGCGTTCGACCGCAAGAGCCATGGCGCACCGCTGGCGGCAACCGGCGGCTGGGTGGCGCTGTTGCTGATCGGGGTGGCGGCGCTGGGCTGGCCCCTCGCCGGGATGCTGCCGAGGGGCCGCGCGGCGGGCGCAACGTCGCTGCCTGCGCGGCGCTTTCTGATGGCCATTGCGCTGCCGGCTGTGGCTGTGCCTCTGCTGTTGTGGCCGATCGAGACGCGCGTTCTGCCGGTTCTGGTGGCCGATTACCTGGCGCTCCACTTCGCCTTGCAGGGTGCGATGATGCTTGCGCTGCTGGGCTGGTGGGGGGTGTTGCGCAGGCAGTTCGTGCCCCGGGTCTGGTGGGTGGCCGCGCTTGTCGCGCTGTTCGGTATCGCAGGGTTTGGCGGCGCGCTTGATGCGCATGTGGCGTCGTTCTTCCCCCATGCGGGGCGGGTGCCGGTGGTGGCCGCGCTGATCGCCGGGGCGGTTCCGTTCATGCTGGCGGACGCGCTGCTGACCGAGGGCGGCCGCGCGGGTCTTTGGCGGGTCATCGCAGTGCGCACGGCCCTTTTGCTGTCGCTCGCGCTGGCGGTGGCGTTGAATTTCGAGCGGCTGTTCTTTCTGGTGATCATCCTGCCGGTGATCGTGCTGTTCTTCCTGCTGTTCGGAACGATGGGCGGCTGGGTGGGCCGGCGCACGGGCCTGCCGGCTGCGGGCGGGATCGGCCTTGGTGTCGTGCTTGGCTGGGCACTGGGCGTGACGTTTCCGATGTTCGTGCTGCCCTGATCGGCCGCGCGGGGTCAGTTCGCCGTCAGCAGTGTCAGGACGGTTTCGCCATACCGCCGGTGGTCGCGCAAGGCAAAACCGGCAGGCGGCGCCATGGGCGCGGCTTCTTCCCATGCCACGGTGGCACCCGGTGCGATCCAGCCGCCGGCCAGCGCAGAGCCAAGCGCCGCCTCGCCCAGCCCCTTGCCATAGGGCGGGTCGAGAAAAACCAGTGTGAAAGGCTTGCCCCGGCATTCGCCCAGATCCGTGGCGTCACGGCGGTAGACCCTGGTCACCCCCATCGCCCGCGCACGGTCGATGTTGTCACGCAAAAGCCCTCGCGCCACGGCGCCATCTTCGACAAAGGTCACATGGTCCGCGCCGCGCGAAAGCGCCTCGAGGCCCAGCGCGCCGGTTCCGGCGAACAGGTCCAGCACCCGCGCATTTGGCACCGGGTCCGGCGCGCTGGCGTTCTGCAAGAGGTTGAACAGGCTTTCGCGCACCCGGTCCGATGTGGGGCGCAGATGCGCCGCGGCATCGCCTGCCCCCACGGGCGCCAGCGCCAGGCCGCGCAGCCGCCCCCCGATGATCCGCATCAGCTCACGCCCGGCGCGCGGCGTTCGCACCCGCGTCCACCAGCGCCCGAACCCGGGCCACGATGTCGGCCGCGTTCATCCCGGCAACGGCATACATGTCCTCGGGGCTGGCCTGGTCGATGAAGATATCGGGCAGGACCATCGACCGGAACACAAGCCCCCGGTCAAAGACACCTTCCTCTGACAGGAGTTGCGCCACATGACTGCCAAAGCCGCCGACCGCGCCCTCTTCGATGGTGATCAGCACCCGATGGTGGCGCGCGAGTTGCAGGATCAGATCGCGGTCAAGCGGCTTGGCAAAGCGGGCATCCGCCACCGTGGGCGCGATGCCTTGCTGGTCCAGCGTCTCGCAGGCGGCCAGAACCTCTGACAAACGCGTCCCGAAGGACAGGATCGCGATATCCGCCCCCTCGCGCATGATCCGGCCCTTGCCGATCTGCAAGGGCACGCCACGCTCGGGCATCTCGAGGCCCACACCCTCGCCGCGCGGATAGCGAAAGGCGATGGGGCCTTCGTCATGCGCGGCGGCAGTGGCCACCATATGAACCAGTTCCGCCTCGTCCGCTGCGGCCATGACAACGAAACCGGGAAGATTTGTCAGATAGGCAATGTCAAAGCTGCCCGCATGGGTCGCGCCATCGGCCCCGACAAGGCCGGCCCGGTCGATGGCAAAGCGCACCGGCAGACGCTGGATCGCCACGTCATGAACGACCTGGTCATACCCGCGTTGCAGAAAGGTCGAATACATCGCGCAGAAAGGCTTCATCCCACCGGCAGCGAGGCCCGCACAGAAGGTCACGCCATGCTGTTCCGCAATCGCCACATCGAAACAGCGCGCCGGGAACCGTTCGGCAAAAAGGTTCAGGCCGGTCCCGTCCGGCATGGCTGCGGTGACCGCAACGACCCTGTCGTCGCGCGACGCTTCGTCGATCAGCGCCTGCGCGAACACCTTGGTATAGCTTGGCGCATTCGAAGGCGCCTTGTGCTGCTTGCCGGTGACCAGATCGAACCTGCCGGTTGCATGGCCCTTGTCCGCAGCGCCCTCGGCCGGGCGATAGCCCTTGCCCTTTTGCGTGATGACATGCAGCAGCACCGGCCCATGGGCATGGCTGCGCACCCCGCGCAGCACTGGCAGAAGCTGATCGAGGTTATGCCCGTCAAGGGGCCCGATATAGGAAAACCCGAGTTCCTCGAACAATGTCCCGCCAAGGGTGAATTGCTTGAACAGGTCCTTTGCGCGCTTTGCGCCTTCCTGCAGGGGGCCGGGCAACAGCCGAACGGCATCTTTCAGCCCGTGATACGCCTTGCCGGCATACAGACGGGAGAGATAGGCGCTCATCGCGCCGACCGGCGGCGCGATCGACATTTCATTGTCGTTCAGGACGACGATCAGCCGCTTCTTCAGGTGCCCGGCATTGTTCATCGCCTCGTAGGCCATACCTGCACTGATACTGCCGTCCCCGATCACCGCGATGGCATCGCCGATCCCGTGTTCGGGGGCGCCACCAAGGTCGCGCGCCACGGCAAAGCCCAGCGCAGCGGAAATCGAGGTCGAGGAATGTGCCGCGCCGAATGGATCATAGGGGCTTTCCGAGCGCTTGGTGAAGCCGGACAATCCGCCCTTCATCCGCAGGGTGCGGATCCGGTCGCGCCGGCCCGTCAGGATCTTGTGCGGATAGGATTGGTGGCTGACGTCCCAGATGATCTTGTCGCGCGGCGCCTCGAAAACCGCGTGCAATGCCACGGTCAGTTCCACCACCCCCAGCCCGGCGCCCAGATGCCCGCCGGTTTCCGATACGGCCGAAATCGTCTCGGCCCGCAATTCATCGGCCACCTGGCGCAACTGCCTGTCGGACAGGCCGCGCAGGTCTGCGGGGCTTGCGATCGTATCCAGCAGGGGGGTGGCGGGACGGTCCGTCATGGCCTTGGCTCCTGCCCGGGGAGTGCCGGGGCTGTCATGTCTCGCGCGAAATAACGAAGCGCGCCGCCTGCCGCAAGGTTTCCGCCCTTTCACCATAGGGAAAAAGGGCTTCTTCGGCCTCTGCGACCAACGTGGCGGCCCGCGTCTGCGCCCCCGAAAGCCCCAGCAGCGACACGAAGGTTGCCTTGCCCGCCGCATCGTCCTTGCGCAGCCGTTTGCCCGCCTTGGTGGCATCGCCCGTCACGTCAAGGATGTCGTCGGCAATCTGGAACGCCAGCCCGAGCGCGGCGGAATACCGGGCAAGCGGCGCCGGGTCGTCCCCGGCCAGCCGAGGCCCGGCCTGCGCGGCCCAGCCGATCAGCGCGCCTGTCTTGCCCGCCTGAAGCGTTGTGATCTCGTCAAGCGTCAGCGGCGCCTTTGCCGTTTCCGCCGCGATGTCGAGCGCCTGGCCCAGCACCATGCCGGCCGCCCCTGCGGCCTGTGCCAGCGTGTGCACCAGAAGCACCTGCCGCGCGGCATCCGGCGCGCCGCCGGGAGCCGCCAGCAACTCGAACGCCAGCGTCTGAAGCGCATCACCGGCAAGGATTGCGCTGGCCTCGTCCCATTTCACATGCACGGTGGGTTGCCCGCGCCGCAGATCGTCGTTGTCCATCGCCGGCAGATCGTCATGGACAAGCGAATAGGCATGGATCGCCTCGATCGCCGCAGCGGCGGGCAGGGCGGCGGCCGTGGCTATACCGTGCAGCGCGGCCCCCTCGAGCACCAGAAAGGCGCGCAATCCCTTGCCCCCGCGCAGCGCATAGGCCATCGCGTCGCGCACGCCGCTGTGCGGCAGGGCCGCCAGGGCGGCGTCAAGGTGCCGCGCGGTTTGTTCCGCGCGCGCCGCAAGGATATCGGGAAAGTTCATCCTGCGGAAAATGGCTTGGTGCCTTCGGGCGCGCCGTTCTCGCCCAGGCGGATCTGTTCCACCTTTTCCTCTGCGGATTTCAGCCTTGCGTCGCAATGCGCCTTCAGCAGCGCGCCCCGTTCGTACAACGCTATGGATTGTTCCAGCGGCACGTCGCCCTGTTCCAACCGGGTGACAACGGCCTCCAGTTCGGCCATCGCTTCCTCGAAACTCATTTCTGCAACCGGCTTTTCGGTCATCCGCCCTGCCCCGCCTTCAAGAATTCCCGCACATGCGCGGCGACGCTTTCGCCGAGCGCCTCGAGATCATATCCGCCTTCGAGAACCGACACCACCCGCCCGCCGCAGTGCCGCGCCGCCAGCGCGCACAGGTCGCGCGTCAGGACGGCATAATCCTCGGTCTGCCATTCCAGCTGTGCCAGCGGGTCCGCGGCATGCGCGTCGAACCCCGCCGACAGGATCAGGAGTTCCGGCGCGAAGGCGTCGAGCATGGGAAAGACCTGTGCCGCATAGGCCGCGCGCATCGCCGCGCCGTCCGTGCCGGGCCGCAACGGGACATTGACGATCTGGCCATGGGCACCCTGTTCGCGCGGGTGGCCCGTTCCCGGCCAAAGCGGCATCTGATGGGACGAGACGAAGCGCACGCGCGGCTCGTCCCACAGCAGCGCCTGGGTCCCGTTTCCGTGGTGCACGTCGAAATCCACCACCGCGACACGCGACAGCCCGTGGTGATCCAGCGCATGACGCGCGGCGATTGCCACCGCTCCGAACAGGCAAAAGCCCATGGTGGTTTCGGCCTCGGCATGGTGGCCGGGCGGGCGCACGACCGCAAAGGCATTGACCGCCTCGCCGCCCAGGGTCGCGTCAACCGCCCGGCAGGCAGCGCCGACAGCCCGCATCGCCGCCGCCCAGGTGCCCGGCGCGGCATGTGTGTCGGGGTCGAGCTGGACATGGCCATGGGCCGGCATGGCCGCGCGCAGGCGCTCCACATATGCCTCGGGATGACAGCGCAACAGGTCGCGCAGGTCTGCAAGGGGGGCATCCTCGCGCCGCAGGGCGTTGAAGTCCGGCGCCGAAAGGGCCCGTGCAACAGCGTCCAGCCGCGCCACCTGTTCCGGGTGGCCCGGTGGGGTGACATGGCCGAGGCAATCGGAATGGGTCAGAAGCAATGTTGTCATGCCGCGCAAGCTAGCCCGACGTGACCCTGCCGAAAAGCCCCCGATCGCACATGCCCGCCGTGGCGCGGCGGCGTCAACGCCCGGAACCGCCCGGCGCCCGCCCCGCGCCCGCCCCCCCCCCCCCCGCCCCCCCCCCCCCCCCGGCCCCGCGACGGGGGGGGGGGCCCCCCCCCC
>JAFIED010000102.1 GCA_020832805.1 Pararhodobacter sp.
TCATGCGCACCGCCTCCGAGCGCACTGTCGAGGCCGTCTGGAAACGCCTCGGCGCACTGCTCGACAGCTTCTCGTCGCAGGAATGCGCAAACTACATGCGAAATGCTGGATACGCTTCTATCTGATATGATCACGCTCTAGGCCCCGCCTGGCAACAATACGCCCGGCATGTGACCGCGCGGCCGGAAATCACGCCGCGCGGCAACGGCAATGGAACCCGGCTCTTGTTCACGCGTTTGTCAGAGCGAACCACACCGTCGAAAGGAGTTTCAGACGTGAATGCGAACTTTACCGGTTTTTTCGGGCTCATCCACCTTGCGCTGGTGGTCTGGGCGGCGGTGTCGATTCTGGGCTCGTCAGCGACCGACGGGCGCAAGGTGCTGTGGATTCTGCTGGTCCTGCTGTTCCCGGTCGTGGGCCTGATCATCTGGTTCATCGCCGGCCCCAAGAAGACATAAGCGGACCGCCTGGCATTCGCGGGTGCGGTCATACCCGGCACGCCCCGTCAGAAAACCGTCCGCGGGCTGCCGCGGGCGGTTTCTTGGTGTGCAGCGCCTGAAACAAGGGCAGATCAACGTTGCCCGGCATAAAGCCCGTGGCCTGATACGTTTGCACAAAAACGCCCCATACGCCCCGGGCAAACAGGGTGCAAAGCTGTTCCGCCGGATCGGTTGCCAGAATGCCGACCCCTGAAACCTGCCTTTCACTTTTCAGCCAGCGACTATGCGCCTTTTACCAAACAAGCTGCTGGTGGCTGATGCATCCGCGCCATCATTGCACCCAAGGGAAAACAGGCCCGGCCCCGAGATGTTTGCTGATCGCAGATCTGATGCTTTATCTGTTCCCCGGAACCCGCAATTCATAGAGATAGCCAAATTCCTCAAAGGTCTGGGTCGCCTCGCCGTTCAAACTGAGCGCTGCGAATTGTTCCAGCATCTGAGTTCCGAAACCCGCATCCCTTGGCCTGTCAGCAGGAAGTCGGCGGGTTTCCTGCCAGCGAAACAGAATGCCGCCATCCTTATCCGTTGCCCAGGATATATGCACGGCTGCGCCAACCTGCGTCAATGCGCCATGTTTCACTGAATTCGTTGCAAGCTCATGGATGATGATGGCATATACCTGCGAATCATGCGGGGTGACACTGACATCGGGGCCCTCCAGTACCACGTTGACCAGCGCATTGGTCAGAAACGGTGTCAGCGCTGCATCGATTGTCGCGCGCAGGGTCACATGCTCCTTTGCCTCGCGAAGTTTCAGATTCTGCGCCAGATTTCCGACCCTGGGTTCAAAGCGCTGCAGGAATGTTTCAGGCGGCCCGGCCTTGGACACCATACGTGCAATCGCAGAAACAACTGTCACGATATTCGCGGTCCGGTGCTGCAATTCGCGCATCAGGAATTCGGTTGCTTCCTCGGCCTGCTTTCTGCCCGTGATATCAAGGATCGCAGCCACCCCTGAAACCGGCGCCTTGCCCCTTTCATCCGTGCCCCGGTACAGTTTCTTGCGTGCGTGTACCCATCGAATTCGTCCATCAGACGCCAGGGTGCGGTGCACAACCTCGATCATGTCGTCGAAATCCGGGTCTATCAGCTTTTCAACCTCGGCCAGGACCTGGGGCAGGTCGTCGGGGTGAATCCGTGCGTGAAAAGCATCCCTTGAAACTGGCTGGTTGGGGGACAGACCAAATATTTCCGCCGCCATCGGGTCCGGGGTTACGGTGTCGGCCACGTAATCGACGACAATCAATGCGACACCTGCCAGTTCCAGCCCCATGGTCTTTTGACCTTCGTCAAGCAGGTTATAATCGACTGTTCCTGAATTCATTGGTGCCTCGGCAGTTGGTTGTCCTGGCTACGGGAAACGAGGTTACAAGGGTTCTGAACGTACTTTCAAATGATTGATCAAATCCCGCAGCGCATTCTGGAAAGGCCACCTGAAAAAGGATCAACTGGCACTCGAATACAGGCAAAGGGCGCGGCCATGCTTGTACACCGACACGCGAATCGCACTGACAACGTCCGGATGGCGTGACATTTCGAGTGTTAAAGCCTGACAGCATCGCATGTTCAACCGTTTTTCGGCTTTGCCCCCGCGCAGCGCATTGTCGATCACGGACCGATCAGCGTGCTCGCGGGGTATACGGCAGCTTTCGCAAGGCGTCTTGCCAGATGCGCCTGTCCAGTAGCGGCGCGCCCTGTCACCGCGCGCCCTGTCACCAGCCCATGTTTCGGGTAACGGCACGCAAGCAGACAAGACACCGTGCAATCCTGCCATTGCATCAGTCAAGCGAATCATGCCCGATCTCCTCGCAGCATGACAGGTCGGACCGGGTCCGGTCCGGCAACTGCCTTGAAATGCCGCGCAGCGCGCTGCGCAGCCCTTCCTCCAGCACGGGATGATAGAAAGGCATGGCAAGGATCTGCGGCACGTTCAGGCCCTGATCGACCGCAAGCGCCAGAAGATGCGCCATATGTTCACCTGCAGGCGCGCAGATCTCGGCGCCCAGCAACCGCCCGTTGACGGGATCGGCGTATAGCCGCAGCAGCCCCGACGCGGTTGCGGCAAGCCGCGCACGACCCTGCCGCGAGAAATCCGCCTCGCCCGTCAATACATCTGCTGGCAACGCCGAACGGGGCGGACCGACCCGCGCAACCTGCGGGCTGCAAAAGGTGATCGACAGCGCCGTGCGCCGGCAGAACCCCTTGTTGTCCGCATCGGGGGCGGCAAGCCGCCCGGCGATATGGCCGTCATCAGCGGCTTCGTGCAACAGCGCGCGATAGCTGTTGGCATCACCCGCCAGAAAGACGGAAGTGTCGCCAATGCGCAGGGTCTCTGGGTCGATCTGCGGCAGGCCTCGCGCATCCAGCGCAACGCCCAGCGCTTCCAGCCCCAGGCCCGTCAGATTTGGCTGGCGTCCGATTGCGGCCAGCACCGCATCTGCGGTAAAGGTTGCGCCACCCGCCGTGACACGAATTGCGCTGCCGGTATCTTCCAGCCTCGCCTCGGCCCCCAGATGCACAGGGAATTCGCCCTGGATCAACTGGCGAAAGGCCGACAGGATGGCGGGGTCATCAATGCCCGCCAGGGTTTGCCCGGCATCGAAACCGGCCACCGCCAGACCCAGCCGCGACAGGGCCTGCGCCAGTTCCATTCCGATTGCCCCCAGGCCGACGACGGCAATGCGCCGGGGCAGGTCGGTCTGTTCGAACAGCGTGTCACTGGTCAACAGGCGGTCAGAGAACGCGCGCCACGGCTCTGGCACGATGGGGCTGCTGCCAGGCGCAAGGATGATGGCGCGGGCATCGATGCGCCTGTCGCCCAGCTTGATCGTGTTCGGGCCGATCAACCGCGCCCGCCCCGCCATGGCCCGCGCGCCCAGGTCTGCAGGTACGGATTGCGGCCCCTTGACGAAGTCATCGCGCAAGGCCCGCACCCGCGCCAGCACGGCGGGGATATCGGCCCGCAGCCCGTCTGCCCCCCTGATACCGAAAGCGTCCAGGGCATGGCGGCGGTGAAAGGCATTCGCAGCCTCGATCAGCGCCTTCGAGGGCATGCAGCCGACGGCGGCGCAGGTGGTGCCCCAATGCCCGTCATTGATCAACAGAAAATCATCCGTATAGCGGCGCACTTCGCGCAAGGCTGACAGCCCGGCGGTGCCGGCACCGATGATGATCGTATCGACTTTCATGTATTCGGCCCTTTTCATGCGCCCCTGATCGATAGCACGGCAGGGCCGCCGCGCGAAGGGATGCAGCCCGGCCGCCCGCCGTCAATAGCGCGTGCGCGACCGCTCGCGCGAGGGTAATTCACCGGCATGATCCAGGGCCCCCGCCGGCGCCGTGCGGCGGGCCTGATCTGCCAGTGCGCCTTTGCCCGCGCTGGCATCGGGGTCATCGGGGTGCAGCGCGCCGCCCTCTTCCACCATCGGGTTGGGTGCGTTGTCACCCGCCTTTTTCGTCTGCATCGCCTTGAGGGCAAGATCGTGCTGGCTGGGGTCGCTGCCTTTCTCGGCTGCTGCGCCGCTGTCGGGCGCGCCGTCGCGGGCCTGACGCTCTGACAGGGCCCGTTCCAGCGCCGCATTCAGGTAATCATGCTTGCTCAATGTTCCGGCATTGCCGGTGGCCGGGGTGACCCCGGCCGGCGCGCTTTTCGCCCGCGCCTCGCGCGCCTGACGGTCTGCGATATCGCGCGCCCGGTTGCGGCGGCTGCGCAGCCGGCTGACGAGGTCAGAAAGTTCGCGGTCCGAAAGCTGACCAAGCGCCGGGTGGCGGGCCATGTCGGCCATCTGCCGCTCGTCGGCATCAAGGGCGCGCTGTTCATCGGCATTGGCCGCCGACTGAGGAATGTTCCTTGCATGTGCCATCTCGGGACTCCTTACCTGATATTCGCCCGGCCCTGACATGCACCCGGGCAGTGCTGACCGGCTTCGGTCGCATGCCATGCCGACGCGCAAGGTTCTTCATGACGTTACGCGCGGGCGGCCTCTTCGGTTCCCGGTTTCTGCTCTGGGTGCCGGCGGGCGGCTGACCGCATGATGGGCCCGTCGCCAGCGCGGATCAGGGCCTTCCTGCCGCCGTTGACAGCCTGAGCCGAGCCATAACAAGGCCATGACGAAACGCTTGCCGCACGGCATTGTTGAAACCATGCAGCCGATCCGGCGTTTGTCACACGCGGCCCTTGCTGCATCCCTGCCTGCGGCGCCTGCCGGCAGAAACGGGCCGAGACCGGAAAACCGCATGACTGAAGACAGTAAACACGAAACAGGATTGACGTATGTCACCCATCATTCGCGCGTTCTTCGACCGCCCTACCGGCAGTCTGCAATATGTATTTCATTGCCCCCGAACCTGTCAGGCGGCCATTGTTGATCCGGTCTGGAATTTCCACCCCGAAGCCGGCGCGGTGACGACCGAAAGCGCCGATGAGATCATCGACTACATCCGCGCCGAAGGGCTGAAGGTTGACTGGGTGCTGGACACCCACCCCCATGCCGATCATTTCAGCGCCGCGCCTTATCTGTCGGAAAAGCTGGGCGCACCCACCGCTATCGGCGAAAGGGTGGTGGATGTACAAAAGCTCTGGAAAGGGCTTTATCATCTGGATGACGACTTCCCCACCGACGGCGCGCAATGGGACCGTCTGTTTGCGGAAGGCGACGAATTCATGGTGGGTGACATCCCGGTGCGGGTGATGCTTTCGCCGGGGCATACGCTGGCATCGGTCACCTATGTCGCGGGCGATGCAGCGTTTGTGCATGACACGCTGATGATGCCGGAAAGCGGCACCAGCCGCGCCGATTTCCCGGGCGGCAGCGCCACGGATCTGTGGCAATCGTTGCGCGCAATCCTCGATCTGCCGCCACAGACCCGCCTTTACGTCGGGCACGACTACCCCGCCCCGGGCGCCGCGCCGCAATACATGGCGACTGTGGCCGAGCATCGCTTGCGCAACCGCCATGTAAAGGACGGCATCGGCAAGGCCGAATTCATCGCAACCCGCAAGGCGCGCGATGAAACGCTGCCCCTGCCCGCCCGCATGCTGGCCGCGCTTCAGGTCAATATCCGCGGGGGCCGCCTGCCGCAGGCCGAGGCGGATGGCTACAGCTATCTGAAAATCCCCGTCGGCAAGTTCGAACCCAGATGAGTGCCCGGCTGAAAACGGCTTTCGGCCGGATTACGGGCAACAAAACCGATGCCATCCCTGACGGCGAAGCCCGCAACGGGTTGATTCACATTGCCGCGCTGACATTGACCAAGACCGCCGATGCCCTGATCGACCCCAAGCTGGTGCTGTCATGGCTGATGACCGCGCTTGGTGCGCCCGGGGCGATGATCGGCGCGCTGGTTCCGGTGCGCGAGGCAGGTGCCCTGCTGCCGCAACTTGCCTTTGCACGACAGGTCGAGGTCAGCCCCCAGCGCAAGCGTTTCTGGGCTTTGGGCAGTGCCGTGCAGGGGGTTGCGGCCCTGGGCATCGCGCTTGCCGCGCTGATGCTGTCAGGCGTGCTGGCGGGCGCGGTGATCCTGGCTTGCCTTGCGGTGCTGGCGGCGGCGCGCGCGGCGTCTTCCGTCAGCTACAAGGATGCGCTGGCCCGCACCATTGCCAAGCGGCGGCGCGGGGCGATCACGGGGCTTGCCGCCTCTGTCGCCGCCGTGTCGGTCTTTGGTGTGGGCGCGTTGATGGCGACAGGGGTGTTCGACGTGGCCATCGCGCCGCTGGCGGGGATCATTGCGATTGCCGGTGGCGCACTTCTTCTTTCGTCGTTCATTTTCATGCGGTTGCAGGAATCCGCCAGAAAGGCGGACACCGATGGCGATGGCGACGTCCTTGCCGCGCTGATCAAGCCGATCCTGTCTGACGGGCAATTGCGCCTTTTCGTGGCATCGCGTGCGGCACTGGCGGTCACGGCACTGGCGCTGCCCTTTATCGTCATGATGTCGGCCGCATCGGGGCGCAGCGCGCTGGACGAACTGGGCCCGATGGTCATGGCATCGACCGCTGCCTCGGTTGTTGCCGCCTATGTATGGGGTCGCCTTTCCGACCATTCCAGCCGCCAGACCCTGATGGCGGCGGGCGCGCTGGGCGCCGGGGTGTTTGCCACGGTTGGTGTGATCGGGCTTGCGCATGGCGGTCTGGGCGGCGCCTTGGGCGCAGCAGCCGCCATTTTCGTCGCACAGATCGCATACGAAGGCGTCCGCGCCGGGCGCAAGCTGCACCTGACCGACATGGCCGACGACAGTTTTCGCGCCCGCTATACGGCGCTGTCGAACACGCTGGTGGGGCTTGCACTGCTGGCGGGGGGGCTGTTCGGCCTTGCCGCCGACCGGTTTGGCCCGGCCGTGGTCCTGCTTGTGTTTGCCGCTATAGCGGCGCTGGGAAGCGGGCTTGCCCGGGGTCTGAATGAGGTGCAGCAGGACTGAGGCGCGTGCGCGGGAAAGCTGGCAGCGATGTGACAGCGCCGCGTTCCCGGCACGGGCCTACAGGGGTAAAGGCCCCATCAGCCGGCACCCATCGGGGCATCACCGCGACGGAACCGAGAGTGGCCGACAGGGTTGAGCCCTTCAGAATGGCCGTCACCACATACCAGTTACCGAAATAGCGCCGCGCCAGCGGGATCCCGGCGTTGCCGACCAGGGCCTCGGTCGCCGCATCACAGCCTGATCCTGTCCGGAATGCGTACTCGCCGGCGCCCTTGCCTGTCGGTTCGCCAGACAAGGGCGACACAGGGCGCGCGGTCGGTCTGATCCATCATCAGCCCACGGCATGCCCGGCAGGCCTGTCACGGACACCCGCAGGTTGCGCCATGTGGTCACCCCTGATGACGGCCAAGCGCCGACCCGTGCGGCGGGACGTCCGGGCCTGATGCAATCGGTCATTACAGGGATAATCGCCGTGATCGAACGCGATACGGGCTGGCAGCCGGTCGAACGTCAGGCACAGGGCGGTCTCCTTGACCAGAGGGATCACTCCTAATCGCGGCGGCGGGCGGTCAACGTCGTTGCGACCTCGACCGAAAAACCGACCGTCGCCTCGTCGGGGTAATTGGGGCCGATACCGAACTGCCGGCGATCCAGCAGGACTCGGCCGGTCATTCGGGCGGCGTCGCCCTCGATCTCCAGCGCAAAGGGCAAACGGACGGCCACGCTGACGCCCCTTAGCGTCAGGTGTCCGTCGGCAACGTAGCCATGTTCGGGGTCAGGCTTGATCTCGGCCTCGAACACGGCATCCGGGTGGCTGCGCGCATCAAGAAATTCAGGGGCCAGAACCTCGGCGGTCACGGCACCGATGGTCAGGCTGCTGACATCGATCGCCACCCGCACCTGCCCATGACGCCCCGCCACCGGCTGCGGGGAAAAGGCGATATCGGCTGTCCAGCGTCCGAACCGCCCGGTCACACGATCCCTGATCTGGGTAACGGTCAGGGACAGTTCGCCACGTTCGACCACCCAGTTGCCCTGACCCGCGCCAAGCGCGCCTTGGGCAACCGGTACGGCACGCGGCAGCATCAGTCCCAGAGACAGCGCAACAGCCCACAGGCCGATCGCCGGCAGGGCCCGCGCCACCACCCCGGGGCGGGGGGGGGGGGGGGCCCGCGGGCCCCACTGCCCCCCCC
>JAFIED010000111.1 GCA_020832805.1 Pararhodobacter sp.
GTTATAGCCCGCCTGTGGCGGCTGATCGGCCGCGATTTCACGGATGAAGGGCAGCGCGGAATCATCGGTCAGAAAGGGCCCGGTGATGCGGCGCAGCCCTCGGCGGACCAGAGCCTGTGCCAATGCTGCCAGATCGGCGGTCTGCAAGGTGGGATCGCCCCCGCCCTGCAGGATCAGATCGCCGCGCAGCGTACCATCGGCCAGATTTCCGGTGGCCAGAACATGGGTGGTGAAACGATACCCCGCCCCAAGCCGGTCAAGCGCGTAAAGTGCGGTGGGCGCCTTGGCAACGCTGGCGGGGGGCAGGGGGGTATCGGCATTGAGCGCCTCGATGATCGACCCATCCGCGGCGTCCAGCGCAACGAAGCCTGTTGTGCCACCAAGCTGTGCCTGGGCCAGCAGCGCCTCTAGCGGGCGCGCGGTCAGCCGGGCGCTGCCATCGGGTCTTGCCAGCCGCGGTTGCGGAAAGACCGAGCGTTCAGGGGCATTGGCCAGGACAGGTGTCGCACTGGCCGCAGCCAGCCCTGCCAGCATGGCGCGCCGGTTCAGCCTGGGTCCGTCACCTGTCATGCCTTGCTCCATGCTGCCCTGTCCGATGCCTGGTCGCCGAGGTGCAAACGCATCGACACCGCGTTTCAATCCCTATTCCTGCACTGGAATCTTGCAATCCGAAAGGCACAAATCAGGCATTCGCGGGTCGGTCAGGCAGGCGCGCGCCAGCCTGCGGCGCGCAGCCGTGTCGAGGATTCGGCACGCATGGGCATGTCCAGCCATACCCAGCACGGCGGTACCTGGTGGCCAAGCCGTCTGGCATCATGCGGCGAAAGGCGGGCATCGCGGAACTGTCTGGCGGCCCGCCCGGTCAAGGCCGGCAGCCGCTGGCCGGGGCGGGCGAACACGGCCACCGGCACGCTTGCCATGATCTCGCGCCAGCGTGCCCAGTGATGCAGCGTGGCCAGATTGTCGGCGCCCATGAGCCAGACAAAGTGCACGCCGGGATACAAGGCCTGCACCGCATGCAAGGTGTCGATTGTGGCGCGGGTGCCGGTATGGGCCTCGATATCGGTGATCTGCATGCGCGGGTGGGTCATCAGGGCGCGCGCTGCGGCCATCCTGTCGGGCAGCGGGGCAGGCGGGTCAGGCTTCAGCGGGTTGCCGGGACTGACCATGACCCACAGCCGGTCAAGCGCCAACCGCTTGAGCGCTTCGCGCGCCAGATGGGCGTGGCCCGGATGGGGCGGGTCGAAAGAGCCGCCCAGCAGCCCCACGGTCTGGCCGGGCCTGGCGTTGGGTAGGGGCCAGCGCATCATTGTCTTGTCCGCAGTGCTGCCGTTACCGGCACCTTAACCGCTGGGTGCGGCCAAGGTGAAGCCGGATTCCGGATTGCCCCTTGCCGTCGCGTCAGCGCGCCCGCCGCCGGCGCCCCCCTTCGCCGCCGCCACCGCCGGTATTGTGGCTGACGACAGGCAGCGTGACGATGCGTGCCAGCTCTGGAAACGAGTCGATGGCATGCGGCATCGCGGCGGCATTCACGAAATGCTCTTGAAAGCGGGGCTCGATGGCGGTCTCTACCTTGTGGATGCTGGCAACCGCGCGTTCGATCTCGGCGCGCGCCTCCAGGTTGCACAGCGCCAGCCGCGCGCCGGTGCCGGCGGCATTGCCGGCGCTGGTCACGTTTTCCAGTCGGCAATCGGGGATCATGCCCAGAACCATGGCGTGTTTGGCGCTGATATGTGCACCAAAGGCCCCGGCCAGCACCACACGGTCCACGCGATCGACACCCAGTTCATCCATCAACAGGCGCGCGCCGGCATAAAGCGCCGCCTTTGCCAGCTGAATCGCGCGGATGTCGCCTTGCGTCACGGTGATGCGGGGCCCGCCCTGCGCGCTGCCGTCATGCAGAAGATAGGCATGCGCGCGGCCTTCGGGGATCAGCCGGTCGCTGCCCACCTGCGCGGCCGATCCGATCAGCCCTGCCGCATCGACAATGCCGGCCATGCGCATTTCTGCGACCGCCTCGATGATCCCCGAACCGCAGATGCCGGTGACGCCCGCCGGCCCCACTTCTGCGTCAAAGCCCGGCTCGTCGGACCACAGCGTGCAGCCGATCACGCGAAAGCGCGGTTGCCTTGTTTCGGGGTCGATCTCGACGCGCTCGATCGCGCCCGGGGCGGCGCGTTGGCCCGATGATATCTGCGCCCCTTCGAACGCCGGGCCGGTTGGCGATGAACAGGCCAGCACGCGCTGCCGGTTGCCCAGCAGGATTTCGGCGTTGGTGCCGACATCGACAATCAGGACCAGATCGTCTGATGTCTGCGGCGATTGCGCCAGTGCGACGGCGGCGGCATCGGCGCCGACATGGCCGGCAATGCAGGGCAGCATGTACAGCCGCGCCTCGGGGTTCAGCGAATCAATGCCTGCGTCGCGGGCCGGCAGCGCCAGTGCCGACGATACGGCAAGTGCGAACGGCGCCTGCCCCAGTTCGACAGGGTCGATACCCAGAAAGAGGTGATGCATCACCGGATTGCACACCACCACCGCCTCGGTGATCGTGGCCGTGTCGATGCCGGCCTCGGCGGCGACGGAATAGGCCAGGGCATTGATGGCGGCATGGACGGCGCGTGTCATGTCGGCGTCACCACCGGGATTCATCATGGCATAGCTGACCCGGCTCATCAGATCCTCGCCAAACCGGATCTGGGGGTTCATCACGCCGCTGGAGGCCAGCACCCGGCCGTTCGAGAGATCCGTCAGATGGGCGGCGATGGTGGTTGAGCCCAGGTCGATGGCCAGCCCGTGCAAACCGCCCTCGTGAAAGCCCGGCCAGACATCCAGGATGCGCGCGGGCGCCGCAGCGTGATCGCGAAAGACGGCCACGCTGACCGCCCAGTTGCCCTGACGCAATACGGGCTGCAATTTGCGCAACACAGCCGGCCCGGCCTCGACACGCTCGATCTGCCACTGGGTTTTCAAGGCCTTTGCCAGGCGCTCCAGATCGCCTGATGGATCGTGCATGTCGGGTTCGGGCACCTCGACATAGAAAAGGCGCGTGGCCGGGTTCATTGCCACCGGGCGCGCATCGGCATCCTTGCGGATGACCTGCCGGTGCAATTGGGATTCCGGCGGCACGTCGATCACCACATCGCCCATGATCCGTGCCTGGCAGCCCAGCCGGCGCCCATCGATCAGACCGCGCTTGTCCTTGTAGCGTTGCTCGACGGCGTTCCAGTCGCTCAGGGCATCGGGGCCGACAAGGACCCCGTGCTTGGCGAATTCGCCATAGCCGGGCGAGATCTGGCATTTCGAGCAGATGCCGCGCCCCCCGCAGACCGAGTCCAGATCGACGCCCAGTTGGCGCGCGGCAGTCAGTACCGGCGTGCCAAGGGCAAATCGGCCGCGCTTGCCCGAAGGCGAGAACACGACAAGCGCATCACGGGCAGCGGCCGTGCCACTGCCCCCTGAGGGTTCATTGCCGCGCATGGTGTCTGCCTTTCGTGTGCCCGCGCCGTTGTCGGGCACAACATAGGGCGCCATCGATGCGCAAACCGGCCGGCCACCGACATGCCGCAGCAGGAAAGCGACCGGTGTGCCAGCCCGGAACCGGCCTGCTGTCAGCCAGCCATTTGCCCGCGCGCCCGCGCAAACGGTACCGGCTGTGCGGGAGCCGCCACTGCCAGCAGGCGCATCTCGGCCATGAGCGCGATCAGCAATTCGACATGGCGTGATGGGCGCCATGGTTCACCCGCCGCCTGAAATCGGTTCTTGCGGCGCTGTTCCTGCTCTGCCTCCAGGTCCATGAGCACCTTGATCGTTGCGGGCCCGGGCGGTGGCGCGGCGGGCAGGCGCAATACGCGGCGCAGATCGTGTTCGCGCCGGTAATCCGCTTGGCCGATCCGCGCCGTCTGCAACAGCAGGCGCGGTCTGCATTGGCTGCCTAGTGACCAAATGAGCGCATAAAGGGGTTCGGACGTGTGACAGCTCATTGTGCAGCCTCCCGTGGAATGATCGAAATGTCAGCCCCGGCAGGGTACACAACTTTTGCGGGTGTTGCGTTTCCACCGATTGATCGAATGCCTTATTGTCATGTTTTTCGTGGCTTGCGCCGAAAACTGGCTTCGGTTGAGGCTTAACAAACCGGTAACCAATAACACGCATTAGTTGAATTGGTGTAAGAACTGTAAACACTTGGCAGAGTTGAATCAGGAAATTCGGGGTGTCTGAGACGGCGGAGGAAACGTGCGAGGAGCGCATGAAAAAAAATCTCAAGCCATTGACTGCATTTCCAGAATGGGTTCCCGCAGCGGTGCGCGTGTATCTGACCCACACCGAAAGTGGGCGGTCGCTGCGCCAAATCGCCCGCGAGCAGGGAATGCATGCCTCAACCGTATTGCGACAAGTCAGGCGATTTGAAAACAGACGCGATGATCCTTTGATAGATTGTGCCCTGGGACGCCTGAAAATTGCAGCCTCAGGGGGTATTGTTTCCTTGATTGAGACAAAAACCCGGTCAGGAGAAAAGACGAAGATGTCGGCGCCAATGCAATCCGGTGAAGCGGACAACCCAAGTTCGACAAAATTCCCTCGGAACACGGCCGATCTGCTTGGCGTGACCCTGTCCTATCAATTAGTTAGGTGGGCGTGAACGAGGATTCCTTGTAGTCACACGCATGCTACGTGAGCAGCGTTGTAAGATTGTGCG
>JAFIED010000118.1 GCA_020832805.1 Pararhodobacter sp.
ATAGATCACCTCGCCATCGGCCTCGACCCGCCCGTCGGCCACGCCCATGGTCAGGCGGCGTGTCTGGATCGCCTTGGTGAAATCGACGAAATAGCGCAGCATCTTGCGGTCCGGGCGCACCATGCCGGTCAGCTTGACCTCGCCCACGCCCAGGGCATAGCCGCGCCCCTGCCAGCCGCGCCAGCCCAGGTTGAACCCGGTCAGCTGCCACAGCCCGTCCAGACCCAGGCAACCCGGCATGATCGGATTGCCGGGAAAATGGCAGTCAAAGAACCACAGGTCCGGCGTGATGTCGAACTCGGCCAGCACATGCCCCTTGCCATGCGCCCCGCCATCGTCTGAAATCTCGGTGATCCGGTCCATCATCAGCATGGGCGGCGCAGGCAACTGGGCATTGCCGGGGCCGAAAAGCTCGCCACGGGAACAGGCCAGCAGCGCGTCGCGGTCAAACTGGGTGGGGTACTGCGGCATTCGGGCGTTCCTTCCGGTCAAG
Source organism: Pararhodobacter sp. (assembly GCA_020832805.1). Classification (GTDB taxonomy): domain Bacteria; phylum Pseudomonadota; class Alphaproteobacteria; order Rhodobacterales; family Rhodobacteraceae; genus Pararhodobacter. Next base: position 494 of record JAFIED010000118.1, read on the forward strand.
AGGCCCGCACTGGGGCGGGTGCTGCGGGCATCAGCCCGTCTAGCATCTGCGCTTTGCTGCTGACAAGCCGGGCAGGCAGGCGCGGTGTCGGGGCATTCTGCGGGGTGAAACCCGAGAAGGGATTGAAACCGGGGCGGTTTGCGCTTTATACACTGATCATGGACGCTTTATGCACGAACGACAGCGATCAGGCACTGACGCATGCCGCCGACTGGCTGGCAAGCGGCGGCCTGAGGCCGACACGCCAGCGGCTGGCCCTGGCCGCCCTGCTGATTGGTGATGGACACAATCGTCATGTCACTGCCGAAAGCCTGTATGGCGCGGTGATCGACAATGGCGAGAAAGTCTCGCTGGCGACGGTGTACAACACGCTGCGCGCCTTTTGTGATGCCGGGCTGATGAACGAGATCACGGTCGACACGGCGCGCAGCTATTTCGACACGCGCACCGATGACCACCCGCATTTCTTCTGGGAAGACACGCAGACCCTGTGTGATGCGCCAGCCGATCAACTGGATATCCGCAGTCTGCCGCGTGCCCCCGACGGGGCCGAGGTGGCGCGGGTTGATGTGGTGATCCGGCTGCGCCCGCGCGGCTGACGCAGCGGCGCGGTTCCGGCCCGATGCTTTCTTATCAGCACGCCTATCATGCGGGCAATCTGGCCGATGTGCACAAGCATGCGTTATTGGCGGCCATGCTGGCGCGGATGACGGCCAAGCCCAAGCCGATGTGCTATATCGAAACCCATGCCGGGCGCGGCCTGTATGACCTGCAGGATGCCGCCGCCCTGAAGACCGGCGAGGCCGCGCAGGGGATCGCGCGCACGGACGGCTGGTTTGCCACGGATCACCCTTTTGCCCGCGCGCTGCATGCGACCCGGGATCAGCACGGGCCGGCTGCCTATCCGGGCTCACCGCTGGTTGCGGGGCATCTGCTGCGTCCCGGCGACCGGATGGACCTGATCGAACGCCACCCGGCCGAGGTGGCGGCGCTGCGGCCTGCCGTAACGCCCTTTGGTGCCCGGGTCCATGCCGGCGACGGGTATGAGATTGCGCTGTCGCTGACCCCGCCCACGCCGCGCCGGGGGCTGATCCTGATCGACCCCAGCTATGAATTGCCCGCGGAATATCTGCAGATGCCCCGTTTCATTGCCACGCTGGCGCGCAAGTGGAATGTCGGTGTCATTGTGCTGTGGTATCCGATCCTGGCGCAGCCCCGCCATCAGGCGATGCTTGATGCCCTGACCGATGCGCATCCGCAGGCGCTGCGCCATGAGGTCGGCTTTCCCCCCGCGCGCCCCGGTCATGGCATGCAGGGATCGGGGGTGTTCGTGCTGAACCCGCCTTACGGGCTGGCGCAGGAAGCCGCCGCACTGGCCGGGCGCTTTGCCACGCTTCAACCGGCTGCACGGCGCAGGCCCTGACGGCGTGCGGGGACGGGTGTGGGGTAACCGGCTGCGGCACGGCATCAGGCGTGCATCAGCAACGCAACCATCACCAGTACGGTCAATGCCATGAGGCTGCCCGCTGCCGGCCAGTGCCGCAAGAACCCGTCCGCAGGCAGGTAGCGCAGGCAGGAACGGCTCAGGCTTGACCGGCTCAGGCCGGGCCGGCGTAGGCGGCGACCGGCCAGTGGCGGCCGGCGCAAGGCGGTCAGCCTGGGCAGGCGTGGCTGCCAGGGCAGGGACAGCGGCAACAGGCGGCGCAGCAGGACAAACAGTACCAGCCCCACCGCCAGGGGCAGCAGGGCCTCGGCCAGCGCGGCAGGGGTCAGCAGATAGCCGGGGTCAAGTCCGGGGCGGGCGCTTGCCAGCGCCCAGGGAAGCCCCAGGGCCAGCCCCCCCAGCAGGGCAAGGCCGGCAACCATCAGCGGCCAGGATGGCTCAGGCGCCGCCTTGCCCCTGGCCAGCAAGGTGATCACCCAGACCAGGATCAGCGCCGTCGTGGTGCCGCTGGCGGTGATCGCCAGGGCCAGGCCGGGGCTGGCTGCGCCTTTGGCCGCGGCCTTCATCAGCGCGCCGCCGGTGGGTGGCAGGCCGGCGACAGACGCCGCAATGGCGCCGGCCAGGGCCAGTGTGGCCAGCCTTTGCCGGGGCGAGCGGGCGGCGGCCACCACGCCTACGGCCAGAAACAATGCGCCCTTGGCCAGCCCGTGATGCAAGGCCCAGGCCACCGCCGCCGCGCCGGCACCAGTTGCGGCCAGGGCCAGCATCAGCCCCATCTGGCTGATCGTCGACCAGGCCAGCGCGGCCTTGATATTGCCCTGTGCCAGACCCCACAGGGCCGCGCCATAGGCGCCTGTCAGGCCCAGCACCAACACCAGGGCGGCCATGGCGGTGCCCGGGGGCAGGAACACCAGCATGCCGGCCAGCCCGGCCTTGACGATGGCGCCAGACAGCACTGCCGATCCGGGCACCGGCGCGGCGGGGTGCGCCAGCGGCAGCCAGACATGCAGCGGCATCATGCCCGCCTTGATGCCGAACCCCGCCACCATCAGGGCCAGCGCGGGTGTTGCCCCCTCGGTCAGCGCGGCCCGCATGGCGCCTATCCCGGTGCTGCCCGCCGCCTGCGCGGCCAGGATCAACCCCGCCAGCAAGGCCGCTTCGCCCAGCACGGCCAGGATGATGTAGACCCGGCCCGCATGCAGCGCGGCCGCTGTCCGGTCATGGACCACCAGAAACCACGCAGCCAGCGATACGGCGGCAAAGGCCACGTAAAAGGTGACGGCATCGCCCGCCATCAGCACGCCCAGATTGCCGGCCAGCGTCAGGCACCAGAAGCCGGCCAGGATACCCGTCTGCGGGCCCGGTGCCATGCTGAGTGCTGCCTGCCAGCCGGCCACCGCCCAGACCATCGCCACCATGCCGATCAGCAGCGCCCCGCCCGGCATGCCTGTCAGCCCCGCCCCCAGCTGTACATCCAGCAGCAGGTCCGGAACCCGCACCGTTCCCGGTGCACCGGCCAACGCAAAGCCCAGCGCCGGCAGCGGCGCCAGGGGCAGCACCCGCAGCGCCAGCCGCCCCCCCGCGGGCAGCAATGGCACCAAGCCCAGCAACAGCGGCCAGACCAGCACCAGCAGCGGCCATAGACTGCCCTGAACCAGCGCGCTCATGTCCCCACCCCCGGAAAATAGCCCCGCTCGACGATCAGACGCGCCCAGCCCAGCGGGCTGACGGCGCTGGCGGCCAGCAGCCCCACACCCAGCGAGGCCACGGCCGTCACCACGGCCGGAACGACCAGTCCGGGCGCGGCCTCGTTGCCCCTGGCATCGGTTGCGGCGGGCAGGAACCACAGCCGGTACAACAATGGCAGGAAATAGGCCGCATTCAGCAGCGTCGATGCGACCAGCACCGCCACCACCCAGGGGGCCCCGGCCTGCAGCCCGCCCAGCCCCAGATGCCATTTGCTGACAAAGCCGGCCAGCGGCGGCAACCCGATCATGCCCATCGACCCCAGCGAGAAACAGGCCGAGGTCCAGGGCATGCGCGCGCCCAGCCCGTTCAGCCCGTCGATGCGCCTGACCCCTGCGCGTTCGTCATAGATGCCGGCGCAGAAGAACAGCGTGATCTTCATCAGCCCCTGATGCACCAGATGCGCCAGACCGCCGATCATGGCTGCCGGGCTGCCCAGCGCCGCACCCAGCACGATATAGCTGACCTGGCTGACGGTGGAAAAGGCCAGCCGTTTCTTGATCTCGTCCTGTTGCAACGCACGGATCGAACCCCACAGGATGGTCGCCGAGGCCAGAACCGCCAGCGGCATGCCCACCCCCAGGGCGGCCACCGTTTCCGCTCCGAACACATCATGGATCACCCGTACCGCGCCAAAGGCCCCGGCCTTGACCACCGCCACCGCATGCAGCAATGCCGATACCGGCGCCGGTGCGGCCATGGCGGCGGGCAGCCAGCCATGCAGCGGCAGCAGCGCGGCCTTGACCCCCACACCGATGATGAACAACGCAAAGATCGCGCGCAGGCTGGCCGGTTCCAGCGCCGACAGGTCCGGCGGGTCGGTGAACAGGACCGGGCCGGTGGCGCTTTCCAGCCAGATGATCGCCCATAACAGCGCCGCCGAACCGGGCAGCGCATAGGCCAGGTACTGCCGCGCGGCCCGCAGCGAGGGTTTGTCCTGCTTGTGGGCAACCAGCGGCCATGTGGCCAGGGTCAGCAGTTCGAAGAACAGGAAGAACGAGATCAGCGAGCCTGACATTGCCAGCCCGGTGGTGGCGGCCACGCACAGGCTGAAGAAACCGAAAAAGCGCGATGCTTCCGCCTTGGTGCCGAAATAGGCAATGGCATAGATGGTGGTCAGCAACCACAGCACCGCCGAAAGCGACACAAAAAGCAACGCCAGCGCATCGACGCGCAACAGCATCACCAGCCCCGGCGCCAGTGGCAAGGTGGCCTCATGCGTGGCCCCGCCTGCCACCGACAGCAGCATGGCCACGATCAGCACCAGTTTCAGCACCGCGCCGCCCAGGTTCAGCATGTTGCGCAGGCGGTGGCTTTCCTGGGCCAGAAAAAAGGTGATCACCGCCGGCGCCAGCGATGTCATCAGGATCAGGGCGGGAAGGGCGCCGCTCATAACCCCTCCTCGGCTGTCTCGGGCTGTCCGATCTGCAGAAACTCGAACGGCCCGGCCGAAATGACGCCCAGCACAATCGACAGGCCCGCCAGAACCAGCGGCACGGCCTGCCGCGTGCGGGATACCGGCGCGGGTGTGCAAACCGGATCGCGTGCGAACAACGCGGTGACAGGCCGGTACAGATAGGCCGCCGCCAGCAACCCGCCGCCCGCCATGACCAGCGCCCAGGGCCATTGCCCGGCAGCAAAGGCGGCGGTCATCATCAGATACTTTGCGGTGAACCCGCCCGAGGGGGGCAGGCCCATCAGCGTGATCGCCGCCAGCGCAAAGGCCAGCGCGGTCAGCGGCATGGGGCGCGCCAGCCCGCGCAGATCGCGCAGCCGGTCACTGCCCGCGGCGGCCAGCCACAGCCCGGCGGCCAGAAACATGGCCGCCTTGGCCAGCCCGTGGCTGAGGGCCAGAAACATTGCTCCGGTCCAGGCCCCCGCCGCCCAAGGCTGTGCTGCGCCATCGCCGCCCGCCAGTGGAAACACCAGAAACAGATAGCCCAGTTGCGCCACGGTCGAATAGGCGATGATCAGCTTCAGCCGGTGCTGGCGCAGGGCCTGAACCCCGCCCCAGATCACCGCCGCCGTGCCCAGCCCGGCCATCAGCATCAGGACAGCGGTGCTGGCACGGTCTGGCATGGCCTCGAACCACAGCCGGATCAGGATCAGGAAACTGGCCTTGGGCACCAGCGCCGACAGCATGGCCGAGGCCGGCGCAGGGGCTGCGGCATGGGCAGGGGGCAGCCACAGGTGAAAGGGAAAAAGCGCGGTCTTGGCCATCAGCCCCACGCTGGCCAGCGCCAGCGCCAGGGCATCGGTGGCAGCCGGCGTGCGCGTTGCCAGCAAGCCCATGTCCAGCGTGCCATGCGCGGCATAGATCAGCACCACGCCGCCCAGATACAGCACCGAACCCGCCAGCGCGAACAGCAGATAACGCAGGGCGGCGGCTATGGCCTGTGGCGTGCCGGCGATGGCGACCAGTGCCACGGCAGCCAGGCTGATCAGTTCAAGCGCGACATAGAGATTGAACAGATCGCGCGAGACGAAGGCCGCGTTCAACGCCGCCCACAGCAAAAGCATCAACGGCCAGAAGCCAAAGGCGGCCGGGGCGCCGGCCTGTGCGGGCCGCAGATCGACGCGCGCGGCCAGCGCGACCCCGGCCATGACCAGCGCGGTCATGGCAACAAAGGCGGTGCCCAGCCCGTCAGCCTGCAGCCGGATGCCCAGCGGCGGCGCCCAGCCGCCCAGATCGATGGCGCGCGTGCCCCCCATGGCGACATCCACCACCAGCCACAGGGCGGCGGCCCACGATGCCCCCACCGCCGCCGCCTACCAGTTGCCCCCGTAACGGCCCATGTAAGGTTACATTTCCATCCCCATATTGGCCCGCATGCCAGCGTGGCTCATCCCCCCCCCCATGCAAGACCCGCCCCCCAGGCCCCCGTGGGGGGCCCCCCG
>JAFIED010000123.1 GCA_020832805.1 Pararhodobacter sp.
CCCCTATGACGCCGACCGCGACGGGTTCGTGATGGGCGAGGGCGCGGGCGTGGTGGTTATGGAGGAATATGAACAACCCCGCGCGCGCGGGGCGAAGGTTTATGCCGAAGTGCGGGGGTTCGGGTTGTCTGGCGATGCGTATCACATCACCGCGCCATCGGAAGACGGTGATGGCGGCTTTCGGTCGATGCAGGCTGCGCTGAACCGTGCGGGGCTGGAGCCTGCGGCGCTGGATTACATCAACGCGCATGGCACCTCGACCATGGCCGATGTGATCGAACTGGCGGCGGTAGAGCGGTTGCTGGGCGATGCGGCCGGCAAGGCCACGATGAGTTCGACCAAATCGGCAATCGGGCATGTGGTGGGTGGGGCCGGTGGGGTAGTGGCGATATTCTGTGTGGTGGCTATTCGCGACCAGGTGGCCCCGCCGACACTGAACCTGGACAACCCGGCGGTGGACACACCCATCGATCTGGCACCCAAGGCCGCCCGCCAGCGCCGGATTCGCGTGGCGCTGTCGAATTCCTTCGGTTTTGGCGGCACCAATGCCAGCCTGGTTCTGGGGCAGGTTGACGACTGATGATGAAGCATGTTGCGGCCAATGCGCTGACGCTTCTGATTGTGGGGCTGCTGATGCTTGGGGCATTGCTGGGTATCGGCCAGCGTGCCTTTGTCGGGCCCGGCCCGCTGGAACAGGCGATCTGTCTGCGGGTAGAGCCCGGCGCGAACCTGCGCACGGTCGCGCGCAGCCTTGAAGAGCAGGGCGCGATTGCCAGCGGCATGATCTTTCGTGTCGGTGCCCAGCAGACCGACCGCGCCGGGCGGCTGCGCTTTGGCTCTTACCTGATAGAGCCCGGCACCTCGATGGACGACATCCTGGATATTGTCACCCGGGGCGGGGCGTCGACTTGCGGCACCGAGGTGCTGTTGCGTATCGGCGTGACGCGGGTCGCATATCTGTTGCGCGAGCTGGACCCGGCAACCAACCGCCTGGAAGAGCGGTTCAACCTGACGCAGGACACCGACCCGTTACCGGAGGAATTTCTGGCCTATGCCAGTCAGCCCGATACCCGGTTGCGCGTGACCATTGCCGAGGGGGTGACCAGCTGGCAGGTCTGGGATGCGTTGCGCCGCGCCGAGTTCCTGTCTGGTGAGTTGCCGGACGTTCCCCCAGAGGGCTCATTGGCGCCTGACAGTTACGAAATACGGCGCGGGCAGGATCGTGCGGCGCTGATCGCCGAGATTCAGGCGCGGCAATCGGCGATCCTGAGTGCCGCCTGGGAAAACCGGCAGGAAGGGTTGCCGCTGCAATCGCCCGAAGAGGCGCTGATCCTGGCGTCGATCATCGAGAAGGAGGCCGGTGGCCCGCGCGAGCTGGCAGCCGTATCAAGCGTGTTCTACAACCGGATGGCGCAGCGGATGCGGTTTCAGATGGATGCCACGATCATCTATGGCATCACGCGGGGCGAAGGGCAGTTCGGCCGGCCGATCACGCGCTCGGACATCAATGGCGTGACAGAGCAGCGCCGGCACGGGGCGATCCGCTATAACACCTATCAGATCGACGGGTTGCCACCCGGCCCCATCGGCAACCCCGGCCGCGCGGCGATCGAGGCGGCGCTGAACCCTGACCAGACGCCGTATCTGTATTTCGTGGCCGATGGCACCGGCGGGCATGCCTTTGCCGCCACGCTGGCCGAGCATAACCGCAATGTCGCCCGCTGGCGCGAGGTCGAGGCGGAAATGAGGCGGCAGCAGGCGCAGTAGCCAGCGGTCGGATTGCCGGGTATTGTGTAAATTTGTCGGTATTTACCAGGTGCAGCCAGGGCGTGTGAATATTGACACTGCGCGCGCTTTAGTGTAGCCATTTCAGCACGCTGGAACAGGTGGGCAAGCGGCATGGGGCAATCCCCCGTGCCGCTTTTTCATTGCGTGCGCACGGGAAAGCAGCACAGCGGGCAGGCAACAGGCATGACAGAGCGAGAACCCCTGAAGGGGGCGACACGGGCGCCGGATGTGATGGCGGCGGCCGACTGGCTTTTTGCGCAGTCGGCGGAATCGCTGATGACAGCGATCATCGACATCCAGGCCGGGCAGTTCGGCCCGGTGGGCGAAATGGGCGCCACGCTGGCGGCGCTGAGAAAGGCATTGGAGGCAGTCCTTAATGAACGCGCACGGATCGACCGCATCAACAGCCGCGAAGGCGGCGCACGCGACGGAGAACTGGACCTTGGCGCCGCACGCGCCGAGATCAGACGCCGAATGGATCGCCTGCGCGCCGCCGCAGATACGCGAGGCGTTTCTTGAGGGTCTGAGTGACGAAACCTTGCTGGCTTTGCCCTGGTTGTTCGAATTCTGGGCGCTGCCGCATCAGGTGCCGCCACAGGGCGACTGGCGCAGCTGGGTCTGCATGGGCGGGCGCGGCGCAGGCAAGACCCGGGCCGGTGCCGAATGGGTGCGTGCCATGGTGGAAGGGGGCGGCCCGCGCGATGCGGGCCGTGCCGCCCGTGTGGCGCTTCTGGGCGAGACCTATGATCAGGTCCGCGATGTGATGATCTTTGGCGACAGCGGCATCCTGGCCTGTTCGCCCCCTGACCGCCGCCCGCAATGGGAGGCAACGCGCCGCCGGCTGGTCTGGCCCAATGGCGCCGTGGCGCAGGCATTTTCGGCCACAGAGCCCGAGGCGCTGCGCGGGCCGCAATTCGATGCGGCATGGGCGGATGAACTGGGCAAGTGGAAAAAGGGCAACGAGGCATGGGACATGCTGCAATTCGCGCTGCGGCTGGGCGATGACCCGCGCTGTGTGGTGACCACCACACCGCGCGCGCAGGCCACGCTGAAGGCGTTGCTGGCGCGGGACTCCACGGTGGTGACGCGGGCGCCCACACAGGCCAACCGGGCCTGGCTGGCGAAGTCTTTCCTTGACGAGATCGAGACACGGTATGGTGGCACCCGGTTGGGCCGGCAGGAGATCGAGGGCGTGCTGGTCGAGGATGCCGAGGGCACGCTGTTTCCCGCCGCCGTGATCGAGGCCGCGCGGGTGACGCATGCGCCCGACGGGGGCAGGGTTGTGGTGGCGGTGGACCCTTCGGTCAGCAGTGGTGCGGGGGCCGACCTGTGCGGCATCGTGGTGGCGCGTGCGGTGACCGAAGGGCCGGTGCGGGAGTGGCGTGCCTGGGTGCTGGAGGATTGCTCGATCCGCGCGCGCGGGCCGTCAGACTGGGTGCAGGTGGCGCTGGAGGCCATGGTGCGGCACGGGGCTGACCGCTTGGTGGTCGAGGTGAACCAGGGCGGCAATCTGGTGACCGAGGCGTTGCGCGCGGGTGACCCGCTGGTGCCCCTGCGCGCCGTGCATGCCGGCGCCGCCAAGCACGCCCGCGCCGAGCCTGTGGCGGCGCTGTACGAACAGGGCCGGGTGCGGCATATGCCGGGCCTGGGCGGGCTGGAGGAAGAAATGGCGCAGATGACGGCGCAGGGCTGGCGCGGGCGGGGCAGCCCCGACCGGTTGGACGCGCTGGTCTGGGCATTGACCGAGTTGATGATCGAACCCGCGGCACGGCAGCGTGCACCGCGGGTGCGGCTGCTGTAGGCTGGCGCGCCCCCACGGCGCGATGCGCAACGGCGGCAACAGGGTGCCCAACGCGATTGCTCAATCGCGTTGCAAGCGCCTTTCTTCAAGGCGCTTCTTTCGCGGCTGCATGACAACGGGTGGCGGTTACATGCCGGGCAATGTCTCGGGCCGCTTGTAGCGGTTCATGGCGGCCGCAATGGCGTCGGTCTGGATTTCCAGCGCAAAGGTCAGCACCGAATAGGGCGGCCGGCCCAGCATGCGGTTGGCTACCGCCAGCACGCGCATGGGCGGGCGGATGGGGATATTGGCGTCGATCCACAGTTGGACGGTATCGCCATTGGCACGCGTGGTCGACAGGATCACCCGGCGCCAGCGAATCGCCTCCCACGGGATCGGCGTCGCTGACAGGCGGCGGTCGTGCACGCCCGCCGGACCGATGGTCAGGATCGGCGCGGGCAGGCGCAGCATGTCCAGGGTGCCCCAGGCGCCGGTCACGCCCGCCGCCCCGGTGGCCAGCCCCATGGCCAGAAAGATCAGCCCCGCCCAGGGCAGTTCGGCCATCATTTCCACAGCCAGCGCCACAACCATCAGGGCGGCCAGCGCCATGAGCAGCCACAGCGCCAGCGCCATCGTGCAGCGCAGCGCATCGGGGTGGGCTTGCAGGTCAGGGGTGCGGGCCATGCCGGCATCAACACCGGGCCGGTACCGCCGGTCAAGGGGGAACCATGGCGGTATCACGATTGCGTCGCACGTTGTTGCGGGGCGTTGCGCGCAGGGCAGGGACTGCGAGCGCAGGTCAGGGCGGATCATAACTTTTGATCGGCATAACCCATGCCAAGGCCCGAGGGGCGCGGTGCAGGGCGCCCGGCGGGCGACGCGAAGGAGGCAGACCGGATGTTCGACTTTTTGCGCAGATCGGCGGCGGCTGGCGTGCCCGAGGCCAAGGCCTCGGCGGTGGGGCCGCTGATGGCCGGGGCGGCCACGGTCGGTGGCAGTGCCGTGCCGGGCCGGCAGGCCGCGCTGGCCGAAGCGCTGCGCCCGCGTTGGACGGCGCGCGACACGGTCTCGCTGACCCGCGCGGGATTCCTGGGCAATCCGATGGGTTTTCGCGTGGTGCGGCTGATCTCTGAAGCCGCCGCTGCGTTGCCGCTGGTCCTGCAGGACAGCGAGCGCCGCTATGAGGATCACCCGGTGATGGCGTTGATCCGGCGGCCGAACCCGGGGCAGGGCAAGGCCGATTTTCTGGAGGCGGTCTATGCGCAGCTCCTGCTGTCGGGCAATGCCTATGTCGAGGCGGCGGGGGTGGCCGGGCCGGACCAGGGCCTGCCGGGCGAGTTGCATGTACTGCGCGCCGACCGGATCAGCGTGGTGCCCGGTCCCGACGGCTGGCCTGCCGCCTGGGTCTACGAGGTCGCCGGGCGCAAGCATCGATTCGCCATGGGCGAGGGTGCCGGGCCGATCTGCCATATCCGCGCCTATCATCCGATGGATGATCACTACGGCCTGTCGCCGCTGGAGGCTGCGGCCACCGCCATTGACGTGCACAACAGCGCCAGCCGCTGGTCGAAGGCCCTGCTGGACAACGCCGCGCGCCCCTCTGGTGCCATTGTCTACAAGGGGGGCGACGGGCAAGCCAGCATGAGCCCCGAACAGTTCGAGCGTCTGCAGGCCGAGATAGAGACGCATCATCAGGGTGCACGCAATGCCGGGCGGCCCATGCTGCTGGAAGGTGGGCTGGACTGGAAGCCGATGGGGTTCAGCCCCTCGGACATGGAGTTTCACAAGACCAAGGAAGCCGCCGCCCGCGAGATTGCGATCGCCTTTGGGGTACCCCCCATGCTGATGGGTATTCCGGGCGATGCCACCTATGCCAACTACCAGGAGGCCAACCGCGCCTTTTACCGTCTGACGGTTCTGCCGCTGGTGGGCAAGGTGACCGCCGCCCTGGGCCATTGGCTGGCGGGTCACGCCGGCGAGGAATTGGCGCTCAAGCCTGATCTGGATCAGGTGCCGGCCCTGGCCGCAGAGCGGGACCAGCAGTGGCGGCGTGTGTCGGAGGCGGGTTTTCTGAGCGATGCCGAAAAGCGCCTTTTGCTGGGCCTGCCGCGGTTGGCGGAGGAGGGATGAGTGCGCGCCGGGCTGTGGGGGGCTCTCGGTTTCTCTATGACAGTTTCGACCTGGCAGAGGCGCGCATCGCCGCGCAGGAGCGGGTCGAGGCGGAACGCCGGGCTGGCCTGGAATACCGGCTGGGCCGGATCGAAGCCACGCTTGAACGACTGGAAAAGCGCGTGTGGCTGACGGTTTACGGCGTTGCGGCGGGGGTGTTGGCGCATGGTGCGCTGGCCTTGCTGGCGGTCGGTTAGCGCGCGGCAAGAGGCAACGCAGCGGTGCGGGCGCACGCCTTGCCCCACGCGGGGGCTGCCGCCCCCGTCCAGCCGCCATGGGTGGCCGGCCCGCGCCCCCGCGTATTTTCGGCAAGATGAAGGGGCGGGGTACGCTGCCTGGTTGGATGGGATGGATTGATGGTTGTGCTTGAACGGAAATTCCTGGGTGGGCCGGCGGGTGCAGTGGTGCTTTCCGACGGGGTGGTTGTGTCGGGTTATGCCTCGGTCTTCGGGCTGCGTGATCGCGGCGGCGATGTGGTGATGCCCGGCGCCTATGCGGCGTCGCTGGCCGCGCTGGCCGCTGCGGGCGGCCGCGTGCGGATGCTGTGGCAGCATGACCCGGCGCAGCCCATCGGCATTTGGGATGTGGTGCGCGAGGACGGCCACGGGCTGTGGGTTCAGGGCCGGTTGTTGCCCGAGGTGGCGCGGGCCCGCGAGGCGGCTGCGTTGCTGGAGGCCGGGGCCATGGAGGGGTTGTCGATCGGCTATCGCACGAAACGGGCCGAGAAACTGCCCGGCGGCGGGCGGCGGCTGTTCGAACTGGATTTGTGGGAGGTCTCTCTGGTGACCTTTCCGATGTTGCCGGCGGCGCGGCTGGACGTGCCGACGTCGGCAAAGGGCGTATCCCCGGGCCAGCTGGCAGTGCTGGCCGCGGGGCTGGAAGCGGCGCGGGAAGCGCTGCGCAACTGAGGCGCGCGCGGGCGCCATGCGGAGGGTGCGATGACGGATTGCAGAAGTGCCGGCCAGGGCCGGGAGAATGCCGGGGTGGACGCACCCGAGGGTGCGGTGCAGCGGCTGACGGCGGCGATGGATGGTTTCGTAAGCGAGATCAAGTCTTTCCGGGCCGATGTGACCAACAGTCTGAAACATCAGGAAGAGCGGATGACGATGATGGACCGAAAATTCAACACGCGGCCGGCTATGCCGGCGATGCGCCCGGTACTGGCGGCGGGCGAAGCCGGCGAGGGGCTGCATCTGAAGGCGTTTGACGCCTATTTGCGCAGCGGCGACGACGACGCGCTGCGCGGCCTGGTGCTGGAGGGCAAGGGCCTGAACACGGCCGTGAATTCCGAGGGCGGTTATCTGGTCGACCCGCAGACATCGGCGCGGGTTCAGGGGGCGTTGCTGGCTGCAGCCTCGATCCGTGCGGTGGCCAGCGTGGTGCAGGTCGAGGCGGGCAGTTTCGATGTTCTGGTCGATCATGGCTAGATCGGCTTTGGCTGGGCCGACGAGACGGACCCCACGCAGGGCACGCTGCCGCCGGTGCTGGACCGGATTTCGATCCGGTTGCACGAATTGTCGGCGATGCCGAAGGCAAGCCAGCGCCTGCTGGAAGACAGCGCCTTTGACGTTGAGGGCTGGCTGGCCGAGCGAATTGCGCAGAAATTCGCGCGCGCCGAGGCGGCGGCTTTTGTTTCCGGCGATGGCGACGGCAAGCCCATGGGCTTTCTGGAGCACACCATCGTGGCCGATGGCGATGCCGTCTGGGGCGAGTTGGGCTATATCCCCACCGGTGCCGCCGGCGATTTTCACGGGGCCAATCCCGCCGATGCGCTGATCGATCTGGTTTATGCGCTGGACGCCGGATACCGTGCCAATGCCACCTTCATCATGAATTCGAAGACCGCCGGCGCGGTACGCAAGATGAAGGATGCCGATGGCCGTTTTCTGTGGGCCGACAGTCTGGCCGCGGGCGAACCGGCGCGCCTGATGGGGTATCCGGTGCTGGTGTCCGAGGACATGCCGGATATCGCCCCTGATGCCCATGCCATCGCGTTTGGCGATTTCCGTGCAGGCTATACCATTGCCGAGCGTCCGGACCTGCGCGTGCTGCGCGATCCGTTCAGCGCCAAGCCGAATGTGTTGTTCTACGCCACCAAGCGGGTGGGCGGCGATGTGACCGATTTTCGGGCGATCAAGCTGTTGAAGTTTGCACTCAGCTAGGCAGGTCGTGCCCGCTGCATCTGCCCATGGTGGCGGATGACGGGCGCGGTGGCGGCGCGGGTTTGGGGCAGGGGCGGCAAGGCCGCGCCTGTGCCTGTGGCCCCGCATGGTCCGGCTTCCCCCCCCGTGCGTGCGGTGCGGGGCCGGCCCGCGCCGCTGATATCGGGATGAATCGGATGTGACGCCGGCAGGGGCCCGATCCGTGGCAGGGGCCGGATGAAGGAGACGGGATGCAACTAAACGAAACCACCCCGCCGCCCGCGAATGCCCTGCCCGTGGCCGGGTTTCGGGCGCATCTGCGGCTGGGCACCGGCTTTGCCGATGACACCACGCAGGACGATGCCCTGGCGGCGTATCTGCGCGCGGCGATTGCCGTGATCGAGGCACGCACCGGCAAGGCGCTGATCACACGCGGTTTCCAGCTGATCCTGCCGTCCTGGCGTTGGTCCGATTCCCAAGCGTTGCCGGTGGCGCCGGTCAGCGCCATCAGCGCCGTGACGATGCGCGCGGCCGATGGTGCGGCGCAGGTGGTCGATCCGGCGCGCTGGCGGCTGGTGGGCGATACACATCGCCCGCGACTGGTGGCGCGCGGGGCCATGCTGCCCACGATCCCGCGCGGCGGGCAGGCAGAGATCGATTTCGAGGCCGGTTTCGCGCCGGACTGGGCCGGTGTGCCGGCCGATCTGGCGCAGGCCGTGTTTTTGCTCGCCGCGCAGTACCACGAGGGGCGCAGCGGGGCCGCGCCGGACTTGCCGGTCTCGGTGGCGGGGCTGCTGACACGGTGGGTGCCCATGCGACTGTCGGCGCGGGGGCAGGTGTGATGCGCCGGTATCGCGTGACGCGTCCCATGGTGCTGGAACAGGCGGTCCAGGTGCCTGACGGTGCGGGCGGGCAGGTTCTGGGCTGGGAGGCGCTGGGCACGTTGTGGTGCGAGTTGCGCGCCGGCAGCGGGTCCGAGCGGCGTGGCGAGATCGTGCCCGAAGGGCGCATGCGGTTTCGCATTTTCCTGCGGGCAGCCCCGCAGGGCAGCGCCCGCGCCCGCGCCCAGACCAGCGGCTGCGCGAGGGAGGGCGCATCTTTCGGATACACGCCGTGAGCGAGGCCGATGCGGCCGGTGCCTGGCTGGTGTGCCATGCAAGCGAGGAGGTACCGGCATGAGCTATGGGGCGGCGGCGGCGCTGCAGGCGGCGCTGTATCAGTTTCTGGTGGCCGATACCGAGATCATGGCCCTGACCGGTGGCGCGGTGCACGACGCCACGCCGCCGGGCGCGTCGGCGGGCACGCATCTGGTTCTTGGCGAGGAAGAGGTGATCGACCGATCCGACATCTCTGGCCCCGGCGCCGAGCATCGTTTCGTGCTGTCGGTGCGCAGCGATGCGGCGGGTTTCGCCCAGGCCAAGGCGGTGGCGGCGCGGCTGGCGGTGATTGTGCCGGATGCCGCGCTGGATCTGGCCGCGATCGATCCGGCTGCGGGGCGGTTGGTGGCCATCTGGTTTGACCGGGCCGTTGCCCGGCGGGCCGAGGGCGGTGCGGTGCGCCGGGTCGATCTGCGCTTTCGGGCGCGGGTGCAGGGCTGAGGCGCGCCCCGGACCGGGTCAGGAAAGGCGGCCCGGATGGCGGGCGGGTGATGGATCAAGGAGATGGCACATGACGGTGCAACGCGGCAGGGATCTGCTGATCAAGATGGACATGACAGGTGATGGCGTCTTTGAAACCGTCGCCGGGCTGCGCGCAACGCGCATCAGTTTCAACGCCGAAACGGTGGATGTGACCAGCCTGAACAGCCCTGGCGGCTGGCGAGAACTGCTGGCTGGTGCCGGGGTCAAGGCGGCGGCGATTTCCGGTTCGGGCGTGTTCCGCGATGCGGCGACGGACGAGCGGGCACGCGCGATCTTCTTTGCCGGCGAGATTCCGCCGTTTCAGGTGATCGTGCCGGATTTCGGCACCATCGAGGGGCCGTTCCAGATCACCTCGATCGAGTATGCCGGCAGCCACAACGGCGAGGCGACGTATGAGATGGCGCTGGCCTCTGCCGGGGCGCTGGAGTTCGTGGCGATGACAGAGGCGGGCGAAGAGCCCGAGGACTACGAAGGCGACGGCAGCGGCGAGCCGGGCGACCCGGGCGGCGACCTGGGCGGCGGCCCCATCGACGAGCCGGGCGAAGGTGAAGGCGAAGGCGAGGGCGAAGGCGGGGGCGAGGGCGAAGGTGGGGGCGGCGAATGACGCCGGAGCCAGTGATCAACCCTCATGCCGGCGAGGTGGCGCTGGTCATCGATGGCCAGCGGCAGGTACTGAAACTGACGCTGGGAGCGCTGGCCGAACTGGAGGCGGCGCTGGCCGCCGACAGCCTGGTGGCGCTGGTCGAACGGTTCGAGGCCGGGCGCTATTCGGCGCGCGATGTGGCGGCGCTGATCATGGCGGGTTTGCGCGGTGGCGGGTGGCGGGGCGATGCCGGCGCGCTGATGGCTGCCGATATTCAGGGCGGGCCGGTCGCCGCTGCGCAGGCGGCCGCCCTGTTGCTGGCGCGGGCCTTTGCGCTGCCGCAGGGGCCGGCATGAGCGGGCCTCGGTTCGATGCCGCCGGGGGTGATGCGCGCCGGTTCGACTGGCCGGGTCTGATGCGCGCCGGGATGCGTGGTCTGGGCCTGCGCCCGGCCCAGTTCTGGGCGCTGACCCCGGTAGAGCTGATGGTGATGCTGGGGCGCGACGGTGTGCCGGCGCAGGGATTCACGCGCGCACGGCTGGAAGGCCTGCTGGCGCGGTTTCCGGATGCACCAAGGGAAAGGGACAGGGGCGATGACGCAATGGGACGATCTGCAGGCGCAGCTGACACAGCTGGAGGCGCGGCTGGGTGCGACGGGCGAGATGGTGGCGGCCTTCGATTCCGAACTGGCCGGGCTGGGCCGCAGCATTCTGTTCACGGGCCGCGAGGCTGACGCGCTGTCGCGGTCTTTCGGGTCCAGCCTGCGCCGCGCATTCGACGGGGTGGTCTTTGACGGCGCGCGGTTGTCGGATGCGATGCGCGCACTGGGCCGGTCGATGTCGGATGCGCTTTACGGCGCGGCGATGCGCCCCGTTCAGCAGGCGCTGGGCGGCGCGCTGGCAGGCGCCCTGGCCGGGTTCATGCCCTTTGCGCAGGGGGGGTCTTTCGCGCAGGGACGGGTGATGCCCTTTGCGCAGGGCGGTGTGGTCAGCGGCCCGGTGGCCTTTCCCATGCGCGGCGGTACGGGCCTGATGGGCGAGGCCGGGCCGGAGGCGATCATGCCGCTGACACGCGGCAGTGACGGGCGGCTGGGGGTGCGCGCCGAAGGCGCCGGCCGTGCGCGCCCGGTCCATGTGACCTTCAACATCAGCACACCGGATGTGGCCGGCTTCCAGCGCAGCCAGAGCCAGATCGCCGCACAGATGAGCCGCCTTCTGGCGCAGGGGCAAAGGAACCAGTGACCATGGCCTTTCATGATGTGCGCTTTCCCGAAACGCTGTCCTTCGGCTCGTTGGGTGGGCCGGAGCGGCGCACCGAGATCGTCACGCTGGCCAGCGGGCACGAGGAACGCAACAGCCCCTGGGCGCAGGCACGCCGGCGCTATGATGCGGGGCTGGGGCTGCGCTCGCTGGATGATATCGAGCGGCTGATCGCGTTCTTCGAGGCCCGGCAGGGCATGCTGCATGGCTTTCGCTGGAAGGACTGGGCGGATTACAAGTCCTGCCCGGCCTCGGTTGCCGTGTCTGCCTTTGACCAGCACCTGGGTCATGGCGACGCGCAGAAGAAGGATTTTCAGCTGCTCAAGACCTATCGCTCGGGTGTGCATGGCACGGCGCGGGTGATCACGCGCCCGGTGCCGGGCACGGTGCGGGTGGCTGTGGGCGGGATCGAGCGGAAGGAATTGCTGGACTGGACGGTCGATCCGGCAAGCGGGGTCGTGCATCTGTCTGATGCGCCCGCCGAGGCCGCCGAGGTGACGGCGGGTTTCGAGTTCGATGTGCCGGTCCGGTTCGATACCGATCTGATCCAGGTTTCGGTGGCAAGTTTCCAGGCGGGCGATGTGCCGCGCGTGCCGGTGATCGAGGTGCGGGCATGAACGAGGAACGGGCATGAGCGAGGAAAGGGCAACGACGCGGGCGCGGGCCTGGGCGCTGACGCGGGCGGATGGCGTGGTGATGGGCTTTACCGACCATGACGGCGATCTGGTGTTCGAGGGCGTGACCTTTCGCGCCGATACCGGCATGACAGCGCGGGCGCTGGTACAGGCCACCGGGCTGTCGGTCGACAATACCGAGGCGGCGGGCGCGCTGCGCGACGGCGGGCTGACCGAGGCCGATATTGGCGCAGGGCGCTATGACGGGGCCGCGCTGGTGATCTGGGAGGTCGACTGGACCGATGTCAGCGACCGGCGGGTACTGTTTCGCGGCGCGCTGGGCGAGATCACCCGCGCGGGCGGGGCGTTCCAGGCCGAATTGCGCGGGCTGACCGAGCCGCTGAACCGCAGCGGCGGGCGGGTGTTCGGCGCCTTGTGCCCGGCGGTTCTGGGCGACGGGCCGTGCCGTTTCGACCTGACGACGCCGGGCTTTGTGGCCGAGGCGGCGCTTTTGGCGGTGCAGGAGGATGGCGCGGTCCTGCATCTGCCGCCGCTGGAGGCGTTTGCGCCGGGCTGGTTCGCCGAGGGCCGCGTGCTGTTCGCCGATGGGCTGGCGTCCGGGTTGGTGGGGTTCGTACGGCGCGACGAGCCGGGCGCCGGTGTGGACGGGGCGCGGCGCATCACGCTGTGGTCGGCGCCCGGTGCAGTGCCGTTGGCCGGCAATGCGCTGCAGATCACGGCCGGCTGCGACAAGCGGTTCGTCACCTGCCGGGTGAAATTCGCCAATCAGGTCAATTTCCAGGGCTTTCCGCATGTGCCCGGCGATGACTGGCTGCTGGCGGTACCACGCGTGGACGGGCCGAACGAGGGCGGGCGGCGGCCATGAGCCGGGATGTGGCGGCGCTGGCGCGGCAATGGCTGGGCACGCCCTATGTGGCGGGCGCCAGCGTGCAGGGGGCGGGATGCGACTGTCTGGGGCTGGTGCGCGGGCTGTGGCGCGCGCTTTACGGGGCCGAGCCGGAAAGGGTGCCGCCCTATGGGCCGGGCTGGGCCGACCTGGCAAGCGGCGAGCCGCTGGGCGCGGCCCTGGCCCGGCACATGACGGTGGTGGCACCCGGGACGGTGATGGCACCGGGAGAGGTGCTGTTGTTCCGGCTGCGCGCGCGGGGTGCCGCAAGCCATCTGGGGGTGTTGGTGACGGTGGGCGCGGCCCCGCGATTTGTACACGCATGGGAGCGTCACGGGGTGGTTGAAAGCGCCCTGAGCGGGCCCTGGGCGCGGCGTGTGGCGGGCCGGTTCCGGATGCCTCCGGCCGGTTTCGAGGCGTCCGGGAACCGATGAGCGCTCTGGCGTCATCCGGCCGTGGCGCAGCAGGGCAGGGACGCCGGGCGCAGCGGCATCAGGCAAGACGCGCGTCAGGCGGACGGACCCGGTTGCCGCAGGGCGCAAACCCGGCCCGTGGGGTGGGGGGGGGGGGGGGGGGGGGGGGGGGGGGGGGGGGGGGGGGGGGGGGGGGGGGGGGGGGGGGGGGGGGCGGGGGGGG
>JAFIED010000147.1 GCA_020832805.1 Pararhodobacter sp.
CGAGACGTCGATGCCGATGGTATCCTGCGCCATCTTTTCTTTCCACCTTTGCTTGTCGTTCGGGCCCGCAGCCCACGTATCCGTTCAGGTCGTCAGAAAAGACGGGGGCTCGTCAAACTCGACCGCGGTCCTGAGAGACCAAGCTCCGCACGACGCCACCCCCGCCGCTGCCCCGCAGTTTGCGGTGCTGGGCAGCGGCTCCTTTTTGCCTGAGGAGCCGGAAACTCCATAAGACAAGCCTCCGCCGCAGGCGCACCGAGATCGCCTCGCCCACCAGGATGATGGCAAGGATCGCCAGCAGCACGGTGCTGACACCGGCATAGTTCGACGCAATCAGCTGGTTGTGGAAGGTCAGGCCCAGCCCGCCCGCGCCTACCAGCCCCAGAACGGCGGCGCGGTTGACGTTGATGTCCCATTCGAAGATCAGCGTGCCCAACCCGATGGGCAAAAGCTGCGGAATGATGGCATGGCGCAGGATATCCAGCGGTGTCGCGCCCTGGGCCTTCAGCGCCTCGACCGGCCGTGTGTCGATCCGCTCGATCGCCTCGGCCAGCAGTTTCGAGACAGAACCCACGGACCGGCAGGCCAGCGCAAGGATGCCTGCAAAGGCGCCTAGCCCCACGGCCGAGACGAAGATCAGCGCCCAGACGATTTCATGGATCGAGCGGCTCATGGTCATCAGCCCCCGCGCCAGCAGATAGCCCGGGGTGCCCAGCGGGCGCAGGTTGGCGGCACCCAGCGCGGCCACCGGCAGCGACATCACCGCGCCCAGAAGGGTGCCGACGATGGCGATCAGGATCGTCTGCACGGCGGCTTTCCGCCCTTCACGTCGACTTCAGCACCATAGCACGGCATGAGACGGGTGCTATGCGGCCATTGGGGGGGGCGGCTGGTCGCCTTGCATCGTCTTTCTCTTCCGGCCGCCATCCGACCAGGTCGGCGACCCAGCGGTCGGTTGCCGATTCGCGCCAGCCCGCGCCGTGGTTGGAGATGCGGGGCTGGGCGGGGAAGGTGACCAAGCGGGCTGATCCGGCCCGGCTATCGGATCGTGCGCGCCGGGTTGTCTGCGCTGATCGCGTTGTTCCGGCAGATGCCATGTCGGGTCAAGGTTGGGTCTGGATTCACGGATGGACAGAAGTGATGTTCTTGACTGAACCCGTCGCAACGCAAATGAAAGCCGTTCAGCTAGCCGTTGCGCCCGATGTGATAGACCGGATCATCGGGCCAGATGCTGCCGATGGGCTGTCGCGGGCCGAAGCGCGCGCTGTCCGGCGTTTCCGGGGGTGTCTGTTCCTCGACCCAGTCATAGACAACGGTACGCGCGGCGATGCGCCATACGTCGCCGCGTTTCTCGAAAAGGTCACAATAGCGGCCGATCAGCATGACCTGGCGCACCACGCCATCAGGACCGCTGCCGCGCTGATGAGCGGTAAAGGTGCTTTCGACCTCGGCACCGGCCTGCCCGCGAAAGGCGATCAGGATATTGCTGAGAACATGAATATTGCGCGGCCCGCGTGACCAGGCCGCCCGGACCCATTCAAAGAACCCTTCGACCGGCCCCTGATAGGCGCCGTGGCAATCGGTAGCATCGGGCCAGTAGGCGCTGCGCAGGGCGACCTCGTCGGCACGGTCGATGCCACGGCAATAGCGGTGAAGGCAGTCCTCGATGGCGGCGCGATCAGCGAGAACGTGAAGCGTGTCCAACTGTTCTGGGGTCATCCCGGGGGTCCTTGCGGCTGCGAAAGGGGCGTCAGGCTGGCGGAAACGGTTTCTGCGCCTCGCCCAAGCGCGGCTCGGGCAGGCCCTTTACGCCCAGGCCGTCCAGCGCGTACATGTGCCCCCCCATCGGATGGCGCGAGATCGCCCGGCCAGAGCCGCTGTCCCTGATCGAGGTAACAAAGAGCGTCGTCAGATCCGGCCCACCGAAACACAGGCATGTGGGCAGGTCGGTTGGTGCGTCGATCAGCCGGTCGAGCCGGCCAGCGGGGGTAAAGCGTGCGATCTTGCCGACATTGACCAGCGCCACCCAGACAAACCCCTCTGAATCGACGGTGGCGCCATCAGGGCCGGCGGCGAACTGCTGGGTATCGGCAAAGACGCGTGGCGCGCGCAGCGGCTGGCGGCCGGCATCGTCTGCCTGGCTGGTGGCTTCGGTGACATAGTCATAGGCACGGATGTAGCGGTCCAGACTGTCGGCGTGGTACATGGTGCGGCCATCCGGACTGAAGCACAGCGCGTTCGATATGCGTATGCCGCTTGCCAGAACCTCTGCCCGCCCGCCAGTATCGATGCGGAACAGCCGCCCGCGCGGTTCGGCATGAATACCCATGCCGCCGATCACGAAACGACCCTGCCGGTCGACCCGCCCGTCGTTCAGGCGCATACGCTCGTCGGGCGGATCGACCCGCCAAAACAGTTCGCAGGCGCCGGTCTCCGGATCGGTCAGATAGACACCGTCAACCAGCCCCACCACCAGCCGGCCATCGGCGCAAAGCCCGATCGTGCCGATGGTGGAGGGCAGGGTGACGGAGGCGAGATCGCCGCGCAAAGGATCATGCCGATGGACCCGTCGTGCGACGCTGTCGATCCAGTACAGCCGTTGCAACCGGTCGTCCCATATGGGGCTTTCGCCCAGCAGGTCTGGCGCGACAGAAAGTCGGTTAGCAATGATGCGCCCCCCGGTGCCCTCAGTCATGAGTCGATCTCCACCTTGATTGCGCCTTTTGCGGCATGGCCCAACCCCGGGTTCAGGAGAAGGCGTAGGTGACGCCACCATCCACGAACAGCATATCCCCCGTTACAAAGGATGCCTCGTCCGAAGCCAGAAACACGGCGGCCTTGGCAATGTCGCCAGGCTGGCCCAGACGGCCCAAAGGCATGCGCTGGCGCCGGCGTTCCCAGGCTTCCTCGGTGACGACCAGATTGGCACCCTCGGTCTGCGTCGGCCCCGGTGCGATGGCATTGACACGAATGTTGTCCGACCCGAATTCGGCAGCGCCCGAACGGGTGGCGGCTGCCACGGCCGCCTTGACGGCGCTGTACATGATGCCGTGCCGCATTGCCAGGACTGCCGAGGGCGAGGCGATATTGACGATAGCCCCGCCACCGCGTTCGCGCATCTGGGGCAGGGCTGCCTGATAGCCCCATATCACGCCCTTGAAGCCCACATCGATCATGCGGGCGATCATCGGCTCGGTCTGCTCTTCCAACGGGCCATAGCGGTTCCACATGGCATTGTTGACCAGCGTGCTCATCAGGCCGAAGGCATGGCGCAGCCTTGCCGCGGCCGTGAACATGTCCTCGCGGCTGGCCACATTGCCCGGCAGGGCAATGGCCTGGCCGCCCTGCGCCTTGATTGCCTGTACCGCCTCGTCGGCGATTTCTGCCTTCAGGTCCATCACGCCGACGGCGGCGCCCTCGTTGGCAAAGGCTTCAGCGATGGCCCGCCCGATCCCGCGCCCGCCCCCGGTGACCAATGCCACCTGTCCGGCCAGTCTGTCAGACATCGCAATCCCTCCGTCATCGTCAGCCGGATCAGGGCCTGCCCTGCGGGCGCGGGTGCAGCGCCTTTCCCGGTCTTTCCGTTACAGGCACACGGCCTGTAAACCCGGACAGAGAATTGCATGCGGGTTTGCTACGGGCCATCGCATTCGTTATCTGAAGGCAAGTTTCACATTTGTGAAAAGGGGTGCCCATGTCGTCTGCACAGGTCAAATCCGCCATGCGCGCTTTCGAGGTGCTGGAGCATTTCCGCCTGATCCAGCAACCGCGTACCATGTCGGAACTATCCGCCGATCTGGGGTACCCGCTGTCCAGTACCACGGTCTTGCTGAAGACCCTGGTTACCCTGGGCTACCTGAATTACGACCGTGTGCGCCGGGTTTACTTCCCCACGCCAAAGGTGACCGGGCTGGGCGACTGGGTGCCGCGCGCACTGTTCGGTTCGGCCCGGCTGATCGATGCGATGAACGATGTGCATGCCCAGACGCAGGAGGGGATATTTCTGGGCACGCGTAACGATGTCTATCTGCAATACCTGAAGACGCGGCAATCCATCCACGCCCTGCGGTTTTACATCGAGGAAGGTACTGTGCGACCGATCACGCAATCGGCGGCGGGTTGGGTGCTGTTGTCCACCATGTCTGACGAAAGGATCGAGAACATGGTGCGCCGGGCGAATATCGCCACGCCCGATGCAGCCTCGCGCGTTCAGGTCAGCGAGATTTTCCGCCGCGTCGCCGAAGTCAGGCGGTGCGGCTATGGCTGGGCCGAGGGATTGCCCTTTTCCGGTGGCGCCGCGATCGCGGTGCTGATGCCCGGTACGATCATGGAAAGCCCGGTCACGCTGGGCCTTGGCGGTGTGCAGGAACGGGTGCGCCAGAACTTCGACAGCTATCTGGCGGCCCTGCAAGAAGCGGCGCGCGCTGCCGCGGTGACCGGATCAGACGCCACCGCCATCCCGGTCGAAAGTACTCGCCAAGGCTGACACGGTTGCGGCGCGCCTGCCAGATCGGCTGTTCGGCCGGTCGGTTTTTCACAAATGTGAATTGATTCATACAGTGATGTGAATCGTTGCGCTGCAATGGCAAAACCGGTTCCCTGTGCACAGGCAGCGGCAGGACAGTTGCCGGCACAGGGGGCCAGTTGCACAGCTGATGGCTCTTTTGCCCTGCCCTGGCCGCCATCCAGGGGAGGACAGAAAATGGCTGAAGTCGAGATGCGCGCCCGGCGCGTCGATATGGTGATCGTCGGTGCGGGCTTCGGGGGCATGTATGCTACCTGGAAGTTCCGAGAGATGGGTTTCGACATTGTCAGCATCGAGGCCGGAGGCGATGTCGGCGGGGTCTGGTACTGGAACCGCTACCCCGGTGCGCGCTGTGATCTTCTGTCGGTCGATTACAGCTATGGTTTCTCGGATGAGATCCAGCAGGAATGGTCCTGGTCGGAGCAGTTTGCCTCCCAGCCGGAAATCCTCGCCTATGCCAATTTCGTTGCCGACCGGCTGGACCTGCGCAAGCACTACTGCTTTGACACCCGCGTTACCAACGCACGCTGGGACGATGCGCGCCAGCTCTGGGTGGTACGCACTGACCGCGGCGATGTCTTCGAGGCGCGATTCTGCATCATGTCCACCGGGCCGCTGTCGATGCCCACCGACCCTGACATTCCCGGCATCGCGCGTTTCGGGGGTACGCTTTTGCGTGCCGCGAAATGGCCCCATCAGGCGCCGGATCTTGCCGGCAAGCGCATCGGCGTGATCGGCACCGGATCCAGCGGCATGCAGATCATCCAGACGCTGGGGCGCACCGACTGCCAGCTTTTCGTTTTCCAGCGCACGCCCAGTTTCACCCTGCCGATGCGCAACCGGGCACTGGACGATGCCTATCAGGACGAATTGAAGCGTAACTACCCCGCCATTCGTGCTGCCTGCAGGCAGAACCCCACGGGTGGTGCGCGCCCCGTTTCCACCCGGCCCTTCTTCAGCCTGCCGGCAGAGCATCGGCGCGAGTTGATGGAACAGGCCTGGGCGCATGGCGGGCACACGTTCCTGGGCATCTTTTCGGACCTGATGACCAACCAGCAGGCAAACGATCAGGTGGCCGATTTCGTGCGCGAAAAGATCAGCCAGACGGTCACTGACCCTCGGCTTGCAGAAAGGCTGCTGCCGCGCGGCTATCCCATCTTCGCACGCCGCCCCTGTCTGGATACCGGCTATTACGAAACCTACAACCTGCCCAATGTGCATCTGGTCGATTGCCTGGAAGACCCTATCGTCGAGATCACACAGACGGGCGTGCGCACCCGCTCAGGCGAGACGGAACTGGATGTGCTGATCCTTGCAACCGGCTACGATGCGCTGACCGGTGCCATGCTGTCGTTCGAGATCACGGGCCGGGAGGGCCGCCCGCTGGCCGGGAAATGGGCCGATGGCCCGTGCTCGCTTCTGGGGATCGTGATGGAAGGGTTTCCGAACCTGTTCATGACCACCGGCCCGAATGGCCCGGCGGCCTTGGCCAATATCATCACGATCAGCGAAAATGACGTGGACTGGATCGCCGATCTGATCACCCATATGAACCGCACCGGGCAAGGTGCTGTCGAGGCTGGGTTGCCGGCAGAGGAAGCCTGGATGGAGCGGGTCCGGGCATTGGCGGACAACACGTTGTTGATGAAGGCGAAAACCTGGTGGGTCGGGTCGAACATCAAGGGCAAGCCGCAGGGGATGCTGATGTTCACCGGGGGCTTTCACAAATACCGCGAGGCCTGCGAGGCGGTAGCCGCCAGCGGCTATGGGGATCTGGTATTCGAGGCCCGGGCCGAGACCGGGCCGGCGCACACCCCTGAAGCGGCGACTGCCGCGCAATGAAGGCCACCCGCCTGCCGGGCATCGGTGGCCGTTGCGGCCGCCTGGCATGATCAGGAGCTGTGAAAGACCATGATGGGCCTTATGCAGGATCGGCCGCTGCTGATCTCGTCCCTTCTGACACATGTCGAGCAATACCACGGCGACAGCGCCGTGGTCGGCATCCCCTGCGAGGGCGGGGCGGTTCACCAAAGCTGGGCCGACACTGCACGGCGTGCCCGGCAGGGGGCGCAGGCACTGGCGCGGCTTGGCGTGGCGCAGGGCGACCGGGTGGCGACGCTGGCCTGGAACACCCACCGGCATCTGGAGCTGTACTTCGCCGTACCCGGGATAGGGGCAGTGCTGCACACGGTCAATCCGCGCCTGTTTGCCGAACAGATCGAGTATATCGTGAACCATGGCGGCGCCGAGGTTCTGGCCTTCGATCTACCCTTCCTTGATCTGGTGGATCAGCTTGCCGAGCGGCTGCCCCGTCTGCGCCACCGCATCGTGATGACCGACCCCGAACATATGCCGGCCGGGCGCGATGACCTTCTGTGCTACGAAACGCTGCTGGCGGCCGAGACCGGCACACTGGACTGGCCGACGCTGGACGAGCGCGCGGCTTCGGGCCTATGCTATACCTCGGGCACCACCGGCAACCCCAAGGGCGTGCTCTATTCCCACCGGTCGACCGTTCTGCACGCCTTTCTGTGTTGTCAGGCCGACGGGCTGCACCTGTCGCGGGCGGACAGCACGCTGCTGGCCGTTCCGCTGTTTCATGTCAACGCCTGGGGCATTCCCTATGCCTCGGCCATGTGCGGGGCAAAGCTGGTGTTGCCAGGGCCGAAGCTGGACGGGAAAAGCCTGTTTGATCTGGCCACGGATCAGGGCTGCACCTTCTCGCTGGGGGTGCCGACGGTATGGATCGGCCTGCTGCGGTATCTTGACGAGGCCGGGATCGATCCGGCCCTGCTGCCCTTCCAGCGGTTGCTGATCGGCGGCTCGGCAGCACCGCGCGCGCTGATCGAGCGGTTCCATCATGCCGGCGTGCATGCCTTCCAGGCCTGGGGCATGAGCGAGACCAGCCCGCTCGCCACCGTTGCCACGCTGCTGCCCCATCACCGGGCGCTGCCTCTGGACCGGCAGATTGACGTGCTGGCGCGCCAGGGAAGGGCGATGTTCGGTGTGGAATTGCGTATCGTCGATGATGCGGGGCAGGCACTGCCCCATGACGGTGTCGTGACGGGCGAGCTGATGGTGCGCGGCCCCTGGGTGCTTTCCGGCTATTTCGGCGGGGTGGGCGACGCTGTGCTGGATGCCGATGGCTGGTTCGCTACCGGCGATGTGGCCCGCATCGACCCCGAGGGGTTTGTCACCCTGACCGACCGGTCCAAGGATGTGATCAAGTCAGGCGGCGAATGGATCAGCTCGATCGAGTTGGAGAACGCCGCGCTGGGTCATCCCGCGGTCGAGGCGGCGGCGGTGGTGGGGGTGGCGCATGAGCGCTGGCAGGAACGACCGCTGATGCTGGTGATGCGCAAGCCCGACCAGAACCCGGCGGCAAAAGAGATCATCACCTTCCTGTCCGAAAGGGTGGCGCGCTGGTGGTTGCCCGACGACGTGGTCTTTGTCGACAGCCTACCGCTTACCGCCACCGGCAAACTGGACAAGAAGGTGCTGCGTCAGCAATATCGTGATTACCTGTTGAGCGCCGGTACGGGCGGCTGAAGCCTGGGGCCAGGGGCACCGGCGGGGCGCCACAGGCGCCGCCCCCGGTGATCGGAGGCGCCGCCTGAATGATCAACGAAGCGCCGCCGGCCCTACGGTCACGCGTCGTCTCGGAACACCGGTGGGCGCTTTTCCATGAAGGCGCGCATCGCTTCCTTGCTATCCTCGTGGCGCGTCATCTCTACCGTCAGGTTCTGTTCGAACCGGTAGCCATCTTTCAGGCCCATCGTCTCGACAGTGTTGATGGCGCGCTTGGCCAGCCGCACGGCCGCAGGGCTTTTCGAGGCGATAGCGTGGGCCATTTCCATTGCCGTTTCCATCAGCGCCTCGGGCTCGACACAGGCCTCGATCAGGCCGCGGCGATATAGTTCTTCGGCTGGAACGCGCCAGCCCGTCAACACCATGCGCCGGGTCAGCGCCAGCGGAAACACCCGCATGGTGTGGCGGACACCGCCCATCAGACCGATGTCGATTTCCGGCAAACCGAATACGGCGCGTGTCGAGGCGACGATCATGTCCGAACAGATCGCCAGCCCCATGCCTGCGCCCAGCGCCGGGCCATTCACCGCCGCGATGACCGGAATATTCATCTCGGTAATCACGAAACCCACCTCGCGCGCGCGACGCAGATGGCGGTAGGTGTCGCCCGGGGTGCCCTGGCCGACCTTGGCGCGTGCGCGGATGTCGGCACCGGCCGAAAAGCACTTCCCGTTTCCGGTCAGAACAACGCAGCGGACGCCTCGGGTCTCGTTCAACTCGTCAAAGACCTCGATCAGTTCCTCCATGAATTCGCGGGACTGCGCGTTCACCGGCGGTGCGTCCATCGTGACGACCGCGACATGGTCCTCTATCGTGCTTTTGATCAGGTCATTCTTCACGGGTGTTCCTTTCCCTGGGTTGCCGGATTTCGGAAATCGGTATGGCGGCTCGCCGGCGGTGGCGGTGCATTACTCCTTGCCTGCCACGGGTGCAGAGGCCGTTACGGCACGCTTGCGCCGCAGCGCGCGCCAAAGTGCCGTGCCCAGCACCCAGACCAGCAGCAACGCGATAAGTGCAAAGATCGTGCCCGAGATCGGGCGCTGCACGAAGGTTGTCAGATCGCCGCCGCTGATGATCAGGGCGCGGCGGAAATGTTCCTCCAGCATCGGGCCCAGCACGAAACCCAGAAGCAGCGGCGCCACCTCGAAGTTGAGCGCGCGCATGGCAAGTCCCAGAAAGCCGAAGGCCGCAAGGACCACGATGTCCAGCAACTGATAGTTCACGCTGTATATGCCGATGCACAGGCAGGCAACGATGACCGGGAACAGCATGTTGTAAGGGATCTGCAACAGCTTCACCCAGATGCCGACCAGCGGCAGGTTCAGCACAAGCAGCATCAGGTTGCCGATGATGAAACTGACGATCAGCCCCCAGAACAGATCCGGCTGCGACTGGATAAGCCCCGGCCCGGGCAGAATGCCATGCACCATGATCACACCCAGCATGATCGCCATCACCGGATCGCCCGGGATGCCCAGACTGAGCGTCGGAATGAAGGCCGATTGCACGGCGGCATTGTTTGCCGCCTCTGGTGCTGCGACACCTTCGATTGCGCCCTTGCCGAATTCTTCGGGATGTTTGCTGACCTTGCGTTCCACTGCGTAGGACATGAAGGTCGCCACCAGCCCGCCAGTGCCCGGCAGCGCACCGAACAGCCCGCCGATGCCCGAGCCGCGCGCCATACGCCTCGCCGCGCGGCGCCAGGCGTCGCGCGTGGGCATCATGTCGCGCAGGTGCAGACTGGTTTTCTGCACGCGCGGCATGGTGTAGCGGCCCGCATTGGCAATGATCTCGGGCAGACCGAAGAGGCCCAGAACCACCGCCACCAGTGGCAAGCCGTCGAACAGAAAGGTCTGCCCGAAGGTAAAGCGGGCCACACCGCTGTTCAGGTCCAGCCCGATCAGCCCCAAGGCCAGCCCCAGCAGCACCGCGGCGAGTGACCGGATCGGTCTTCCCATGCCGATGACTGCCGCCGCGATCAGGCCTAGCGCCATCAGCGCCACATATTCCTGTGGTCCGAAATTCAGCGCTACGCGCGCCAGCGGCACGGCGAAACCGGCCAGCAGGATGACACCGAAGATGCTGCCGAAGAAAGAGGCAATGGCCGTCATGAACAGCGCCTGCCCTGCACGGCCCTGCTGGGCCATCGGATAGCCGTCCAGACCGGTTACCGCGCTGGTGGCAGTGCCGGGCAGGTTCATCAGGATCGATGCCGTGGAACCGCCGTAGGAGGCGCCGTAATAGATTCCTGCCAGCATGATGAGGGCATAGGTTGTTTCGAGGTGATAGGTGATCGGCAACAGCATGGCCAGCGTTGCCATGATGCCGATACCGGGAAGCACGCCGACAAAGGTGCCCAGAAACACCCCGAGAAAGGCATAAAGCAGCCCGCTGGGCGATGCGGCAACACTGAAACCCAGCGCGACGTCGGAAATCAGTTGAGACATGTCAGAACGCCCTGATCTGCAGGCCCAGGCCCACCCGGAAGACCAGGGCCGAGGCGATGGCCGTTCCCGCCGCCAGCACCAGCGCGCCCAGAAGCGGGCTGCGCGGGCTGGCCAGCGCGGCCAGGAAAACAGTCAGGAAGACCGACACCAACAGGCCGTAGCGTTCGATGGTCAGGGCGAAGGCACCAAGCGAGGCACCCAGAAACAGCACGCCTCGGAACTGTTCCATGCGGAAGGACAGGGTCACCTTGCCGGGCCGGGCGGTGATTACCATAATCACCGCGAGCAGGATCATTCCCAGTCCCAGCAGCCAGGGCACATAGCCCGGCCCCATGCGTTGCAGGGTGCCCATGCGGTAGCTGGCAGCTTCGGTGAATATGAACAGGCCGACACCAGCGGTCACCAGTGCGGCGATGTAGTCTTCCAGTCTGTCTCTGATGAACCGCATGCTCCTCCGAGCAATAGCCGAAAGTTGGTGATGGGGTGATTGGGTGGCATATCAAGGCGTTGTTGACGCGCCACAGTTCTCGCAGAGAAAAGGATATGCCACATGACGAAGGATACGGTTGTCGCGTTTCGCGCGCCAGAAGGATTTT
>JAFIED010000130.1 GCA_020832805.1 Pararhodobacter sp.
GGGGGGCGGGGTGGGGGGCGCAAAAGGGGGGCGGCGCCGGGCCCCCCCGGCGCCGCGCCGTCATGGTGGGACAGCGCGGCAATCACCCGTCCCACCAGCGCGGGCGAGACCAGCGGGCGGGCACCGTCATGGATCAGCACCCGTGCCGGGGGCGATGGGGCCAGAGCCTCGAGCGCGGCGCGAACCGAGGCTGCGCGGGTGTCGCCGCCGGCAACCCAGGGCAGGGCCAGCGCCTGTGCGCGTGGCGCATCCTCGGGACGGATGGCGGCGATCAACCGTGTCAGCCCGGCCGCCCGAAAGGCGGCGACGGTATGCGCCAGCACCGGCTGGCCGGCAAGCGGGCGCCACTGCTTGGGCAGGCCGCCGCCCATGCGGCTGCCGATTCCGGCGGCGACGAGGATCACGGCGGTATCTGCCTTCATGCTGACTGCTTAGGTCATAGGGCGAACTGCGGCAAGCGGCTGGTGCCCGGTGCCAGGGCCAGGGACCTGTGACCAGCCTTGCCCATGCCCTTGGCATTTTGCATGAATACCGGGCAAAAGTGATTAAAAACAATGCATATGGTCAATTGGTGCGCAATGTGACCTAGCTGCTGCTTTGCCAACGGGCTTTTCGCAGGCTACACAGGCGGGACATGGCGCCGCGTGACGCGCAAGGTTTTGGCATCCAATGAACGCTGTTCCCTTTCCGGTTCCGATAACGTCGCCGGTGCTGCTGGCGCCGATGTCCGGCATCACCGACCTGCCATTCCGGCAGGTGGTGGCCCGATTTGGTGCGGGGCTGCTGGTGTCAGAGATGATCGCCTCTGGCGAAATGATCACCCGCCGCGCGTCGACCCGGGCGCGGGCGCGCATGGCGGCGGGTCAGGTGCCGACATCGGTGCAACTGGCAGGGCGCGAGGCGCGCGCGATGGCCGAGGCCGCGCGCATGGCCGCGGGTGAAGGCGCGCCGATGATCGACATCAACATGGGCTGCCCGGCGAAAAAGGTTGTGGGCGGGCTGTCCGGATCGGCGCTGATGCGCGATCTTGATCATGCGCTGGGGCTGATCGATGCGGTGGTGGGCGCGGTCTCCGTGCCGGTCAGCCTGAAGATGCGCCTGGGCTGGGATGAAACCTGCCTGAACGCCCCCGCGCTGGCGCAACGCGCGGTAGGGGCCGGTGTCGGCATGATCACGGTGCACGGGCGCACACGGTCGCAGTTCTATACCGGTCAGGCCGACTGGCGCGCCATCGGCCGCGTTGCACAGGCGGTGCCGGTGCCGGTCATTGCCAATGGCGACATTACCGATGCGGCCTCGGCCAGGGCGGCGCTGGCGGCCTCTGGCGGGGCGGGTGTGATGGTGGGGCGCGGGGCCCAGGGCCGGCCCTGGCTGCTGGCGCAGATCGCCGCGGCGCTGTTTGGCACACCAGCCCCCGCCATCCCGCAGGGGGCGGCATTGGTTGATCTGGTGGCCGACCACTACGCCGCGATATTGACCTTTTATGGCCGCGATATCGGCCTGCGCGTGGCGCGCAAGCATCTGGGCTGGTATGTCGATGCCGCCGGCGGCCCCCCTGATCTGCGCGCCCGGCTGATGCGTCTGACGGACCCGGCCGATGTGCTGGCGCTGTTGCCACAGGCGCTGCAACCGCAGGAACGCGCGGCATGACCCCGGCGCGCCGCAAGCCGATCGTGGCGCCGGTGCCCGGCATGATCTGGTCGGCGCTGCCGGTGCCGGCCTTTCTGCTGGCGCAGCGCGATGGCTGCGAGGTGATCGCCGATTGCAACCCGGCGGCGGAATTGTTCATGTCTGTCTCTCGCAGCGCGCTGATTGCAGAACCGGTGTTCGACCGTCTGTCGATCGATGCACCGATGGAAGAGGCCGTGACGCGTGCCCGGCATAACCGCGCGCCGATCTTCATCAACGATGCCGAGGTCTGCACGGGTGAACGCGCGCCGGTGCTGTGCAACCTCCAGCTTGCCCCGGTAGAAGAGGCGGGCGAGACGCTGCTGCTGCTGGTCGCCCCGCGCGAGGTGGCGGGGCGCCTGGGCCGGGCCCAGGCGATCAAGGCCGCGGCGAAATCGGCCACCGGCATGGCAGCGATGCTGGCGCATGAGATCAAGAACCCGCTGGCCGGAATCGCCGGGGCGGCGCAGCTTTTGTCGATGGGCCTGAAACCCGCCGACCGCGAATTGACCGACCTGATCGTGGCCGAGACCCGGCGCATCGTCGCGTTGCTGGACCAGGTCGAACAGTTCGGCGATCAGCGCCCGCCGCGCCGGCAGGCCGTGAATATCCACGATGTGCTGGAACGCGCGCGGCGCTCGGCGGTGGTGGGCTTTGCGGCGCATATGTCCCTGCGCGATGAATACGACCCCTCGCTGCCTACTGTCTGGGGCGATGCCGACCAGTTGCTGCAGGTCTTTCTGAACCTGCTGAAGAACGCCGCCCAGGCCCAGCCCGATGGCGGCGAGATCCGCATTCGTACCCGGTTCGAGCGCGGCTTGCGCCTGCGCGACGACCGTGGGCGCGATGTGTCGCTGCCCCTGCATGTCGACATCATCGACGATGGCCCCGGCCTGCCGCCCGCCATTGCCGACAGCGTGTTCGAGCCCTTTGTGTCCGGGCGCGAGAATGGCACCGGGCTGGGATTGGCCCTGGTGTCCAAGATCATCTCTGCCCACGATGGCTGGATCGAATGCGATTCAGTCCCCGGCCACACCGTTTTCAGCGTGTCATTGCCGATGGCGCCGTCCGCGCCGCCCGCGCAGGCTTCGGCCGCGCAAACCAAGGAGACTGACTGATGGATGGCACCGTTCTCGTTGCCGATGACGACCGCACAATCCGCACAGTGCTGACCCAGGCGCTGACGCGGGCAGGCTGCCGGGTGCATGCCACCTCCAGCCTGACCACGCTGATGCGCTGGGTGGAAGAGGGCAAGGGCGATCTGGTGGTTTCCGATGTCATCATGCCCGATGGCAACGGAATCGAGATGTTGCCGCGTATCCGCGCCCTGCGGCCGGGCCTGCCGGTGATCGTGATTTCGGCGCAGAATACCATCATGACGGCCATTCAGGCCACCGAGGCCGACGCCTGGGACTATCTGCCAAAGCCGTTCGATCTGCCCGATCTGCTGGGCCGGGCGGCGCGCGCAATGGAAAGCGGCGGGCGCCATGCGCGCACAGCCAGCGCCGCGCCGGTGCGCGAGGTGATCGAGGCGCCTGAAGACGGCGATCTGCCCCTTGTTGGCCGCACCCCGGTGATGCAGGCGCTCTACCGGTTGGTGGCACGGGTCATGAATGCCGAGTTGCCGGTGCTGATCACCGGCGAATCCGGCACCGGCAAATCATTGATCGCCCGTGCCTTGCATGACTTTTCCGATCGGCGCGCCCAGCCCTATGTGCTGGCCACGGCGCAGGATCTGGGCCAGGGCGACCCGGGCGCGGTCACGGCGCTGGCAGCGCGCGCGCGCGCCGGTTCGCTGGTCATCGACGGGCTGGGCGATCTGGACCCGGCGGCGCAGGGCCGGCTTGTGCGCCTGCTCGATCAGCTGGATGACGAGGGGCCGCGCGTGATTGCCATTGCCGATGGCGGGTTGGCCCCGGCGCTGGAAGCCGGCAACTTCCGGCAGGATCTGTACTACCGGTTGGGCGGCATTACCCTGCACGTGCCGCCGTTGCGCGAACGGATCGAGGATATCCCCTTGCTGGCCGACCATTTTCTGGCGCGCGCCGGGCGCGAGACCGGCCAGGTGCGCAGCCTCTCGCCCGCAGCGCTGGAACTGATGCGCCAGTATGAATGGCCGGGCAATGTGCGCCAGTTGGTCAACATCATTCGCCGGCTGGTCATTACCGGCCAGGA
The DNA here is from genome assembly GCA_020832805.1 of Pararhodobacter sp. Classification (GTDB taxonomy): domain Bacteria; phylum Pseudomonadota; class Alphaproteobacteria; order Rhodobacterales; family Rhodobacteraceae; genus Pararhodobacter. The sequence goes on from JAFIED010000130.1 coordinate 3,844, forward strand.
GGCCGAGATCGGCCGCGCCGAGCTGGAAGGGGCGTTGCGCGGGAACCCCGTCGTTGCCAGCCCGGGCGAGGGGCGCCACGGCGAAACACTGGCCGAGGCCGTGGGGCGCCATGTCCGGCGCTATTTCGAACTGCATGGCGACGATCTGCCCCCACCCGGTGTCTATGGACGCATCCTGCGCGAGGTAGAGGGGCCGCTGATCGAGGTGGCGCTGGAATATTCCGGCGGAAACCAGGCGCGCTGCGCTGATCTTATGGGAATCAATCGCAATACTTTGCGCAAAAAGATCACCGATTTGGATATCCGCGTGACACGGCGCCGGAAATTGATGTAGGAAAGCCACAGGGGCGTGGCGCATGTGCCGCAGTTCCTGGCGCTTCATGGGGCTGTCGCCGGGTTGCAGGGGCGCAATCGGGCACTGACTGCAAGACAGTGGCGTCTGCATGAGACACAGGCATATTGCGGCGCGGGCATCCATGACAGCCGGAACAACGGCAGGCACCGACACAGACTCGCTGGCAGGCCCACAGATCCCGCCACGCCGTAGCCCGTTTAGACGGCGTTTGCAGACATTTGGCACCATCATCCTTGTGGGTCTGGCGCCATTGCTGGTGTTGGCCACCGTGGCGGTGCTGGGCCCGGTAACCGTAACGCCGAACCTGCCCTCGTTGCGGTTGGTTCTGCTGGCCGATCTGATCTATGTGCTGGTGGTCGCCGCGCTGGTGATGGCCCGCATTGCGCAACTGATCGCTGCGCGGCGCTCGCGTTCGGCCGGTTCGCGCTTGCATCTGCGGTTGTCGGCGCTGTTTGCCATCATTGCGCTGGTGCCCACGGTCACCGTTGCCGTGTTCGCCGTGCTGACCATCAATATCGGGCTGGAGGGGTGGTTTTCTGACCGGGTGCGCAACGTGGTGGGCAATTCGCTGGCCGCGGCCGAAGCCTATCAGGCCGAGCAGGAAACCAATCTGATCGAGGACGGGCGCAATACCGCGCGGATCATCGAGGATCGGTTGCGCGAAGCCCCGTTCATCAGCGAGGGCGAGCTGCGCCAGGTGCTGACCCAGGCACAGGCCGCGGTGCAGCGTGGTCTGCGCGTGGCCTTCATCATCGATGCTGACGGCACGCTTCGGCTGCGCGGCGAAAGCTCGTTCCTGTTCGACTTCATCGAACCCGAACCAGCCGATCTGCGGCGGGCGGCATCGGGTGAACTTGTTCTTGTAAGAGACTGGGAAAAAAACGAATTTCGTGCAATCATTCCGCTGGAGGGACGCGCGGACAGGTTGCTGTACATCGCGCGAGAGGTGGATGGCGAAATCCTCAGCCTGCTGGACGAAACCCAGGTGACCATCCAGTTGTACAACCAGTTGGAACGCGAGCGTGGGCGCGTTCTTTTCAATTTTGGACTGATCTATATCGGCTTTGCCCTGATTCTGATCCTGGCCGCCATCTGGTTGGGCATGTGGTTTGCCGAGCGTCTTTCCCGCCCGGTGGGCCGACTGGCCGGCGCCGCAGAGGCCGTGGGCGCCGGTGACTTGGGCGTTCAGGTACCCGAGGAAAAGGGCGATGATGAAATCGCCACAATGGGTCGTGTTTTCAATCAGATGACCAGGCAGCTGAAGGCGCAGCGCGATGCGCTGCTGGCCAATACCAGCCAGATCGAGGAGCGCCGCCGCCTGTTCGACTCGGTGCTGGGCTCTGTCACGGCCGGGGTTATCGGGCTGGATGCGGATGGTCGTGTGGATTTCGTCAATCGCGCTGCCGAAACCTTGATCCAGTTGCCCGCCGATGTGCAGGGCAAGCCCCTGGCCGAAGCGGTGCCCGAGTTTGGCACGCTGCTGGAACGGCTGCAGGATGGCGAAGGGCGCCTGGGCGGGCGCGTGCAGGACGAGTTGCGGCTCAGCCGCGCCGGGCGGCTGGAAACGCTGCTTGTGCGCCTGGCGGAACGGCGCAGCGCGGCAGGGCTGGTCGAGGGGTATGTGGTGGCCTTTGACGATGTCAGCGAGCTGGTATCTGCCCAGCGTATGGCCGCCTGGGGCGATGTCGCCCGGCGCATTGCGCATGAGATCAAGAACCCGTTGACGCCGATCCAGCTGTCAGCCGACCGTATCCGCCGCAAGTTCAGCCGGCACCTTGAACAGGAACAGGCCAGTGCCCTGACCGAGCTGACAGAGGTAATTGTAAGGCAAACCAACGATTTGCGGCGCATTGTTGACGAGTTCTCGCGCTTTGCCCGCATGCCGGAACCTGACCGCAGGCCCACCGATCTGGTCAGGCTGGTGCGCGATGCGGTCATGCTGCAAGAGGCCGCGATGGAGCGTACGGTCATCAGCACCTCCCTGCCGCAGGCCGAGGTTGTCCTGGATATCGATGCCACCATGATCGGTCAGGCCTTGACAAATCTGATGAAGAACGCTGGAGAAGCCATTGCTGCAAAAGAAGAAAAAATTGACAATCATGCGCGGTGGTCGCCGCGCATGGAGATCGCCATGCAGCAGGATGACGAGGTTGTGACACTAAGCATTGCCGACAATGGCATCGGCCTGCCGGATGATCCCGCGCGCCTGTTCGAGCCCTATGTGACCACCCGTGCCGAGGGCACGGGCCTGGGGCTGCCGATCGTCAAGAAGATCATCGAGGAACACGGCGGTACGCTGGCCCTGATGCCGGCACCGGGTTTCGAGGGCGAGGAACCGGCGCATGCCGGGGCCATGGCGGTGGTGCGGCTGCCGCTGCTGCACACGGGCCGGGGCGGGCGCCGGCGCAATCCAAGAAACGAAGCCGGGCAGACCGCTGTGACCGGCACCACAAGCGAGGCAGAGACATGAGCGACCTCCTGATCGTTGATGACGAGCGCGACATCCGCGAACTGGTCTCGGAGATTCTGCGCGACGAGGGTTATGAGACCCGCATGGCGGCCAATTCGGACGAGGCATTGGCGGCCATCGCCGCCGACCCGCCCGCGACCCTGGTGCTGGATCTGTGGCTGAAGGACAGCCGCATGGACGGCATCGGTATCCTGATGTGGGCCCGGCGTGAGCATCCGGAGATACCGGTGGTCATCATTTCCGGTCATGGCAACATCGAGATCGCGGTCGCCGCCATCAAGAAGGGCGCCTATGACTTCATTGAAAAACCGTTCAATATCGATCAGTTGCTGGTGGTCATCGGGCGGGCGATGGAAACCGCGCGCCTGCGGCGCGAAAACCTGAGCCTGCGCAAGCGCGACGGCACGCCCGGGGTCATGATCGGGCAAAGCCCGGCGATGAAGGCGTTGCGCGCGCAACTGGGCAAGGTCACACGGTCGAACGGGCGCGTCATGCTGACCGGCCCATCGGGTTGCGGCAAGGAGGTGGCAGCACGGTTCATCCATGCCAATTCGGCCCGCGCCGATGCGCCCTTTGTTACCGTGGCCTGCGCCGCCATCGAGCCAGAGCGCATGGAGGCGGTTCTGTTCGGTCAGGAAAGCACGGCCCATGGCGTGTTGCCGGGACTGCTGGAACAGGCCGACGGTGGCGTGCTGTATCTGGACGAGGTCGCCGACATGCCCCCCGGCACGCAGTCCAAGATCCTGCGCGTGCTGGTTGATCAGACCTTCACGCGCGAGGGGGGCAATGACCGGGTGCGCGTGGACCTGCGGGTCATTTCATCGACCACCCGCGATCTGCGCGCCGAGATTTCGGCAGGCAATTTCAGACAGGAATTGTACGACAGGCTGAGCGTGGTGCCGATCCAGGTGCCTGCCCTGACCGAGCGGCGCGAGGATATCCCGCCCCTGGCCGATCATTTCATCGACTTGTTCCACCAGACCCAGGGTCTGCCGCGCCGCAGCCTGTCGGACGAGGCCGAGGCGCAACTGCAGGCGATGACCTGGCCGGGCAACATTCGCCAGTTGCGCAACGTGATCGAGCGTGCACTGATCCTGGGTGACGGAACCGGCCCGATCGAGGGGCGCGAACTGGCCGGCGACCCCGCCGGTGACCCGCAGGAGGGGCGCGTCGTCTTGTCCGGTGGGCTGGCCACGCTGCCCCTGCGCGAAGCGCGTGAATTGTTCGAGCGCGAGTATCTGTTGACGCAGATCAACCGTTTTGGCGGCAATATCTCGCGCACGGCCGCCTTTGTCGGAATGGAGCGTTCCGCCCTGCATCGCAAGTTGAAAACCCTGGGCGTGAATACTGCCAGCCTGTCAGGCGGGCGTGCTGGGGGTGATGATTCCTAGCGGCTGGTACTGGTTCGTGCGCCTGGCACCATGCGCTTCGTGCTTGACGGGCGGGGCGGGGCGGGGGCAGGGTCGCGCCTTGTGACGGGCGTGGCGTCAGGGGTGCGTGGCCGGTATCGGCGGCAAGTGGCAGGAACAGCCAGGCAATGAAGATCATCATATGCGGGGCCGGGCAGGTAGGCTGGCAGATAGCCCGGCAACTGGCCGGCGAGGCCAATGAGGTATCGATCGTCGACAGCAACCCGGCGCTGGTGCGGCGGGCGACCGACACGCTGGAGGTGCAGGGCGTCATCGGTTTCGCCTCGCACCCATCGGTGCTGGAAGAGGCCGGCGCGCGGGATGCCGACATGATCATCGCGGCCACCCATGCCGATGAGGTGAACATGATCACCTGCCAGGTGGCGCATTCGGTGTTCGATGTCACCCGAAAGATTGCGCGGCTGCGCACGCAGGATTACCTTGACCCGCGCTTTTCCAATCTGTTCCGGCGTGACCAGTTGCCGATTGATGTGATCATCAACCCCGAACAAGAGGTCAGCCGCGCGGCCCTGCGGCGCATCGCTGCCCCCTCTACCTTTGACGTTCAGGATTTCCTTGACGGGCGGGTACAGTTGGCCGGCATCGCCCTGGAAGAGGACTGCCCGGTCCTGTCCACCCCGCTGCACCAGTTGACCGAGCTGTTTTCCACCCTCAAGGCCATGGTGGTCGGTGTGCGCCGGGGCGAGCGGTTGTTCGCGCCAGAGCCGCGCGACCAGCTTTTCGCCGGCGACCAGGTTTATGTGATTGCCCAGCGCGAGGATCTGGCGCGCACCTTGCAGGTCTTTGGCAAGCCGCAGACACGGCAGGAACGGCTGGTCCTGATCGGTGCCGGCAATGTGGGCCTGAGCGTGGCGCGCGCGCTGGAGTCGCAGCCAGACCGCGTGCGCACCCGCATGATCGAGCGTGATCGTGGCCGCGCCGAGCGTGCGGCGGATGCGCTGGAACGCACCATCGTGCTGCATGGCGACGGGATGGATGATGCGATGCTTGCCGAGGCCGAGGTGGAACGCGCCGATGTCGTGCTGGCGCTGACCGATGACGACAAGACGAACCTGCTGTCATGCGTGCGCGCCAAGGCCATGGGCTGCCGGTTGGCAATCGCGCTGGTCAACGACCCCAGCATGGTGCCGCTGATGGGCAGTCTGGGCATTGATGCCCATATCAGCCCGCGCGCCACGACCGTATCGTCGATTCTGCGTCATGTCCGCCACGGGCGCGTCCGCTCGATCTATGCGATTGGCGATGGCGAGGCCGAAGTGATCGAGGCGCAGGTGTTGTCAACCTCCTCGTTGGCCGGGCGCACCATTGCGACGGCTGATTTGCCAGAGGGCGTGCTGATCGGGGCCATCATGAAGCCGGGCGGGACTTTGGTGCGGCCCCGCGGAAATACCGAACTGACGGCGGGCGATGTCCTGGTGCTTTTTGCCCTGAAGACCGATGTGCCGGCGGTCGAGCGGTTGTTGCAGGTATCGGTCGAGTGGTTCTGAGCGTGACAGCGCACCTGGTCAAGGCCAGAGGCGGTTTGCCTGAAGCCGGCGATGACGGCACCGGGATGGCGCGGGTTCCATGAAGGCGCGGCGCGGGGCCACCACCACCGGCGGGCAGGCGGGTACTACGCCCGCTGCGGGCCGTGCTGCCGGTCTGTTGCATGTGCCGCTTCTGGTGCTGCTGGTACTGGTCAGCGGTCTGCTGATGCTTGTGCCGGCGGCCCATGGTTTTCTGACCGGCCATGCCCCCATCGGGCGCAGCTTTCTGTATGCCGGTCTGATGTTTGCCACAGTGGGCGTGTTTCTGGCGAGCGCCACGGCGCGCCCGCGTCGCCAGCGGGCAACGCGGGGGCTGTTTCCGATGCTGGCGGGTATCTATCTGGTGTTGCCTGTCGCCATGGCGGTGCCGCTGG
>JAFIED010000133.1 GCA_020832805.1 Pararhodobacter sp.
GGGGGGCGGGCGCCCCCCCCCTCGCGGGGTTGCGGGGCGCCGTCTGCCCTGCGGGCCGACGCGGCCCGGTTTTACAGGCGGCGCATTGCGGGATCGCCTGACCGGTGGAGCCGCTATGCCGTGAGTATTTGTGGCAAGATGAAAGACCAGGTCACGCCATGATCAGGGGCCAGAGCACGCGATTGCGTGGCGCAAAGGCCGCAATATGGCCGACGGTGCGCAGCCCGTGTTCGGCCGGATGCAGCAAGGTCTGGCTGGTCTGCGCCGCCGGCATCCACTGGGCCAGTTTCCAGACTGATGCGGGGGGGATCATCACATCATCATCCAGCGCGACGAGTTTGACCGGGCAGGTCAGGCCCGGGCGTTCGGGCGCAGGCAGGTCAGGATCTTCAGGCAGCGAGCCGGGCCTGGTGCACCAGCGTTTCCATTGATGGAACACCGAAACCGGGAGGTCGTTGCCCAGACCAAGGCGCCGTCCTGGCAGGTGATCCAGTAACGCCGTGCTCAGCGGTCCCGCGACATGCCACAGCGCCCAGGCCTGGGCGCGAAAGGGCCACGGGTGGTCGTGCAGGTGAACAGGGCCGCCGGCAATGACGATGGCGCGCGCAATCTCGTCCAGGCGCGGCTGGAAGGGCAGTGCCATGCCCCCCAGGGAATGACCGATAACCCAGAGCGGCAGGTCAGGGAACTGCCCGCGCAGCCAGTCGCGCGCGGCGCAGGGGTCGTGAACCGCCCAGTCGGTCATCGTGGCACGCGAGCCGTATGGCCGGCCCGATGCCCCGAAATCGCGGTAGTCCCAGGTCAGGACAGCGGCCTGATGCGCCCTGGTCAGCCAGGCGGCAAACGGCGCGTAGAAGCCGGCAGGCACGCCGGTTGCGGGATTGATGAGGATCGCGCGCCGAGGGGGCATTTCAGGTATTGTGAACAGCGTCCCCTGCAGCCGGGCCGCGCCTGCGGCAAAACAGGCGGTTGTGGTGGCTGCACCGTTTGGGCTGGCGTTCTCATGCCCCGGGTGGGATGGGTGGCTGTCTGGCGTAAGGGTATCTGGCATGGCGGCGTTCGTGCTGCGTGTGGTTGGGGCAGGGTGCCGCCGTGCAGAAGCCACCGCAACCGGAACGCAGCGGCAGGCACGCTGGGTAATTTGATCAAATCCCGTTGCAGAAATGCCCGATCCCCCGTATTCTGGCCCAAACGGCGGCCAAGAGGCGCCATGTCAGTCTTGCCTGCCTGCCCGCCTGCCTGCTTACCCACGCCGTAAAGAGGGACGTCATGCAACAGATCACCAATCATATGCCCACCGCCGAATTGCAGGCGCTGGATGCCGCGCACCATATGCATCCCTTTACGGCCGGTCACGGTCTGGCAAGGAAAGGCGCGCGTATCATCACCCGTGCCGATGGCGTCTGGCTGACCGATAGTGAGGGCGCGCGCATCATCGACGGCATGGCCGGCCTTTGGTGCGTCAACATCGGCTACGGCCGGCGCGAACTGGCCGAGGTGGCGGCGCGGCAGATGACAGAGCTGCCCTATTACAACACCTTCTTCCAGACCAGCCATGTGCCCGCCATCGCTCTGGCGGCGCGGCTGGCCGAACTGGCGCCGGGCGATCTGAACCATGTCTTCTTTGCCGGGTCCGGGTCAGAGGCGAATGACACCAACATCCGGCTGGTGCGGCATTACTGGGCGCGCAAGGGCAAACCGGAGAAGACGGTCATCATCAGCCGGCGCAATGCCTATCACGGCTCTTCCGTCGGCAGCGGCAGCCTGGGGGGCATGGCGGCGATGCATGCGCAGGGCGGGCTGCCCATTCCGGATGTCGTGCATATCGACCAGCCCAACTGGTTCCTGGAAGGCGGCGACATGAGCCCCGAGGATTTCGGCATTGCCCGCGCCCGGCAACTGGAGGCGAAGATCGCCGAACTGGGCGCGCACCGCGTCGCCGCCTTCATCGCCGAGCCGATCCAGGGCGCCGGCGGGGTGATCGTGCCGCCGGACAGCTATTGGCCCGAGATTCAGCGCATCTGTGACGCGCATGACATCCTGCTGATTGCCGACGAGGTGATCACCGGCTTCGGGCGCACCGGCAACTGGTTCGGTTGCCAGACCTATGGCATCCGCCCCCATGTCATGACCGTGGCCAAGGGCCTGTCATCGGGCTATGCGCCCATCGGCGCGTCGATCATCTGTGACGCGGTGGCCGACGTGATAGCAGGGGATGAATTCAACCACGGCTATACCTATTCCGGCCACCCGGTCTGTGCCGCGGTGGCGCTGGAAAACCTGCGCCTGCTGGAGGAAGAGCGGGTTGTCGAGCATGTGCGCGATGTGGCTCATCCCCACCTGGCGAAACGCTGGCATGCGCTGGCTGATCACCCGCTGGTGGGCGAGACGAAGCTGGTGGGGCTGATGGGGTCACTGGCGCTGACGCCGGACAAGGCGGCGCGCGCGGCCTTTGCCGAGCCGGGCGCGGCGGGTTTCATCACGCGCGAACGGTGTTTCGCCAACAATGTCATCATGCGCCATGTCTATGATCGGATGGTGATTGCGCCGCCGCTGGTCATCACGCCGGAAGAGATCGACATCCTGATGGACCGGGTGACCACGGCGCTGGACGAAGCGCATGCAAAAATGCGGGCCGAGGGCATGTTGAAAGCCGCCTGATGGATTTGCTGACCGCCAATGATCGGCCGGGTGAATACCCGCGTTCCTGGTATGCCGAAACCGCACAGCCGCTGCCTTTGCAGCCCCGTGCCGAGGGGGCGCTTTCGTGCGATGTCTGTGTGGTCGGAGGGGGCTTCACCGGGCTGTCGGCGGCATTGCATCTGGCGGAGCGTGGCTATGACGTGATCCTGCTGGAGGCGCAGCGCCTGGGCTTTGGCGCCTCTGGCCGAAACGGCGGTCAGGTGGGCACCGGCCAGCGGCAGGATCAGGACTGGCTGGAACGCACCGTTGGCAAAATTCGCGCGCGGGCGCTGTGGGATATGGCGCTGGAATCGGTGGCGTTGGTGCGCGATCTGGCGACGCGCCACGCGCCGGATGCCGGTTGGGCCGACGGGATCATCCATGCCGCACACAAGCCGGGTTTCGTGTCTGAATACCACGCCTATGCTGAAAAGCTGGCGCGCGATTACGGCTATGACCGCGTGCGCCCGCTCTCGCGCGAGGAGATGCGCGCGATGGTCGGCTCGCCCGCTTATCACGGGGGCGAGATCGACATGGGGTCCGGCCATCTGCACCCGCTGCGCTATGCGTTGGGGCTGGCGCGGGCGGCACAGGAAGCGGGCGTGCGGATGTTCGAACAGTCGCGCGTGACGGCGCTCATGCCGGGTGATCCCGCGCGGGTGTCCACCGATGGCGCCCATATCACGGCGCGCTTTCTGGCATTGGCTTGCAACGGCTATCTGGGGCGGTTGCAGCCGCGCGTTGCGTCACGCGTGATGCCGATCAACAATTTCATCGCGGCAACAAGGCCGATGTCTGATGCCGAGCGCGCGAGCATCATCAAGGGTGACCACGCGGTGGCCGATTCGAAATTCGTGATCAACTATTTCCGGTTCAGCAGCGATAACCGCCTGCTGTTCGGCGGCGGCGAAAGCTATGGCTACCGCTTTCCGCCCGATATCGCCGCAACGGTGCGCAAGCCCATGACCGCGATCTTCCCGCAACTGCGCGATATCGAGATCACCCATGCCTGGGGCGGCACTTTGGGCATTACGGTCAACCGGATGCCCCATTTCGAACGCCTGACGGGCAATGTGCTGAGTGCGTCCGGCTATTCCGGGCACGGTGTGGCGATGGCAACGCTGGGCGGCAAGCTTCTGTCCGAGGCAATAGCCGGGCAGGCGGAGCGCTTTGATCTGATGGCCAGCGTGCCGACGCTGCCGTTTCCGGGGGGCGCCATGTTGCGCACGCCGCTGCTGGTGGCGGCGATGCTGTGGTTTTCCCTGCGCGACCGGCTTTGACAACCAGCCGGGCCAGGGGCCGATTCGTCATTTATGCCGCCTGTCAGCGCCCACCTGCCCGGAAACAGGCAGAAATCCGCCCGCCGCCTGACAGCAGGTGTGGCCGTGCTGCAACGAAGCATCGGGCGATCAATGCAATATTTCCAACATGTTGGGTTTGGGAAAGTTATGTGCACTAGGCCCGGCTGTCATTATTTCTGAATCAGCTTTGCGACCCGGCATTGCACCTCTACGACTCTGATCAGCTGCCATACGCACTTTCGGGGGATAGTGTGAACAAATTTGATCGCCGGAGCGTGCTCTCCGGCTTGGGTGTGCTGTGCCTTGGTGGCACGGCCGCACCCCTTTCCATTGTTGCCAGTGTTCGGCCTGCCGCCGCACAGACCGTGGTGCCTGTCGCCATGCGCCAGCACGGGCTGGTTCACCTCAACCGGGTCGAGACGGTGCAACCGTTGGTCGCGCTGACCTTCGATGACGGGCCGCACCCTGTCCATACGCCGGTCCTGCTGGACATTCTGGCGCAATACCGGGCGCGCGCCACATTCTATGTGATCGGTTCGCTGGTGCGACGCTATCCGGAGATCGTGCAGCGCATGGTTGCCGAAGGGCACGAACTGGGCAACCATACCTGGGCCCATCCGACCCTGTCGCGGCTGGGCAACGCCCAGTTCATGCGCGAGATAGACCGAACCCAGCAAGTGATCTACGAAACCGTCGGCCACGTGCCGGTGACAATGCGCCCGCCTTATGGCGCCATCACGCAACGACAAAGCCGCATGCTGGCGGCCGAACGCAACCTGCCCACGGTCATCTGGTCGGTTGACCCACAGGACTGGCGCCGCCCCGGATCTTCGGTCGTGGCGCAGCGCATGGTTGCGGGGGCGCGGCCCGGGGCCATCATTCTGGCGCATGACATCCATGCGCCCACGGTTCGCGCCGTGCCCGCCGCGCTGGAGGGGCTTCAGGCGCGCGGGTTGCGCAGTGTCACGCTATCGGGACTGTTGGGCTGGGGGGCTTGGGGGCCGCAGCGGCGGCACGTCCGCCCGCGCGTGGCGTCCAATCCGCACCCTCGCTATTCGAGCTGACGCAAGACCACGGCGGTCGAATCCCATGAACGGACCGGGCACAGGCATGTGCCCGGTTTTTTTGTCTGGACTTGAAGCGTTTTTTCGAGTGGTTTCTTTCGTGGGGAGACATCAAGCTGTCATAAACGAAGATTATCGAGACGATGTGCTGAAAACCGCGCATTTCACCGGCTTCAGGCATCATTGCAACCGAGGGGGAATTCCATGATCTACCGTAGTCTTCTGGCCAGCAGTGCGCTGGCGCTCTGCCTTGCCGGTACGGCGGCTCAGGCGCAGGTCAGCGTCAACTGGTGGCACGCGATGGGCGGCGAGCTGGGCGAGCTGCTGGAAGGTGTCGCCGAGGCCTTCAACGAAAGCCAGTCCGATTTCCGCGTCGTCCCCAGCTATCGCGGCACCTATACCGAAACGATGACCGGCGCCATCGCCGCCTTCCGGGCCGGCCAGCAGCCGCATATCCTGCAGGTGTTCGAGGTCGGCACCGGCACCATGATGGCCGCCGAGGGTGCGATCTATCCGATCTATCAGCTGATGGCCGATTTCGACGTGCATTTCGACCCCGACGCCTATCTGGATACGGTGGTCAGCTATTACACCGCTCCGAACGGGAACATGCTGTCCTTCCCGTTCAACTCCTCCACGCCGATCATGTACTACAACCGCGACGTCTTCGAAGCCGCCGGGCTTGACCCGGATAGCCCGCCCACCACCTGGGCCGAGATGGAAGCCGCCTCGGTGCAGATCCTGGAATCGGGCGCGGCGCCTTGCGGGTTCACCACCTCATGGCCCAGCTGGGTGATGCTGGAAAACTTCTCGGCCTGGCACAATATCCCGCTGGGCACGCGCGCCAACGGGTTCGAGGGTTTTGATACCGAATTCGTGTTCAACAACGACCTGGTCGCCCGCCACTGGGACAACCTTTTCGCCTGGCAGGAAGCCGGCGCCTTTCGCTGGGGCGGCCCCGGGCCGGGCCCGGATGCCTTTCCGGCCTTCTACGCGGGTGAATGTGCGATGGTCTTCGGTTCGTCGGCCAGCCGCGCGGGCGTCTTGCGTAACTCTGATTTCAATGTCGGTTTCGGTTTCCAGCCCTATTATGACGATGTCGAAGGCGCGCCGCAGAACACCATCATCGGCGGGGCCACACTTTGGGTGCTGACCGGGCATTCGGATGAGGAATACGCCGCCGTCGCGGCCTTCTTCGAATACCTGTCGCAGCCCGAGGTTCAGGCCCAGTGGCATCAGGACACAGGCTATCTGCCGATCACCCAGGCGTCGTTTGATCTGACCCGCGAACAGGGGTATTACGACGAGAACCCCGGCGCCGACACCTCGATCCGGCAGATGACGCTAAACCCGCCGACCGAGAATTCGAGCGGTCTGCGCTTTGGCAACTTCGTACAGATCCGCGATATCATTTCGGAAGAGATGGAGGCGGTGATGGCGGGGTCCAAGTCCGGTCAGCAGGCGGCCGATGACGCCGTGCGCCGCGGCAACGCGCTGCTGCGCGAATTCGAAGCCGCAATGAACTGATCCTGACAGTACGGCCCGCCCCGGCCGGGGCGGGCCGTTTGCTATTTCCGGCGGGCGGAATCCGATGCAGACCAAACGCATGACCTTTTCCAGCTGGTGGCTGCCCTATGCCCTGCTGGCGCCGCAGGTGATCATCACCCTGATCTTCTTTATCTGGCCCTCGTATCAGGCGCTTCTGCAATCGGTCTATCGCCAGGGTGATGCCTTTGGTATCCGCCCGCCCACTTTTGTCTGGTTCGAGAACTTCCAGCGGCTGTTCGCCGACCCGCTCTATCTGAATTCGCTTCAGGTCACCTTCATCTTTTCTGTTGGCACCACGCTTCTGTCGATGTCGGTGGCCCTTCTGTTCGCGGTGATGGTCAACCGCATGATCCGCTCGCGTGACAGCTACACCACATTCCTGGTCTGGCCCTATGCCATCGCGCCGGCCATCGCCGGCGTGCTGTGGTGGTTCATCTTCAACCCCCCGCTGGGCATGCTGCCCTATATCCTGGACATGGTGGGCTATGACTGGAACCATCGGCGCAACAGCAATGACGCCATGATCATGGTCATCATCGCCGCCGCCTGGAAGCAGATCAGCTACAATTTCCTGTTCTTCCTGGCCGGCCTGCAATCGGTGCCGCATTCGCTGATCGAGGCCGCGGCGATCGACGGGGCCAGCCGGATGAAACGCTTCTGGACCATCGTCTTTCCGCTGCTGTCGCCGATCACGTTCTTCCTGATGGTGGTCAATATCGTCTATGCCATGTTCGACACGTTCGGCGTGATCCATGCCACGACCGAGGGCGGACCGGCGCAGGCGACCAACATTCTGGTCTACAAGGTCTATCGCGATGGCTTCGTGAACCTGAACATCGGCTCGTCGGCCGCGCAATCGGTGATCCTGATGGGGATCGTGATCATCCTG
>JAFIED010000137.1 GCA_020832805.1 Pararhodobacter sp.
GTCAGCCAGGCCCTGTTCGCGCGTTGTGTCAAGCTCTTGCCCCGGAGACAGCGCCTGCGGATCAAGCCGCAATTCGATCACCGCAGGAAGGCCCGAGTCGCGCGCACGCTCAAAGGCGGCGGGGAAATCCTGCGTATGCTCGACCGTTTCGCCGTGCCCGCCATAGGCCCGCGCCAGCGCCGCGTAATCGGGGTTGAACAGGTCGGTGCCGCTGACCCGGCCAGGGTAATGACGTTCCTGATGCATGCGAATGGTGCCATAACGGCCATTATTGCAGACAATGGTGACAAAGGCCGCACCATACTGCCGGGCGGTCGACAACTCGTTCAGGGTCATCTGGAAATCACCATCACCCGCCAGGCAGACGACCTGCCGGTCAGGGTGTTCCAGCGCCGCCGACACGGCAGCGGGAAAGCCGTACCCCATGCTGCCCGAAGTGGGCGCCAGATGGCCGGGAAAGGCACGAGCGCGAAAATAGCGATGCAGCCAAGCGGCAAAATTGCCGGCGCCATTGGTCATGATGGCATCATCAGACAGGTTTTCCGAAAGCCAGGCGATGACCTGTTCCAGCTTGACCGCGCCCGGCGTTTCGCGCGGTGTCGACCATTGGCGGTGATCGTCCTTGGCGCTGCAGGTCCATTCCGCCCAGTCGGGGTGGGCCAGGGCCTTGCGCCGGGCAAGCCGGGCCAGCACATCGACCGCGGGCGCCGCAAAGCCCAGATCGGGGCGAAAAACGCGGCCCAGTTCATCGGGGTCGGGGTGGATATGGATGATGGTCTTGCCTGGTGCCGCGGGCTTGACCAGTTCATAGCTGCCCGAGGCAATATCCCCAAAGCGGGCGCCAATGATCAGCAGGCAATCGGCCTGTTGCAGCCGCCGCGCCAGCGCCGGATTCATGCCCACGCCCAGATCGCCGACATAATGGGCATGGCGGTTGTCCATCCTGTCTTGCCGGCGAAAGGTAGCGACGACCGGCAGATCGAAGTTTCCGGCAAAGCGCGCCAGATCCTGCGCGGCCTGCGCCGACCACACCGACCCCCCCGCCACCACCAGCGGGCGTTGTGCGCGGCACAGCATGTCCAGCACGGCATCGATCTGATCACTGCAAACCGACGCGGGCGCCGGGGCACGCGCGGGGATGTCAGGCACATCGGCACGGGCCGACAGCATGTCTTCGGGCAGCGCCAGCACAACCGGGCCGGGCCGGCCCGAGCTGGCCAGGTGAAAGGCGCGGCTGATATATTCAGGCAGCCGTTCTGTCTGGTCGATCTCGGCGGCCCATTTGGCGATCGGCGTGAAAAACGCGCGGTAATCGACCTCTTGAAACGCCTCCCGGTCGCGGTGGGTGTTGTCGATCTGTCCCACGAACATGATACGCGGCGTCGAATCCTGCCGCGCGACATGGATACCGGCCGAGGCATTGGTGGCGCCCGGCCCGCGCGTGACAAAGACAACACCGGGCTGTCCGGTCAGCTTGGCATGGGCCTCGGCCATCATGGTGGCGCCACCTTCATGGCGGCAGACCACATTCTGGATACCGCTTTCGTGCAGTCCGTCCAACGCCGCCAGAAAGCTTTCGCCCGGCACCGAAAAGACCCGCCGCACGCCGTGAATCTGCAGTTGATCCACCAGTATCTGCCCGCCGTGGCGCATGAATGACCCTCCTGTCGAATGGTGGAACGTGACGCAAAGATGCCGCAGGTGCAAGCAGGTGGCAGGACGCGGCGCCTGACGGCCGGCGCCATGGCTGTGCCCGCCGCGCTACCCGCGACCGCGCAGCATGTCGCCAAGGCGGATGGCAGGGTCGCCCGAGAGCATGGCGCGATAGATCACCAGCGTTTCCAGCACGCGCTGGACATAGTTGCGCGTCTCGGCGAAGGGAATGCGCTCGGCCCATTCGATGGGGTCGACCGAGGGGTCACGCGGGTCGCCGAACTCGGTGATCCAGCGGCGCGGCCGGCCCGGGCCAGCATTGTAGGCAGCAGCGATCAGGGGCAACGCGCCGTCGAACTGGTCTGCCATCTGTGCCAGATAGCCGGCCCCCAGCAGCGCGTTGAAGCCCGGGTCGGTGGTCAGGCGCGCCGCATCAAAGGCCACGCCAAGGCGCCGCGCAGTCAATGCGCCGGTAGAGGGCAGCACCTGCAACAGCCCGCGGGCATCGGCATGGCTGATCACGGCGGCGTCGAATTCGCTTTCGCGGCGGGCAATGGCCATGACCAGATCGGCCGGTGCGGGCAGGGAAAGGCGCTCCAGCCCGGTCAGGGGGAAATTGGCGCGCGGCAGCACGACGCCGGATTGAACGGCGATCTTGGCAACATTGACGGCAAAATTGGGCTCGCCCCGTTCCAGCCACAGATCGGCAAGCGCGCCCAGTGCTGGCTCGTCATCGCCCAGCATGGTGGCCAGATGCATGATGAAACGTCGCGCTTCGTGCCATTCACCGGCGGCATGCAACATGAAGGCCGCCTCCAGCAGATCGGATTGCGCCAGTGCGGTCTGCTGCCAGTCCGGATAGGCAGGCGGGTTGATCAGGGCATCATCCAGCGGCTGGCCCAGCCGTTCGGCGGCCAGCAGGCCGTAAAACGCCGTCTGATGCACGGCCGCGCGCGCCAACGCCTCGCGCGCGGCATCCGTGTTGCCCAAAGCATCCTGGGCCTGTGCCTCCCACCAGGCACCGCGCGACAGACTGATCGGGCTGGACACCCGATCACCCAACACCGAGAAATGCCGCAGCGCGGTCTGCGGATCGTTCAGGCGTCGCAGGGCGATATGACCCGCCAGCCATTCCAGCGTGATGAAACGCAGACCGTCGTCCAACCCGTGCCGACTGGCAAGCTCGTAGGCCAGTCGATACTGCCCTTCGTTATTGGCCCGTCGCACCAACCTTTCGCGCGCCAGTGCCCATGATTCCGGGCGGCCCAGCGATTGCGGGTCGCGCGACCGTTCGGCCAACAGTTCGGCTGCACTGTCCAGATTGCCGGCCCGCATGCGCCAGACAAAGCGGTCATGCGCCAGACCGGGATCGTTGGCCAGTGCTGCGGGCACCGCGTTGATCAGGGCATTGACGCCATCGGCACCAGACTGAAGCACCAGGCGGGCGCGCGCCAGCGCAGCCTGCCCCGCCGGCACGCGCTCCAGCATGCGTGTGGCATTGGCGGTGGCGCCGCGCCACAGCATTTCATCCAGACGTTCAGCATGCAGATCACGCAGCGCATCGCCATGGCGGGCCAGCAGGGTGGCCTCTTGTGCCTCGGTCAGGGTCTGGCTGCGCCACACCGCGCGCGCATTGGCCTGCGCGCGCGCGGTGTCGCCACTGGCCTCCAACGCCCGGATCAGCGCCAGCGCCCCCTCGGCCGAGACAGGCTCGCGCGCGGCAAACCACTCCAGCACCACCGGCGCAGGCGCCGCGTCAAGCAGACTTTCCGCCTGGCGATGAATCTGGTTTGTCAGCGGCCAGTGATCATGGCCCGCCAGGAAATCGGCATAGGATTGCAGGGTCGTGGCCTCGCCCGCGCGGAGTGCGCGCCAAAGGGCGATGCGCGCGCCGGTATGGCCGGCAAGCGCGGTAAAGGTGCGCACGGCCCCCGCGTCGCCCGCCTCGATCGCCTGCGAAAGCGCGCCCAGCGCGCCCGCGGCGCGCGGCGGCGGTGCGCTGATCGCAGCAGGCAGCGACGGGACAGCAACAGCAGACGCGCCTGTGGTTGTGGCCGTGGCCGCCGCCCGTGACGGCGCGGCCAAGGCGGTTCGAGACGGGCGCGGCACGGGAAACAGCGATTGCCCCGGCGCCGAGGCCAGCACAAGCGCCGCGCCATCGCCACCGTCCATCCCGCCGCGAAACGCATGGGGGTGGCTGTCTGCGGCTGCCTCTGCCGCAAGGCTGGCTACAATGGCAATGCCGAATGCGGCCTGAATACGAGGGAGCTGAAGGGTCATGCTTGCATCTTGATCAACGCTTGTGAAAGGTTTAACCGCCAGCCTGTCAGGTGCAACACACAAAGCGGTCAGGCGAACGGTCAGGCGGGCGCCTTCGGCAAGCAACCGCCCTTTCGGCGCACCGACGGGTTTTCGGTCAGGCACCCGCCGCCCGTGGTGCAAGGAGAGACAGATCATGCTTCAGGGCTCGTTGCCGGCGCTGGTGACACCGTTCCGGAACGGTGCGGTGGATTTCGACGCGCTGGAGGCGCTGGTCGAATGGCACATTGCCGAAGGCAGCACCGGGCTGGTCCCCGTGGGGACGACGGGCGAAAGCCCCACGCTGAGCCATGAAGAACATGAGCAGGTGATCGAAGCCGTCGTCCGCGCTGCTGCCGGGCGGGTCCCGGTGGTGGCCGGTGCAGGTTCGAACAACACGGTCGAGGCCGTGCGCTTTTTGCGCCACGCCGAGGCCGTGGGGGCCGATGCGGGCCTGGTGGTGACACCGTATTACAACAAGCCGACACAGGCCGGGCTGCTGGCCCATTTCCGGACATTGCACGACGCCTGCACCCTGTCGATCGTCATCTACAACATACCCGGCCGCTCTGTGGTCGACATGAGTGTGCAAACGATGGCCGAACTGGCGCGTCTGCCCCGTATCATCGGCGTCAAGGATGCCACCGGGCGGATAGAGCGGGTCAGCCAGCAACGCGCCGCCTGTGGCCCCGATTTCATCCAGCTTTCCGGTGAAGACGCCACGGCGCTGGGCTTCAATGCCCATGGCGGGGTCGGCTGCATTTCGGTGACCGCGAATGTGGCACCGCGCCTGTGCGCCGAGTTTCAGCAGGCAACGCTGTGCGGCGACTATGCCCGCGCGCTGACGTATCAGGACATGCTGATGCCCCTGCACGAGGCAATCTTCATCGAGCCCGGCCTGGCGGGGGCAAAATATGCACTGTCACGGCTTGGGCGCTGCGCTGAGGAACTGCGCCTGCCCTTGCTGCCCGTTACGGCATCGACACGTTCGGCGATCGACGCGGCCATGATTCATGCCGGGCTTCAGATCTGACAACACAAGGCGTGACCGATGTCCGGTGGCGGCCTCAGTCGTTGTACCAGTCAGACCATTTCGTCCGTGAAAAGTGCCAGAACCCGTCGCTTTCTGTCTCGGATGGCAACCGATACACCCGGGGTCGGTGTACCGCGGCCACCGCTGAACCGTCGTTCGGGCACGGGCAGGTGCCGCACCACCCCCTGCAGCCCGCCCCAGGGCGCAAAGTGTCTGGCTGAGATGCCGGATCCCGGCCGGCCGAAAGGCGGCGGTGCTTTCGCCGACCAGGTTACATGGACAACGCGGGCAACTCCCACACCTGGGCCAGCGAACGGTCTCCGATCCGCACAAGCCGTTCCCAGACGGCATGGCAGGCTGTGCTGTCGTCGTGTGATGCCGCAATTCGAAGATCGTGTGACACCTTGGCCAAGCTGATCAGGCCGATTTCGCCACTGAGATGCTCAACCCTTTCCGCATCGGGTACGACATCGCCATAGGCCGCTTTCCGATGGCTCGCCTCTACCTTGGCAAGCCGATCGCTGATCTCTTCGACACGTTCGGCGACATAGGCCTCTGCGTGCGCGTGGCCAAGGCGCCGCATCAACTCTGACACGCGGTCGCTGTCGACCAACACCCGCTCGGCCTGCTTCAGTTGCGTAATCATGGCTCCTGCATACCCCTTGTCATCTACCTGTCCCAACCCGCCGTCATTGAAGTGAAGTCCCGTCGCCCTCTTCCGGAAAGGTTCCGAGGGCAGCAGCACATGACCCATGACCAACCGACAAGCCACGAATCCCAATTGTTCGATCAATCGTGCGCCAGCGTGTTGCATATTGCAACGCCCCTTAACCTTCTGATAAATTCAGAGATATGAATTTATCCCTTTACATCCTTGCATACTTGACTAGACTTGCCCAAACTCAAATCCGTGCAACGTGAGCGCCGATGAAACCCACAACCATGACCTCGCCCCCGCCCGACGAATCGACCGAAGTCGCAAGACTGTTTGATGACTGGAATGTGGCGCTTTTAAGTCGAAATCCGGCCCGCGTGGCGGCGCTCTATGCCGAAGACGCCATCCTTTTGCCGACCGTGTCGAATGCCGTGCGTCACAACCGCGCCGAGATCGAACGGTATTTCGTTGATTTCCTGAAGAAATCGCCGGTCGGCAAGATTATCGAATCCAATGTGATGCTGATGGGCGATGTCGCCATCCATTCCGGGCTCTACTGCTTCACGCTAACGGAATGTGGCAATGTCAGCACCGTGCCGGCGCGCTTCAGCTTCGTGTATCGCAAGATCGACGGGGTATGGCAGATCGTCGAGCACCACTCATCCCAGATGCCCGAATCGACTGCCACCTGAAGACGACCGGCAGCGAAATACCGACAAAGGCCCCTCAAAGACAGGTCAGCAGGGCTTTCAGTTCCGGTTCGTCGACCAGTCTGGCTGCCTGCTCAACCGGCATCCATTTTCGCTGACGCTTGTGTCTTTCTGGCCACTCTCGCATCAAGGCCGAAACCTGAATCCGAAACACCTCGACCCGGCATGACAGGGTAAAGCCGCCGCGGCGGTGCTTTTCGTAAATATAGAAACCCACAGGCACGTCATCGACCGTGCCCACAACACCGGCTTCCTCCCAGGCCTCCTGCAATGCGGCGCCAGCCAGAGTGCGCCCCTTCATGGGCCAGCCCTTTGGCAGAATCCAACGCTTGCTGGACAGGCTGGTGACCATCAGAACCTCGCGCCCCGCCTTTCCTTCGCGCAGGCACAATGCGGCGGCCTGTATGAACTCAGGCCGGCGAAAAACCGGGTTGACCAGCCGGCCAAGTGCCTTCAGTGGGGATTCCTTCACCGGCCTGCGCCTTTCGCTTTTCATGCCTGACGGCCATTCCGTTTTTCCATCAGCAGCAATACCATCTTGCAGGTATCGACTACCAAAGATCATCATCTGCGGTACGACCGCGCACTGCTTTCAACGCGCCTCGGTGCGTTTTGGCTGCAAGCCGCCTGCGCTGGCTGGCCTTGGTCGGTGCGGTGGCGATCCGGCGCCTGGGGGCCGTGAGTGCCTGCGCCACCAGCTCGGCCAGGCGCGCGCGGGCCAGTTCACGGTTGCGCGCCTGGCTGCGCGTGTCTTCTACCCGGATGATCAACGCGCCATCGCGCGTCCAGCGCCGACCGGCCAGCCGCTGCAGGCGCCGCTTGACCGCTTCATCCAGCGACGGGCTGCGAGCAGCCTCGAACCGCAATTCGACGGCGGTGGATACCTTGTTCACATTCTGCCCGCCCGGACCGGAAGAACGACTGAACTGCTCGCTCAGTTCCCACTCCTGCAGGGCGACCCTGTCATTGATCCATAGCATCCCGCCCTCCCGGCCAGTGGCCATTGAATCGCGCCCTTGTGCAACCATGATCGGTGGCCCCGATATATCGAAAGGGCCGCCCTGCACAGAGCGGCCCTCACGAGCATCAGGAGATGGGGCCGGTTAGAACATTCGTCAACCATGGCCCAATCGAAGGGTCAGCAACCGTGGGCTGCCATCAGAAAGCGTCACCTCCGACTGTTCCGGCACCTCTCTCCAATATCACTCTAGACACTGGATCACCTCCTTTCGCTATGTTTCGATTAGGGTAATCGTGCCACATATTTTGTGTTTGTCAAAAGAAATCATGCGACAGGTTGCGCCAATTTCCGCACGATTATCCGAAACGGTAACAAAGCGAGCATTGCCAGCGCCAGTTTGACCATCCAGTCGGCAATAGCCATGCTGACCCAGAAGGGGGCTTCGAACCCTCGGCCCAAAAGCGGCACAGCCTCGGCCGCCCAGGAGACATCATTGCCCGGCTCGATGAACACAAGGCTTGCAGAAAAGGCGATGGAAAAGAACAGGGCAGTGTCTACGGTAGAGCCGACCAGGGTAGAGGCCAGCGGCGCCTTCCACCAGCGCTGATCGCGCAGCCGGTCAAAGATCACCACATCCAGCATCTGCGCCACCAGAAAGGCCAGACCAGAGCCGATGGCAATGCGCAGCGTAACCAGCGGTCCGAACTCGCCGATGATCTGTGTTCCGATCAGTGAACAGGCAACGCCAGTGGCAAAGCCGGCCCAAACAACGCGGCGTGCTGCACCGGGGCCATAAACGCGGTTCATCACGTCATTGACCAGAAATGCCAGTGGATAGGTCAGGGCACCCCAGGTCAGGAAATCGCCCAGCAGAAACTGGACAAGAATGTTCGAGGCCACAACGATGGCGGCCATGGCAAGAATGCCGGGCAGAAGTGAGCGGGTCATGTCTGATTCCGTTTTGGCAAGGTAGTCGGAGACTTGGCCGGCCCGCATTCGTATAGCAGGCGGCAAAGCCGCATACGCCAAGCCGCCCACATAGGCAAGGGCGCCAACCGCGCCCGCCAGAACTCAGAGCGGTGAGACGACGAAGGCGGGCATTGGCTGGCCGGCACTGCGCGCTGCCAGAAAGGCCCGCGCGGCATCCAGCGCCTCTCGGATGGTCACGTCCATGTCCAGATACCGATAGGTGCCCAGCCGCCCCAGAAAGGTGACCCCGTCCTGACCCTGCGCACGTGCCACGTAATCGGCCAGCAGGGCTTTTTCCTGCGCCAGACGGATGGGGTAATAAGGAATGTCATCTGGCCCGCAGGCGCGGGCCGTTTCGCGGTAGAGCACGCTTTTTTCATGCTCTTCCCAGGGCGCGAAATGCTTGTGCTCGGTGATGCGCGTAAAGGGCACATCGGCATCGGGCCAGTTCATCACGGCGCAGCCCTGCCAGTCGCCCTGTGCCGTGAACCGCTCGAAATCCAGGGTACGATATCCCAGCCATCCCCGGTCGTGCCCGAACCAGGCATCCAGCGGGCCGGACCAGAAAACATGGTCATGCGCACGTGCCTGATCCGGTGTCACCGTGCGCCCCAGTTCCAGGGTAATGCCGGGGTGGTCCAGGATACGCGCGACCATTGCCGTATACCCGTCACGGGGCATGCCCTGAAAGCGGTGAAAGAAATAGTTGTCGTCATAGCTGAAACGCATCGGCAGGCGCTTCAAGATGGCGGCTGGCAACTCGGCTGGGGCGCAGCCCCATTGCTTGGCGGTATAGCTGGCAAAAAACGCTTCATACAACGCCGGCCCCATCATCCGCAGCGCCTGCTCCTCGAAGTTTCGCGGCGGCTCGATGCCCGTCTCTGCCTGGGCAGCAACAAAGGCGCGGGCTTCGTCAGGGCGCATGGCCCGACCAAAGAACTGGTTGATGGTCAGCAGATTGATGGGCATCGCATACACACGGCCATCGACAGTGGCCCGCACCTGATGCCGATAGGGAATGAACGGCTCGAAGCGGTTCACATAATCCCACACCTCGGCATCATCGGTGTGAAAGATATGCGGGCCATAAACATGCACCAGCACGCCGGTTTCGGTGCAGCGCTGGGTGTGGCAATTGCCGGCGACATGCTGGCGGGAATCGGCAACGGTCACTCGGTGTCCGGCTTCTGCCAGCACCCGCCCGGCCACGGCGCCGGACAGCCCCGCACCGACCATCAGGATATCTTCACTCACGCGTTCCTGCTCCCGGCAACCTGAAAGGTCTGTAAGCAGAGGTGACACCTTCTTCAACCCCGGGATATCGCCCGAAATCGGCCCCGCCCCGGCGCAGGCGCATTGAACCGGTACCGAATTAGCGTTAGGCGCAGTGTAACAGTTACATGACAGGGGCCGCGCAGGGCACGCGAGGCAGTACGGCAACCATGGTCTCCAAACCCGATCCGAACCCACGCGGCATCAAGACGCTGGACAAGGACCTGGGCCGCATCAGCCTGATGGAACAGGCGCTGCTGTTCACGTCTCGCCCGCTGATCGCCCCGGGCATTGCACTGGCCTTTCTTGCCATCGTCGGCATCGCTGCCCTGGCCCTGACCGTGGCGCAGCCGGGCGCCTTCATCGTGGTCATTGCTGCGGTGATTGGCGGCTACATGGCACTGAACATCGGCGCGAACGATGTCGCCAACAACATGGGGCCATCGGTTGGCGCCAAGGCCATCACCCTGGGTGGCGCCCTGGTTGTGGCGGCGATCTGTGAAACGGCAGGCGCCTTGCTGGCGGGCGGCGATGTTGTCAACACGGTCTCTCGCGGGATCATCGCCCCCGAATCGGTGGCAGCACCGCGCGTTTTCATCTGGGCAATGATGGCCGCGCTGCTGGCCGGCGCCTTGTGGATCAATCTGGCCACATGGGTTGGCGCACCGGTTTCGACCACCCATTCTATCGTCGGCGGCGTCATGGGCGCGGGTATCGCCGCTGCAGGCTTTGCCGCCGTCAACTGGCCGATGATGGGTCGCATCGCCGCCAGCTGGGTCATCTCGCCGGTGCTTGGCGGGCTGATTGCGGCGCTGTTTCTGGCCATCATCCATAACCGGATCATCTACCGTCAGGACAAGATAGCGGCGGCGCGGGTCTGGGTGCCGGTGCTGATCGGGGTCATGGGCGGTGTGTTTGCCTGCTATATGGCGCTGAAGGGTCTGTCGCGGTTGATCAGCTTTCCATTGCTTGATTCGCTGCTGATCGGCCTGGCGGTCGGCGTGCCGCTGACGCTGGTCATGCGGCCGGTCATTCGCCGGCAATCCGAAGGGATGGAAAACCGCAACAAATCGCTCAAGGCGTTGTTTGCCATTCCGCTGGTTCTGTCGGCCGGCCTGTTGTCATTCGCGCATGGGGCCAATGACGTGGCCAACGCCGTTGGGCCGCTGGCAGCGATCGTCCATGCCGTCCAGGAAGGAGGCGCCAGCGAACAGGTCGTGATTCCGGTGTGGGTCATGATCATCGGCGCACTGGGTCTGTCCATCGGGCTGATCCTCTTTGGGCCAAAGCTGATTCACATCGTCGGCTCCGAGATCACCCGGCTGAACGCCATGCGCGCCTATTGCGTCGCCCTTTCGGCGGCGGTTGTTGTGATCATCGCATCCTGGTTGGGTCTGCCGGTCAGCTCGACCCATATCGCCATTGGCGGGGTATTCGGTGTCGGCTTCTTCCGCGAATGGTATCATGAACGCATCCTGCGCGAAAACCGCAGCATGGACGCCTTGCCCGTCGAAGAACGCACCAGGCGCAAGGTGGTGCGGCGCGTGCATATCATGACCATCCTGGCCGCCTGGGTGATCACGGTGCCGGCTGCCGCCACACTGTCTGCCGTGCTGTTCCTGATCTTCATCGCGCTGGGCGGTGCGGCCTGAACGGGCCTACCCATGGGCCGCTCAGGCCGGGGGCGCCTTGTCGCCCCGGCGCATGGCGTCACGAAAATCCGATAGACGGAAGGCGCCGATCAGGGCGCCCAGCCCGAAATAGCTCAGCCCGCCAACCCCGACCAGCGCCAGCAGTCCGAACGCGCGCGCAGGCCCTTCCAGCATCGGCGCCAAGCCGGATGCCACACCCCACAGGCACAGACCCATCAGCGCGCTGGCAACCATCATGCGCCAGAAACGGTCACGCATGCGGGCATCGGGGCGCGCCGCCTCGCCCATTGGGCGGGCACCGCGCCACAACTGCCAAACCATCGCCCAGGCGGCCAATGTTGTACCCCAGGCCGCGGCGATGAAGCCCAGAAACGGCATCAGCCCCACGGCGATGACCACATTCACCACCATCGAATTCAGGGCATAGCGAAACGGGCTGCGCGTATCCTCGCGCGCAAAGTAAAGCGGTTGCAGCACCTTGTGCAGCACAAAGGCAGGCAATCCCAGCCCGTAGACGGCCAGCGCCAGCGCCGTGTTGACCGTATCCTCGCGCGTGAAGGCACCACGTTCGAACAAGACCGAAATGATGGGCTGTGCCACCACCACCAGCGCCACTGCGGCAGGCAGTGTCAGCGCCAGCGCGAACTCCATCCCCCGGCTGAAGGCGTCGCGCGCGCCCGCTTCCTCGCCCTGACGCAAACGGCGTGACAACTCTGGCAGCAACACCACACCCACGGCAATGCCCACCACACCCAGCGGCAACTGGTACAGCCGGTCGGCATAGCTGAGCCAGGAAATGGCGTTTTCGGTAAAGCTGGCCACCTGCCGGCCCACGATCAGGTTTATCTGCACCACCCCGCCGGCCAGAACCGCCGGGGCAGCAATGATGAACAGACGCTTCAGTTCCGGTGTCAGCCGCGGGCGCCGGATGCTCAACCGAAAACCTGCCCGGCGAACTGCCAGCCAGACCACGGTCAACTGTGCCAGGCCACCCACCGGCACAGCCCAGCTCAACACCAGCCCCATCGGCCAATCCATCGCCGCGCCCAGAAGCAGTGCACCGATAAAGGCGGCGTTCAACAGAATCGGGGCCGCCGCCGCCGCCCAGAAGCGCCCCGTGGCATTCAGCATGCCGGAAATCAGCGCGGTCAACGAAATGAACAGGATATAAGGAAAGGCGATGCGGCCAAAGACCACGGCCATATCAAACCGGTCATCACCGGCAAACCCCGCCGACATCGCAAACACCAAAAGTGGCATCGCCACCATCGCCACCACGGAAAAGACGATCAGCAGACTGGCCATGAACCAATAGGCGTCACGGGCAAAGTCTTCGGCTTCGTCCTTTGAATCGCTCAGCTTCTTGGTGAAAAGCGGCAAGAAGGCCGCGTTGAACGCCCCTTCGGCAAAGAAACGGCGAAACATGTTCGGTAACGAGAACGCAACGAAGAACGCATCCGCCACGGCCCCTGCACCGATATACTTGGCCATCAGGATATCGCGCACGAACCCCAGAATGCGGCTGGCCAGGGTCCAGCCCCCGACGGTGGCAAAACTGCGCATCAGCCGAACTGGGGTCATGGTGCAGGCATCTCTTGGTTCATCTTGCGGCAAATCCTGAGGGGTGGCGCCGGCGCAAGAGCGAGGCCCCTTTCGGGGCACCCGCCCGCGCCATGGGGCAGATGCCGTGCCTAACCCACGCCTGCGGCCCGCTGCGCGCCTGCCTCAATCGCCGCACGCAGGCGCTTTTCAAGTGATTCCTGACGGGATTTCGCATGCAGCTTCAGCCCGAACATGTCTTTCACGTAAAAGGTATCCACCACCTGCACGCCATAGGTGGCAATGACCGCGCTGGAGATAGAGACATTCGCCTCGGCCAAGGTGCGTGCCAGATCATACAACAGGCCAGGCCGGTCACGCGTATCGACTTCGATGATGGTGTAGATGTCGGACCCTTCGTTGTCGAAGGTGATGGTGGTCGACACCTGGAAACGCCGCTCACGCTTGCGGACCTTGTCACGCTCTTTCAGCGCCTCCGAGGCGACAACTTCACCCGCAAAGGTGCGCTCGATCATCTTGCGCAGCCGGGGCAGGCGCGATTTTTCATAGGGGTGGCCCTCGGCATCCTGAATCCAGAAAACCGCCGTGGCATAGCCGTCGCGCGTCGTATAGGTGCGGGCATCCACGATATTGGCCCCCACCAGCGCCAACGCGCCGGCCAGCCGGGCAAAGGTTCCGGGATGGTCGGACAGGGCGAAACAGGTGCGGGTGGCGTCACGCGCCTCGTCGGGGTGCAGGTCGATGCGGATCTCGTCATCACCGATACCGCGCAGCAACCGGGCAAACGCGGCATGGGTGGCCGTTGAAAGCCCCTGCCAGTAAGGCCCGTAATGGCGCTGTGTCTCGGTGCGCAGTTCTGAGCGGCTCCAGTCGGTCAGCACCTCGCGCAAGGCGCGCTTGGCCTCGCTTTCGCGGTTGGATCGGCTGAGCGCCTCCATGCCCTTGTCCAGGGCCTCGGCCGTGTCACGGTAAAGCTGACGCAGCAGCATGGCTTTCCAGTTGTTCCATGTGCCCGGGCCGACCCCGCGAATGTCACAGACCGTCAGCACGGTCAGCAGGTCCAGCCGCTTGCGGGTCTGAACGGCGCGGGCAAAGTCCCGCACGGTGCGCGGGTCGCCGATATCGCGCTTCTGGGCGGTATCCGACATCAGCAGATGGTGCCGAACCAACCATTCCACGGTTTCGCATTCTTCCGCATTCAGACGCAGGCGCGGCGCAACACGGCGGGCGATCTGTGCGCCCAGCATCGAATGATCCTCTGGCCGCCCCTTGCCGATATCGTGCAAGAACAACGCCACATACAGAACCTTGCGGTTTACCCCCTCCTTTAGAATACGCGAGGCAATGGGCAACTCCTCGACCAGTTCCTCGCGTTCGATCTGGGCCAGCGTGCTCATGCACTGGATCGTGTGCTCATCCACCGTGTAGTGATGATACACGTTGAACTGCATCATCGCCACGATCGGCTCGAATTCAGGGATGAAGGCCGACAGCGCGCCAAGCTCGTTCATCCGCCTGAGGGCGCGTTCGGGGTTGCCATGCTTCAACAGCAGGTCAAGGAAGATGCGCACCGCCTCAGGGTCTTCGCGCATGGCGCCGTCAATGCGGTGCAGGTTGCCGGCAATCAGGCGCATGGCATCGGGGTGCAGCAACAGGCCGGTGCGCAAGGCTTCCTCGAAAATGCGCAACAGATTCAGCGGATCGCCCAGAAAAGCCTCTGGATCGGCTATGTTCAGCCGGTTCAGATCGACCTTGTATCCGGGTTTGACACGGCGGCGCCGACGGAACATGCCCAGCAGATCCGGCGCGCGCTTGACATGACGCACTTCCAGCGCCACCAGGAACACGCGCGTCAACTCGCCCACACGTGTGGCATGGCGAAAATAGGCCTGCATGAAATGCTCGACCGCGCGCAGCCCACCCTGATCGGCGTATCCCAACCGCTCGGCCACCTCAGGCTGCAGATCAAATGTCAACTGATCGGTCGCGCGCCCGGTGATATGGTGCAGATGGCAGCGCACAGCCCACAGAAAGGTCTCGGCGGCGCGAAAGCTCTGGTATTCATCCGGCGTGAAAAAGCCCAGCCCCACCAGTTCGGCCGCCTGATCAACCTCATGAATATACTTGGCAATCCAGTAAAGAGTCTGCAGATCGCGCAGCCCGCCCTTGCCTTCCTTGACATTGGGTTCCAGCATGTACCGCTGGCCACCCTGCTTGGAATGGCGCGTGGTGCGTTCTGCCAGCTTGGCCTCGACAAAATCGCTGGCCGTACTGCGGAACAGATCGGTGCGCAACCGTTTGGACAACTCGGCGGACAGTGCAGCGTCGCCGGTCAGAAACCGATGCTCCAGCAGCGCGGTGCGGATGGTGTAATCGTCGCGCCCCATACGCAGGCAGTCATCCACGGTGCGGCTGGCATGGCCCACTTTCAGTTTCAGGTCCCACAGGATGTACAGCGTGCTTTCGATCACGCTTTCGGTCCAGCCCGTTACCTTCCACGGGGTCAGGAACAGCAGGTCTACATCCGAATGCGGCGCCATCTCGGCGCGGCCATAGCCGCCCACGGCCAGCAGGGAAATCCGTTCGCTGCTGGTTGGGTTGCTGCATGGATGCAGGCGCGTCATGGCCAGGTTAAGGGCGGCTGTAACCACCACATCGGTCAGCCATGTCTGGGCGCAGACATAGGCGCGGGCATCACGCGGCGCTGCCGCGAATGCCGCGCGCAACATGGCGTTGCCGGCCCTCATGGCGTCGCCCAGCACCGCAACGGCAGCCGCGCGGGCCTCGCGCCCTTCGGCATGGGGCGCGACGGCCTGTGCCAGCCGTTCGTCCAGAGCCGCCAGATCAACGATCTCGCCCGCCGCGCAGATCAGCGGGTCGCGCGGCGGTGGGGGGCTGGCAAACCCGGCACGAACGCCCTCGTCCAGGGTATCGGCAGACACTGAAACGCTCACGCCACGCCGCTCTGTCAGGAGCCTGCGGCGCCGAACGCCCTGGGCGCGCGATCCAGGATGACAACCTCATTGTCACGGATCGTTGCCACCGCAAGGGCCCGGTCGTTGCCGCCATCGCTGCGCAGCCGGAACACACCGTTGACCCCCACAAACCCGGATGCCTGGGTCAGCGCCGCCGTCGAAAACGCATCTTGCCGCCCTGTACCGATCAACGCGCCGATGGCGGCGACCCCGTCATAGGCCAGCCCTGCAATGGGGTGCGGCGCACTGCCATAGGCGTCGCGATAGCGGCGTTCGAACCGGGCACTGACATCCGGATCGGGCAAGGCGAACCAGCCCCCCTGAAGCCCGCGCAATTCAAGGGTCGCAGGCGGGATATCCCAGCGCGTCAACCCCATGAACTGAAAGCGCGGCGGTCCAACCCGGTTTTCGGGCAGAAGCTGCGCCAGCATCGGCAATGCACCTGCCGTATTCGCCGTGAACAGGATAGTCTGCGCCCCGGAAGAGCGCGCGGTCGACGAAATCGATGGCAGCGCATCAACAATACCCTGCTGGGAAAAGGAATAGCGCTCGGTGGCCACGATGGCGGCGCCGCTGGCGCTGGCGGCCCGGTTGATCGACGCTTCGGCCGCCGCGCCCTCAGGGGTACGGTCAGCGACAATCATGATTTGCCCGCGCCCTTCGCTGGCGGCATAATCCAGCAGTCGCCGCGCCGTGTTGTCAAAGGTATTGCCGATCACAAAGACATTGCCGCCGGCAATTTCAGTGTTGTTGGAAAAGCTCAGCACATTGATTCCACTTCCGGCCACGGCGGCGCCCACCGCTGAGGCCTCGCCTGAAAAGACGGGGCCCAGAATGATGCGCGCGCCCTCGCTGACCGCCCTGGTGGCGACGGCGGCGGCCTGTTGCGGATTGCCGGCGGTTTCATAGACACGCAGATCCACCTGCACACCGCTGAGATCGGCAACAGCCAGCCTGGCCGCGTTCTCGAGGCTTGACGCCAGCACCTGCCGCCCGGAATCGCCCGAACCACCAGGCACCAGCAACGCCACCTGTACGGGGGCTGCAGTATCGACACGCGGAGAGGTCGTGGGCGCAAAGCCGACCGGGTCACAGGCAGCAAGAAACACCGTGGCCGCAACCGCAGGCAACGCCCCAAGGAAGCGCCGGCGCGGCAGGGAAGGGAGGTTGGAAGGCATGACAACTCCTCGATAGCGGCAGACGATCACCGCTTGCAGCGGCGACGGACAAGCCTGACAGTAAGGAACACGCCGCGCGAAGTAAACGTTCCAGCAGAGGCACCAATGCCAAGACGCACAGCCGCGCGGGAACCCGCGCAAGACCAGCCGCGGGCCGCGCCGGCCCAACCCGACGCAGCCTCACTCCCTGAGGGCGAAGGGGGCGGGGCAAAGCAAGGCAGCCACCAGCCGACGCCCGGCCCCGGCCTGCATCTGATTGCCACCCCGATCGGCGCAGCCCGTGACATTACCTTGCGTGCCCTTGATATCCTTGCCGGCGCGGATGTGCTGGCGGCAGAAGACACCCGCAGCCTGCGCCGGTTGATGGACATGCACGGAATTGCGCTGCGTGGCCGGCCGTTGCTGGCCTATCATGACCATAACGGTGCGCGCATGCGACCTCGCCTGCTGTCGGTCCTGGCAGAGGGCCGCTCGGTCGCCTATGCATCAGAGGCTGGCACGCCGCTGGTGGCCGATCCCGGCTACAGGCTGGCGCGCGAGGCGATCAAGGCCGGACACAGCGTCATGGCTGCCCCCGGCGCCTCGGCAGTCCTGGCCGCGCTGACAGTCGCGGGACTGCCCAGCGACAGGTTCTGCTTTCTTGGTTTCCCGCCGTCCCAGCGCAGCGCGCGCCTGCGGTTCCTGCAAGAGGCCGCAACAGTGCCGGCAACCCTGGTTCTGTATGAATCACCAAAGCGGATTCAGGAATTATTAGGGGACATGGTGAAAGAATGGGGCTCGACACGAGAGGGCGCCATATGCCGGGAACTGACCAAAAAACACGAAGAGGTCATCAGGGGCGATCTGGGGTACCTGCTGGATACCGTCAGCACGCGCGAGATGCGCGGTGAAATCGTGCTGGTCATTGATCGCGCAGCCGCGGTTCAAAACGACCCGGATGTCTTGGCCGCCGCCCTGACCGAGGCCATGGCCAACATGAGCCTGCGGGAAGCGGCAGACCATGTGGCCAAGGCGCATGATGCCCCTAGGCGACAGGTATACCAGATGGCGCTGGCATTGCGCGATGCGAACGAAAACGGCTGATCGGAAAGGACAGAAGCATGCGGGCGATCAAGGGCAAGACTGCCTGGCTCTCAGGAACAGCGGCGGAAAGCCAGGTGGCGCGCCGCTATGCTGACGGTGGTGCGGCAATTCTTGCCAGGCGCTGGCGCGGTGCCGGGGGTGAGATAGACATCATTGCGCGCGCCGGTGACACGACGGTTTTTGTCGAGGTAAAGCAAAGCCGCAATCACGCCGATGCAGCGCAACGCCTGACCAGACATCAGATCCTTCGGCTTTTCGATGCGGCAGCCGAATACATGGGCCAGTTGCCGAACGGATTGAACAGCAATGCACGGTTCGATGTGGCACTGGTCGACCGCGTTGGGCAAATCACGATTGTCGAGAATGCGTTGTGCGCATGACGACGCAAATAACGGCACCTGATTGCATCGGTGCGCCTGCTGCGGCATCAAGCACTCTGGCCCGGCCCCGTGATGCCGAATCGGTCAGGAGGTTGCATGACACTGAAGGTTGCCTTTCAGATGGACCCTGTCGAAGCCGTCGATATCGACGCCGACAGCAGTTTCAGACTTGCCGAAGAGGCGCAGGCGCGTGGGCACGCGCTGTGGTTCTATACGCCTGACAGGCTGGTCTGGGATAACGGGCGTGTCATTGCCAGGGCACAATCGTTGCGCATCCAGCGCCGGCGGGGCGATCACGCTCAGCTCGGCCCCGAACAGCGCCTTGACCTGACCGAGATGGACGTTGTCTGGCTGCGGCAGGACCCGCCATTCGACATGAGCTATATCACCACGACGCATCTGCTGGATCTGATCCACCCGCAAACACTGGTCGTCAACAACCCCTTCTGGGTACGCAACTATCCGGAAAAATTGCTGGTGCTGCAGTTTCCTGACCTGACGCCGCCCACGATGATCGCCCGGACACTGGCCGATATCCGCGATTTCAAGGCCCGGCACGGCGATATCATTCTGAAACCACTCTACGGTAATGGCGGCGCCGGGGTATTCCGGCTGGATGCTTCTGATCGCAACCTGGCCTCGCTGCATGAAATGTTCACCGGGTTCTCGCGTGAACCGCTGATCGTGCAAAAATACCTGCCGGCGGTAGCCAATGGCGACAAACGGGTGATTCTGGTTGATGGCGAACCGGTAGGCGCCATCAACCGGGTGCCGGCCGAGGGCGAGACACGGTCAAACATGCATGTCGGTGGCAGGCCCGAAAAGATCGGCCTGACCGAACGTGACCTGGAAATCTGCGCGGCGATTGGCCCGTTGTTGCGCAAGCGCGGGCAGATATTCGTCGGCATCGACATCATTGGCGACTGGCTGACAGAAATCAACCTGACCTCTCCGACCGGCATTCAGGAGATGGAGCGTTTTGACGGCACCAATGTGGCGGGTCGCATATGGGAGGCAATCGAGGCACGCCGCGCCGCCGATAACACGCTGAACGGCTGACCGGGGGCCATGTGCCGCCGGCGCCCCCTGCCGGCGCCGATGGGTGCAGCATCAGACCGCCGTTCTAGCCTCGCTCGGCGGCCTTGGCAGCATCCCACAGCGTATCCATCTCGGCCAAGGTGCTGTCTTCTGGGCGACGCCCCTGCGCCGCGAGAGCCGCCTCAACGGCGCGAAAGCGTCGGGCAAACTTGTCATTCGCCGCGCGCAGCGCCACCTCCGGATCGACCTTGAGGTGCCGCGCCAGATTGGCCATCACGAAAAGCAGATCGCCCATTTCCTCGGCCACGGCCTCGGCCGGCAGCGAATCGCGGGCTTCGGCCAATTCACGCGCTTCCTCGGCGATCTTGTCCACCACCTGGGCCACATCCGGCCAGTCGAACCCCACCCGTGCCGCCCGTTTCTGCAGTTTGAGCGCGCGCATCAATGCGGGCAAAGCCAGCGGGACATCGTCCAGCACGCCGGTTTGTGCCCGCGCCGCACGTTCGCGTGCCTTCTGATCTTCCCAGGCATCTGTCTGGGCCTCGGCGCTGCGTTCGGCAGCATCGCCGAACACATGGGGATGGCGCGCCACCATCTTGTCTGCGGCATCGCGGATCACGTCATCCAGGGTAAAGTACCCCGCTTCCTCGGCCATCTGAGCGTGATAGACTGCCTGAAACAGCAAATCCCCCAGTTCACCCTGCAACCCGTTCCAGTCGCGCCGGGCTATGGCGTCGGCCACTTCATGCGCTTCTTCGATGGCATAGGGCGCAATACTGTCAAAATCCTGCTCCAGGTCCCAGGCGCACCCCCCCACCGGGGCACGCAGGCGGCGCATGATTTCACGCAGGCGGGGCAGCCCGCCGTTTGGGTCGTCGATCAGGGGGTCTTCAGGCACGGGGCGCTCTCCATGTGAAAGGGGCGGGAATGACCCCGCCCCGATACCGTTCCGCCGATCAACTGGCGATCAACGATTCTCTACCTCGACATAACCGCGCCGGGGCTTGCCGGTATACAGTTGCCGGGGCCGGCCGATCTTTTGCGCGGGATCGGCAATCATTTCCTTCCATTGCGAAATCCAGCCCACCGTGCGCGACAGGGCAAAGATCGGTGTGAACATCGAGGTGGGGAAGCCCATCGCCTCCAGGATGATGCCGGAATAGAAATCGACATTCGGATACAGTTTCTTGTCGACGAAATACTCGTCTTCCAGCGCAATACGCTCCAGCTCCTTGGCGACCTTCAGGGTCTCGTTGTCGGCAATGCCCAGAAGGCCCAGCACCTCGTCGGCGGACTGCTTCATCACCTTGGCGCGTGGGTCGAAATTCTTGTATACCCGGTGGCCAAAGCCCATCAGGCGGAAGGGGTCATCCTTGTCCTTGGCGCGCTTGATGAATTCCGGAATGCGGTCAACCGTGCCGATCTCGCGCAGCATTTCCAGGCAGGCCTGATTGGCACCGCCATGCGCCGGCCCCCACAGGCAAGCGATACCGGCAGCAATGCAGGCGAACGGATTCGCGCCCGAAGAACCCGCCAGCCGCACCGTGCTGGTCGAGGCGTTCTGCTCATGATCGGCATGCAGCATCATGATCCGGTCCATGGCGCGCGCCAGGATCGGATCCACCACATAATCCTCGGCCGGGACCGAGAAACACATGTTCAGGAAATTGCCGGCGTAATCCAGGCTGTTCTTGGGGTAAACAAAGGGCTGGCCGATCGAATACTTGTAGGCCATGGCGGCGATGGTGGGCAGTTTGGCGATCATGCGGATCGCCGCCACCTCGCGCTGCCAGGGGTCGTTGATATCGGTGCTGTCGTGATAAAAGGCCGACATCGCGCCAACCACGCCCACCATCGTTGCCATGGGATGCGCGTCACGGCGGAACCCACGAAAGAAGTTGTGCATCTGCTCATGCACCATCGTGTGCCGCGTCACGCGGGTTTCGAAGTCCAGCATCTGCGCGGCACTCGGCAATTCGCCGTACAGCAGCAGGTAGCAGACCTCCAGATGATGCGATTTCTCGGCCAGTTCCTCGATCGGATAGCCGCGATAGAGCAATTCGCCCTTGTCACCGTCGATATAGGTGATGTTCGATTCGCACGCAGCCGTCGAGGTGAAGCCGGGATCGAATGTAAAGACATCACCCTGGGCGTAAAGCTTGCGGATATCGATCACATCCGGCCCGACGCTGGGCGCGTAGATCGGCATCTCAAGTGTCTTGTCACCAATCTTCAGCGTCGCTGTTCCTTTGGAGTCGGCCATGGCAATCCCTCGTTTTGGTATGTTCCGCCCCGACCGGATACCCGGTGCGGCGCAGCAGTCATTCGGCAGTCAGGCCGCAGGCATCGGCCAGTCGCGCCAGGGTTTCATCGCGTCCGAGAACAATCATCATGTCGAAGACGCTTGGCGATACGGTACGCCCGGCCAGTGCGGCGCGCAGCGGTTGCGCAAGCTTGCCGAGGCCCAGGCCGTGCGCCGCAGCGATTGCGCTCACGATGGATTCAAGACTCTCGCGTGACCAGCTAGCATCTCGCAACTGCGGCGTCAATTCCAACAGTATACCACGGGATACATCGTCCAGCGCCGCAGCCGATTTCGCATCGGGCACCAAGGGGCGGGTTGCGATACAAAAGTACAGCTTTTCAATTATCTGGCCAAAAGACCGCGCCCTTTCCTTGACCAGGGGCAGGGCTGCTTCGATCAACGGTCGCTGCGCCGCAGGCAGCGGGTCGGCGCCAGTGGCGGCCAGATAGACATCCAGGCCCTGCAGCACCGCAGCATTCGACATATCGGAAAAATGCAGCCCCGTGAGGTGGTCAAGCTTCTTCAGATCAAGCCGGGCCGGAGCGCGGTTGATTCCCTCAAGCTCGAACCATTCCTGCGCCTGCTGATCCGAAAAGAACTCGTCGTCTCCATGGCTCCAGCCCAGGCGGGCGAGGTAGTTGCGCAAGGCCTGGGCGGGATAGCCCAGGCCGCGATACTCCTCCAGCCCCAGGGCACCGTGGCGCTTGGACAGTTTCTTGCCATCCGGGCCGTGAATCAGCGGAATATGCGCCCAGACCGGCAGCGGCCAGCCCATCGCCTGATAAATCTGCGTCTGGCGCGCGGCGTTGTTCAGATGGTCATCCCCTCTGATGACATGCGTGACGCCCATATCGTGATCATCGACCACAACGGCAAGCATATAGGTCGGTGTGCCATCGGAACGTAAACAAACCATGTCATCCAACTGATCATTGCCGAACACCACCCGGCCCTGCACGGCATCGTCGATGACCGTCTCGCCCGTGCGGGGGGCCTTCAAGCGAATGACATGGGGCGCATCGGGATGGCTGGCAAGGTCGGCATCGCGCCAAGGGCTCTGAAACAGGGTCGAACGCCCCTCGGCCCTCGCGGCCTCTCTGTAGGCTTCGATTTCTTCCTGTGTGGAAAAGCACTTATAGGCGTGCCCCGCCGCCAGCATGGCATGGGCAACCTCGGCATGGCGGTCTGCCCGGGCGAACTGGCTGACCGCCTCGCCGTCCCAGTCAAGCCCCAGCCAGCGCAACCCGTCCAGAATCGCCGCCGTTGCCTCTGGGGTGGACCGGGCGCGGTCAGTATCCTCGATCCTCAGCAGGAACCTGCCCCCACGGCCGCGGGCATAAAGCCAGTTGAACAAGGCCGTGCGTGCGCCACCGATATGCAGAAAACCGGTGGGCGACGGGGCGAAGCGGGTAACGACCGCGCGGTCGCTGGGCGATTGGTGCATCAAGTGCCGTCCTTTGCGCGCATTAACCTTCTGGCAACCATGAGGCCGCTAGGCTTGCCGAAGCTCTAGGCAAACAAGCGGGCAAGGACAAGTGTGCTGACCTCTGTCGCCCTTCGACGTGTCACCTCGGCTATCCACCCTGTCAGGGGCCGGCTGGCCACGTTGGTGGAGATGCCCCTGCTGGCACTGGCGGCGGCGCGGGGCAGATTGTTTCCTTTTGCACCGGTCTTTCTGGGAATCGGCATCGGGCTGTATTTCAGCCTGCCCTCGGAGCCCGGCGCCACCGGATTCGGCATGCTGGCATTCCTGGCCACGGGGGCCGGCCTGGCAGGCATTACCGGGCCCGAACGCCTGCGCCCGCTGTTCATTGCCGTCATGCTGGTGGCGGCGGGTGTGCTGGTTGCGGGCTGGCGCACACATGCCAGCGCGGCACCGGTGCTGTCGTGGCGTTACTACGGACCGATCGAGGGGCGGATCATCGCCGTCGACCGCTCGGTGTCGGATGCACTGCGCCTGACGCTGGATCAGGTGGTCCTGCACGATGTCTCGGTCGCGCGTCTGCCGCATCGGGTGCGCGTGTCATTGCATGGCGGCCCCCCGGACATTGCGCCCTTGCCGGGCCTTCGCGTTGTTCTGACCGGCCATCTGGCCCCGCCCGGGGGCCCGGTAGAGCCCGGCGGTTTCGATTTCCGCCGCCACGCATGGTTCGATCAACTGGGCGCGGTGGGCTATACGCGCAATCCGGTGCTGGCCATCGCCCCGCCGGAACCTGGGCCGGAACTGGCCATCGCCCGATTGCGACTGCGCATGAGCGCGGCGCTGCAGGCTCGCCTGCCGGGCGAACCCGGCAGCTTTGTCGCCGCCATCCTGACAGGCGACCGATCTGCCATCAGTCAGGAGACCACCGAAGCCTTGCGCCGGTCGAACCTGGCGCATCTGCTGGCCATATCCGGCCTGCATATGGGCCTGCTGACGGGCACGGTGTATGGTGCGCTGCGGCTGATGCTGGCGCTGATCCCCGGGCTGGCCCTGCGCCTGCCGGTGCGCAAATTGGCCGCCCTGGGCGCACTGGCTGCGGCGACATGCTATCTTCTGCTTTCAGGCGGCAATGTCGCCACGCAGCGCGCCTTTGTCATGGCCGCGGTGATGCTGGGCGCTGTCCTGACAGACAGGCGGGCAATTTCGCTGCATTCGGTGGCGCTGGCCGCCCTTGTCATTCTGATGTGGCGTCCGGAGGCGTTGTTGTCGCCCGGCTTTCAGATGTCCTTTGCCGCCACTGCGGCGCTGGTTGCGGTGTTTGCCGCGCTGCGCGACAGGCGACGCGCCAGCGGCACGCGCCGCGCGCGGCCCACCCCCCTGCGCAGGGTGCTGTTCGGGTTGGGTTCTGTGGCTTTGTGTTCGTTGGTTGCAGGCACCGCAACGGCCCCTGTGGCAGCGGCACATTTCAACAGGATTGCCGAATACGGGCTATTGGCCAATATCCTGTCGGTGCCCCTGATGGGCACACTGGTCATGCCGGCAGCCGTACTGGCCGCCGTGCTGTGGCCCCTGGGGCTGGAGGGGGCCGGCCTATGGCTGATGCAACTGGGGGTGCGCTGGATTCTGGGCGTGGCGCAATGGGTGGCGGGGTTCGAAGGGGCCGTACGCGCCGTTTCCGCCCCCCCCGCCTGGGTCTTGCCCGGGATCGCCCTGGGCATGCTGTGGCTGATCCTGTGGACAGGGCGCGCAAGGCTGGCCGGCGCGCTGTTTGCCGCCGCCTGCCTGGCCGGCTGGGGGCAGGCGAACCGTCCGGCACTGCTGATCGCCGAAAGCGGCGCGCTGATCGGCCTCATGGGGCCAGAGGGGCGCGTGTTGTCACGGCCCAGAGGCGAAGGGTTCACTGCCCGCAACTGGCTGGAGGCGGATGGCGATATGGCCAGCCAAGCCGATGCCCACGCTCGACCGGGACCTGATGGACACCCCTTGGGCGAGCGGT
Source organism: Pararhodobacter sp. (assembly GCA_020832805.1). GTDB lineage: Bacteria > Pseudomonadota > Alphaproteobacteria > Rhodobacterales > Rhodobacteraceae > Pararhodobacter. The sequence goes on from JAFIED010000137.1 coordinate 25,142, forward strand.
TTGACCTGGGTGGTCTGGGTTTCGTGCATCTGGCGGGGCGGGGGGCAGAAAATCGCCTCGCGGCGGTTTGCACCGAGGGCATCGTGGTGATCCTTGCCGCCCGGCTGCCCGATAGGCGCGACGCCACGCACGCCATGCCCTGCCACATCATCGACCAGCGCGCGCTGGCCGAAAGCGGCGCCCTGGCCATTTCGCTGAGCGGCGAGCGCATTTCCTGGCGCAGGGCCAGGGATACTGCGGGCCACCGCCCCTGGACAGGAAGATGGCGAAACCAGCACGGCGGATAGCACCGGCCGAGTCAGGGCCCGGCACGATCGACTCTTGGAGGGAAGCACGCCAGGGGCCAATGGGCACGCAAGCGATTTGAGAAAATCGCTTGCAAGGCCGTTCAAACGGCCTTGGGCGGGGGGGGGGGGGGGGGGGGGGGGGGG
>JAFIED010000139.1 GCA_020832805.1 Pararhodobacter sp.
GCGTCCCGCGCTTCAAGGTCGGTTTCGGTGGCCAGAGAACGGATCATCTCGTACAGATAGGGATTAGAATAGCGCGATAAATTGAAGGCGCCGCGCCCGTCTTAGCTGGTGTGAACAATGAAGTCGCACACATAGGCCGAATCAAAGGTCGGCACGCCCCAGCCCAGCAGATAGAAGTCGGTTTCCCAGCGTTCGATCAGCGGGAAGTGCAGCGAGCGGGTCTGCGATACCAGGTTCACGGTCATGCCGATGCGGCCCAGCATGCCGACCAGCGCCTGGCAGATCGCTTCGTCGTTCAGATAGCGGTCATTCGGGCAATGCAGGTCGACCGAGAAACCGTTGGGGTAGATGGCCGAAACCAGTTCGGTGGCGCGCGCGATATCGGGCGCGTCGAAGCTGTGCATTTCTTCTGTCCAGCCGTTGACGAAGGGCGGCAGCGGCGCGGCCGAGGGCTGCGACTGGCCGCGCATCACCACCTGCTGGATGGCGTTGCGGTCGATCGCCAGCGCCATCGCCTCGCGGATCTCCGGATGCGAGAACGGGTTGTCCTCGGTGTTGGAGGTGGCGAGCGTTTCCGAGGTCATGTCGTAGCTGAAAAAGATGTTCCGGTTCTCCGGGCCGGTCACAACCGAAACACCGTCGGTCTGTTCCAGCCGCGCAATATCCTGAACAGGCACGTCCTGCACCAGATCAACCTCGCCCGACAGCAATGCGGCCACACGCGTGGCGGCTTCGGAAATCGGGGTGTAGATGATTTCGGTCACGGCCGGGCTGTCGTCCCAGTGGCCGTCGAAGGCGCGCATGACGGTGCGCACTTCGGGGTCACGTTCGACCAGCGTGTAGGGGCCGGTGCCATTGGTGTTGCGCACTGCGAAGTTTTCTTCGCCGGCGGCAAAGTTCTGGGGCACTGTCACGTTGTTTTCTTCGGCCCAGGCGCGCGACATGATGAAGAAATTGGTCAGGTTCTGCACATAGAGCGGTGCAGGGCCGGACATCTGGATATGCACGGTGTGATCGTCGACCGCCTCGGCGCCGGTCACCGCCGAATGCAGCGCGCGGAAGCCCGAGGATTCGTGGCGCACACGCTCAAGAGAGAACACGACATCATCCGCCGTGAAGGGCGTGCCGTCATGGAAGGTGACGCCTTCGCGCAGGCGGATCACCCAGACCGTGGGGTCGTCTTCGTGGATAATACATTAGGTGGCCAGGCGCCGCTGCAGCGAGCCATCGGTGGCACGGCCGACCAGCGTTTCGTAGATATGATGCAGCACGGTCGAGGTCGGCCCCTCGTTCTGGCTGTGCGGGTCAAGCGTCAGGGCATCGGCGACCCGCGCCCAGCGCAGCGTTTCGGCGTCAGTGGGCGCCGCGGCAAAGGCCAGCGCCATGGCGGCGGCGCCGGCCATCAGCGCATGGCGCAGTGATTTTGACTTGGACATGAATGACATCCTGTTCTCCCCAGGTTGGATTTTGCTTGCGTTTCTGGCCGGCGCTGGTTGGTCGCCGGCGGCGCAATGACGACAGGTGACAATTCTTTGACTGCCGAGTCAACTCACTTCGCGTGCGGCATTCGCCTGACGCAAGGTTCGGCCATGGTCCCTGCTTGCCGTCGCTGCAACGCAGCATTATGCTGCGACGCAGAAGTCCATCATCACAGACGAGCGGGGCACTTGCCATGAGCGAGACTGATGTGAAGCGGATCAATCTGGCGCTGCAGGGCGGAGGCTCGCATGGAGCACTGACCTGGGGCGTGCTGGACAGGCTGCTGCAGGATGAACGGCTGCAGATTGCCGAAATCAGTGGCACCAGTGCGGGCGCGATGAACGCCGCTGTTCTGGCCGACGGGTATCATCGCGGCGGGCGCGACGGTGCGCGTGCATCGCTGGAGCGTTTCTGGCGTGCCGTCAGCAAGGCGGCGCTGTTCTCGCCGATTCAGCGCGGCCCGCTGGACCGGGCGCTGGGCCGCTACAGCCTGGACAACTCGCCCGGCTACCTGTTCGCCGAGGGGCTGAGCCGCCTGTTTTCGCCCTATCAACTGAACCCGATGGACATCAACCCGCTGCGCCGTATCCTGGAAGAGCAGGTCGATTTCGACAACGTGAATGGTTGCCGCCCCATCACCGTGCATGTCACGGCAACGCATGTGAATACCGGGCGTGCGCGCATCTTCTCGCGGGGCGAGGTTACCGCCGATGCGGTGATGGCCTCGGCCTGCCTGCCGCAGCTGTATCCCGCGGTCGAAATCGAGGGCGAGGCGTATTGGGATGGCGGGTTCAGCGCCAACCCGGCGCTGATGCCGCTGATCACCAGCCGCGAAAGCCCTGACATCGTGATTGTCCAGATCAACCCGATCGTGCGGCACGAGGCACCGCGTTCGGCGCGCGAGATCATCAACCGGGTGAACGAGATCAGCTTCAACACCGCGCTGATCAAGGAATTGCGCGCCATCGCCCTGATGCAGCAGATCGTGGCCGAGAAAGGGATCGACCTGGGCGCGGCGGGGCGCACCTATCTGCACCTCATCCATACCGATGCCGAGGTGCAGGATCTGGCAGCATCCAGCAAGTTGAATGCCGAATGGGCCTATCTCAGCCTGTTGTTCGAACGCGGGCGCGGTTGGGCCGAGGTCTGGCTGGCGCAGAATTTCGACAAGCTGGGCCGCGAATCGAGCTTTGATCTGGAGCATTTCTTCGATGACCCGGTCTCGCCCTCCGGGGGCTGTGCATGACCGGCATCCTGGTCATTGTCGCCGCTTTGGCGGCGTTGATGTATCTGGCCTATCGTGGCCTCAGCCTGTTGCTGCTGGCCCCGGCGCTGGCCTTGATTGCGGTGCTGGCGGCCGAAGGGGGGCCCGTACTGGCCAGCTATACCCAGGTCTTCATGCAGGCCACGGGCGGGTTCATCATACAGTTCTTCCCGCTGTTCCTGCTGGGCGCGGTCTTTGGCAAGCTGATGGAGGCTTCGTGTTCGGCGCGGGTGCTGGCCGATGCCATCATCCACAGACTGGGGCCCAGCCGCGCCATCCTTGCCGTCATCCTTTGCTGCGCGGTCATGACATATGGCGGCGTATCGCTGTTTGTGGTGGCCTTTGCCGTCTGGCCCATCGCCTCGGCCCTGTTCCGCGAGGCCGCGTTGCCAAAAGTGCTGATCCCGGCGACCCTGGCTTTGGGTGCCTTTACCTTTACCATGACTGCGTTGCCCGGCACGCCTGCCATCCAGAACGCGATTCCCATGCCCTATTTCGGCACCACCCCCTTTGCGGCGCCGGGGCTGGGTGTGCTGACCGGCCTGATGATGCTGGGTTTGGGATGGGCATGGCTGGAGCGGCGCGCAAGGGTGCTGGGCCCGGGGTATGGTGACGATGACGCCCAGGCCGCGGATACGGCACAGGGCGACGCCCCGCCGCTGGTCGTGGCTGCCGCGCCGCTGGTGCTGGTGCTGGTGCTGAACCTTGCCTTTACCTTTGCCGTGATCCCGGCGATGGACACGGGCTATCTGGCGCTGCCCGAATTTGGCGAAACCGACGTTGGGTCGGTGCGCGGGGTGTGGTCGGTGATCTCGGCGCTGACCATTGCCTCGCTGACCCTGATCGCGCTGAACTGGCGCCGCCTGGCCCAGGGATTGGGCGAGACATTGGATGCCGGTGCGAAAGATTCGCTCAAGCCCATCTTCTATACATCCAGCCTGGTGGGCTTTGGCGCCGTGATTGCTTCGCTGTCCGCCTTTGGTCTGATCCGCGACTGGGTGGTCACGGTGGGTGGTGACAACCCGTTGATTTCGCTGGCTGTGGGAACCAGCCTGCTGGCGGGGATGACCGGCTCGGCCTCGGGCGGGATGTCGATTGCGCTGTCGACCCTGGGCGAGACCTATCTGGAGATGGGCCAGGCCGCAGGCATCGCGCCGGACCTTCTGCACCGGGTTACCGCAGTGGCAACCGGCGGGCTGGATGCGCTGCCGCACAATGGCGCGGTGATCACGCTGTTGACCATCTGCGGGCTGACCCACCGCGAGGCCTACAGGGACATCGCCGTGGTGGCGGTCATCATCCCCATTCTGGCTCTTGTGGCATTGGTCACGCTGGGCACGCTTTTCGGCAGCTTCTGAGCCTGCGGCGTTGAACAGGCGCGCCGCCGGGGTTAGCTCTGGTTCAGGAGGACGCCATGCAGCAATTCTCGCTTCTTGATCTGTCACCGGTGCCCGAAGGTGGCGATGCCGCGCAGGCGCTGGCAAACACGCTTGATCTGGCGCGCCATGCCGAAGGACAGGGCTATCACCGGTTCTGGCTGGCAGAGCATCACAACATGCCCGGCATTGCCAGCGCGGCAACGGCGGTGGTGATTGCCCATATCGCCGCCCACACAACGCGTATCAGGGTGGGTGCGGGGGGCATCATGCTGCCCAACCACGCGCCCTTGATGGTGGCAGAACAGTTTGGCACGCTGGCCACGCTGCACCCCGGGCGCATCGACCTGGGTCTTGGCCGCGCGCCGGGCACCGACATGGCAACCGCCCGTGCCCTGCGTCGGCACATGGCACCCGAAGACAGCTTTCCGCAGGACGTGGTCGAATTGCTGGGCTATCTGGACGAGTCGCCGGCCGGTGCCGCCGTGCGCGCCGTTCCGGGCGAGGGAACGCATGTGCCGGTCTGGATCCTGGGGTCCAGCCTGTTTGGCGCGCAGTTGGCGGCCTATCTTGGCCTTCCCTATGCCTTTGCTTCGCATTTCGCGCCGGCCATGCTGGATCAGGCGCTGGCTATCTATCGGCGTGATTTCAAACCCTCGAAATGGCTCGACCGGCCCCATGCAATGGTTGCCGCCGGGGTATTCGCCGCCGACACCGACGAAGAGGCGCATTTTCTGCGCTCGTCGCAGCTTCTGGCTTTTGCGCGGCTGCGCAGTGGCCGGCCCGGCAAACTGCCCGCGCCACGGCGCGATCTGTCGGCCGAGGTGCCCGCGCCGGTGATGGCGCAGGTGGAACAGGCGTTGTCTTGTTCCGCGACAGGCGCGCCTGACACGCTGCATCGCCAGCTCGCCGCGTTGATCAAGCGGTACCGCCCGGATGAGCTGATGATCACCGGCATGATCCATGACCACGGCGCACGGTTGCATTCGTTCGATCTGGCCGCCGGCGTGCTGCGCGACCTGCGCACGGACGCAATGGCGGCCTGAACCGGCGGCGCGCAGGGGGCAGGGGCGAAAAATCCGGAAATGGTACCGACGCCCCGGCTCGAACGGGGGACCCCCAGATCCACAATCTGGTGCTCTAACCAACTGAGCTACGTCGGCACTCGGCGGTCGTTTAGCGCCGGGCAGGCGGGAATGCAATAGGCTGGGTGGCGTCGCGGGCTTGAAACGGCGGCAGCGCTGCCGTAACGAATGCCGACCTCCGCGGAGGGGTTTGTCATGGAGCGCATCATGGGGATCGACGAGGAAAGCTATATCGCGGCCAATCTGCAGATAGGGCCCACGACGCTGGGCATGGTGCGTATCTATATCGAGGCTGACGGTCTGGAACTGCCACTCGATTTCGAACCCGCCGAGGCCGAAGAAATCGCCGAGGAAATTCTTGGCGCGGCGAGGGCCGCGCGCGCCGCCGGGGGCGGCAACAAGAAGGGCAGCGTGCCCGGCGGCGCCGGGCGCAAGCCGCGCCGATAAGTCCGGCACGTCGTATAGACGGTGTTCGCCAGTTCAGGGGAAAACGGGTGAGAGGCCGGGCACGACCCAAGCGGGTCTCGTTGCGGCTGCTTCCTTCCGGACCTGACCGGGTTGGCGAGGTGCCTGCCCGCGCCGACCTCTCGGCGCCCATCTAGAAGCTTGTGCCGGCTTTTGCAAGCCCGGTGCGCGTTGCGGTTTCCGGCAATTCTGCGCTACAGCACACAAAGCGCCCAGGCCCGGCACCCCGCCGCGTGGCAAGGGCATACCGAAAGGGCAGGGCCGGGACGAATGGTCAAGCGCGGCTATCATCACGGCAATCTGCGCCAGGCGCTTGTCGAGGCAACACTGACCCTGATTGCCGAAAAGGGGCCCACCGGCTTTACCATGGCCGAAGCTGCCAAGGTGGCCGGTGTATCGGCCGCAGCCCCTTACAGGCATTTTGCCGGGCGCGAAGAGTTGATCGCCGAGGTGGCGTTGCAGGGCTATGGGCTTTTTGCCGATCTGCTGGAATTTGCCTATGCCGATGGTCGGCCCACGGTACTGGCCGCATTCGAGGCCGTGGGCCGGGCGTATCTGGCCTTTGCGCGCAAGCATCCCGGCCATTACATCGCCATGTTCGAAAGCGGCATCACGCCCGGCCAGTCCGCCGAACTGGCGCACGAGGCAGAGCGCGCAAACAGGGTGGTGATCCGCGCGGCCGAGGCGCTGTCAGCCCGGCTGCCGGCCGACAAGCGGCCACCGACCAGCATGTTTGCCGCCCATGTCGCCGCGCTCAGCCACGGGATTGTCGAACTCTATGCGCGCAGCAAGCCCGGCGCGCGCGTGCCCTTCACCCCGGAGGAACTGCTTGAGGCCGGCGTGGGCATCTATCTGCGCGGCCTGGGGCTGATCGAGGCCGACAAGTAGCCCATCGGTGCCCCGATGCCGCCGATCGAAAGACGGCGGTGCCGCGCCCGTTTTCATCGGCGTGGGGGATGCGCATGTTTCGGGTCGTGCTGACCAGGTGCTCTTTGCAAATGCCGGCAACACGCATGAGGCGTGCCGCCAGAGCGAGGCCGTTCCGCGGCGCGGAACGCCACAAGCACAGGGTGCCCGCATCCAGTGCTTCAGCCGTTACGCGTCTGTATCCCGGGTCATGACAGCGGCCTTACCTCGCCCTCTCGTACCGGTCCTTGTCGATCCATTCGAGGTATGATGCCTTTCGGCATCATCAACCATCACGACAACAGGATCGGCAGAAAGGACACGGCTTGCGCTGCTGGCCCGCACTGGTCGGCCATCCGCACGCGCAGGCTGCGCCAGGCCGCCTGCAACGGCAGGACGATCGCAGCAAGTTCGGCCTTGCCGGAGAGAAGGTTTCGGGCATTCCGTTCGCATATGCTGCCGTTGCCGGCGGGAACAAGTTGGACGCATGTTTTCATCCCCTGCACATATGGTTCGAACGCTGGGTGGTTATCCGAACCAGCTGGGTGTGCGCGCCGACAAGCTTGCGTGTCAGCACGCCGTCGAGCCCTCTCACGCACACTTCGCGAAAGAGCCCGGCCTGGCCAGGATGCGCCAGACCGTCGCCATTGTTCGGGTCGGTCCTGTTCGGTGCCATGTCGAGCGCTGCCTTGCGAGAAACGCGCGTCAACGCCGATTGCCGGCAAGCCTCTGGTGCCGAGTGCGTGATGGAACCACACAGACGGTGGGCCAGTCTCGAAAACGAGTTTCCTTACCGCTGGTGCCCGTTTGCGAACGCGTGCCGCAATTGGTGTCGGGTTGATGAACCGGCCCAATTCGTGCTGTTTTCCCGGACGGTCCCGTATCCTTGTCCGAGAGCCAGGCGCATGGCTTCATTCGGCCGCGGCGGTGACCCGCGTACCCGCCCCCACTGCCTTCTGCACGGCAGGAATGATCCGTTCACCCCAGAGCGCGATCTGCTTCAGCATGGTCTTCTGGTCGAAATCGCCAAGTTGCGTCTGCAGGGCGATATGATCAGGACGCAGGCTCTCTATTTCCTCGATCAGCCGCTCGATGACCCGATTGACGCTGCCCACCGGCAGGTTGGCGCGCATCTCGTCAATGGTGGGGTCGTTCTGGGCCGGGATTTCTTTCATCATGTAACCGTCGTCGGTCTGTTGCAGCCGGTCCTTCAGGCTGAAGGAAAGGCGACGCTGAAAGCGTGCGCAATCAAGATAGGCGTCGATCTCGGCCTTGTTTTCGCTTGCATAGCCGCACCGCAGGAAGCCCAGACGGGTACGGCTGCCATCGGTGCCCGAATTGGCGATATCGACATCAAGGCGCGCGCGCAGGTCGCGGATTGCGTCAAGGCCGCCAAGCAGGGCCGTCACGAAAAGGTTGTGACCCTCGCGGAAGGTGCGTTCGCGGACTTTCGGGTTGCCCGTGGTGACCCAGATCGGCGGCATCGGGGTCTGGACCGGGCGCACCGCGATGGAACTGGGTGGTATGTTCAGATAGATACCCTGGTGATCGAAGATCTGCTGGGTCAGGGCCTTGGGAATGACATCCAGGTATTCCGCGAATATCTTGCCGGCCTCATTCAGCGAGGTGCCGAAGCGTTCGAACTCGAACTGCTGATAGCCAGAGCCGATACCAAGCTCCAGCCGTCCGTTCGACAGCGTATCCACCAGGCCCACCTCTGCCAGGAAACGTGGCGCGTGATACAGTGGCAGGATGCAGACGGCCGAACCTAGCCGGATGGTGCTGGTCTTTCCAGCGCAATGCGCCACCATCATGAGCGGCGAGGGCGACAGCGAGTAGTTGTTGAAATGGTGCTCGGCGTACCAGGCGTTCGAGAAGCCGGCCTGCTCGGCCATCAGCGTCTGCTCGACCGAGTTGTCGATCACCTCTTTCGAGCTTTGGTGATAGCCGCGCTGCTGGGCCAGAATGAATGCGCCAAAATCCATGAAGAATCCCTCCCTGACTGGATGCCGGAACGCTAAACGGTTGCGCCGTACACGATAATAGCCAATTCTGCGCGTCAGCTTTTCAGAATTCGAAAAGGTCGGAATGGACAAACTGCGGGCGATGGCGCTTTTTGTGGCGACAGCAGAGAAAGGCAGCTTCTCGGCTGCCGGGCGTCTTTATGGCCTCTCGCCCGCCAGCGTTTCGCGCCATGTAAACGAACTGGAAAGCAGTCTGGGCATCGCCCTTGTCCATCGGTCCACCCGCGCCCTGACGCTTACCGAAAGCGGGTTGAGCTTTCTGCACGATGCCCGTGACATCCTGGCTAGGGTCAAGGCCGCCGAAACCGCTCTGACTGACCGGAACGAGGCACCGCGCGGGCTGTTGCGCGTGCATTCGCGCACCATGTTCGGGGTTTCGGTGTTGGCGCCGCTGCACCCTGCCCTGTCCCGGGCCTATCCGGACCTTGTGGTGGATCTGCATCTGTCCGAAAAGCCCGTGCGGCTGCGTGAGGAGGGCTTTGACCTCGATTTCCGAATCGCCCCGCCGGCCGAACACGGGTTGGTGCGCCGGCGCCTGTTCCTCAGCCGTCGCCTGCTGGTCGCTGCGCCGGAATATCTGGTCGCCCGCCCCCCGATCGTCGCGCCGCGTGATCTGCTTTCCCATGCCTGCCTGACATACTGGATCAACCACGAGCGGGTATGCTGGCGGTTTCGTGACGGCAGTCAGGAAGAGGAAATCGGCATACCCAGCGCCTTCAGCAGTAACAACGGCCTCGTGTTGCTGACGATGGCGCTGGCCGGTCAGGGCATCGCGCTGCTTGATGACTATACCGTGGCCGAGCATCTGAAAGATGGGGCGCTGGTGCAAATCCTGCCGCAGTTGCGGGTCACCAACACCACCTTCGAGGAAGGCATCTTCGTGACCTATAGCGAAACACCGTTCATGCCGACAAAGCTGCGCTGCTATATCGATTTCGTGGTCAGCCATTGGGGGCAGCCGTTGACCCGGCACGAGCAGGTGGACGACCGGTATTGACCGTACGGTCAGTCCCGGTCCATGCTCTGCACGAACAGGATTTCTGGGCAGGTTTCATGAACGGACAGAACATCGATGTCGAAATGGCAGAGGCGGAAAGCGGCAGCGACCGTGTTCGGGAACTGCTGGAGATCAGCGCGCAGCTTTTCGCCGAACGGGGTTTTGACGCCACCTCGATGCGCGATATCTCCAAGGCTGCGAATGTATCGAAGGCCTTGCTGTATCATCACTTTACCAACAAGGATGACATCTATGCCCGGGTCGCGCTCAGTTCATCGCGCCACCTGAACGATTTTGTTGAGGAGCGCATCCCGGCAGACGGTACCGCCGCCGAGCGCGTTCGTGCCTTCATGGTAGCGACAGCCAGTTTCTTTGCGCAGCACAGGCCAGCATGGATCGCTGCTTCGAACGCCTTCTGGACCGACCGCAACAGGCAGCGGGTGGATGAACGCATGGCCCGGCGTGACCAATTCGAAAAACGGTTGCGCCAGTTGATCCGAGAGGGCATCGAAGCGGGCGAATTCAGAGAGGTCGATCCGGCCGATGCCGGGCGGCTTGTGCTGTCGGCGATCAACTGGATGCATCGCTGGTTCGACCCGGAAAAGGAACTGAGCGCCGAAGAGATCGCCGCGCGCTATGCCGATCTTATCCTTCACGGGATGAAGCGCGGCTGACCGGTCCCGGCGAAGTGCCGCGCCACCAGTGCTGCGAAAGGCCGAACGCCCTGTCATGGACAGGGCGTTGTGATGTGATGAGGTTGGTCGACAGGTTATTCGATGACGATATCGTTGGCCGCAATGACGCCGCCCCAGAAGTCGACATCCCAGTCAAGCTGTGCCTGCATCGCGTCTGGGCCGCCGACATGCGGATGCATCCCGGCGCTGCGCATGCGGGTCTGCAGCTCATCGTTGCTCATCGCGCGCTGCAGGGCGGCGCTGAAGCGTTCGACCTCGGCCTCGGGCGTGCCAGCGGGTGCGACAAAGCCGAACCAGAAGGAAGAAACCAGTTCGGGAAAGCCCAGTTCGGTGGTGGTGGGCAGGTCGGGCAGGCCGGGGTCACGCTCTGGCGAGGTGATTGCCAGGATGCGTACATCACCCGCCTCGTGATGGCTTACCAGATCGATGGGTGTGGCAAAGATCAGGTCAAGCTGACCGGCGATGACATCGACAATGGCCGAGGCATTGTTCGGATAGGATACATCAACCAGCGGCACTCCCAGCGACTCCTGGAACACTAGCCCGAACAGATGTGTCACGCTGCCCGGTCCAAGGGTCTGATAGCGCAGCGGGCGGCCCGTCGACTCGGCATGGGCGCGCAGTTCCTCGATACTGTCCACGCCCAGCGAGGATGGAACGGTGATGGTCAGCGGCCCGCTCATCATGGTGCCAACGGGGTCGAAGGATTCAAGGCCAAAGGTAATGTCGTCGCGCAGCATCACGTTCAACGACAGCGGGCCGGTGGCCGCGACGAAATAGGTCAGACCGTCAGGCGCGGCGTTGGCGGCCATCGTCGCGGCGATGATCCCGTTCGATCCGGGACGGTTTTCGACGATCACCGGCTGGTTCAGATCGCCGGACATGTTCTCGGCGATCTCACGCACCAGCCCTTCGACCAGACCGCCTGCGCCGTAAGGCACGATCAGGCGAATCGTGTCACCGGACTGCGCAGCCAGGCCAGCCGGCGCAACGGCGGCGGCCATAGCAAGGCCAGCGGCTGCAAGGAAATTTCTGCTATTTGCGATAGGCATGACTGTAACTCCTCCCAAAGCTACCTGATTGCGGCGATGCGCCGGCAGGTTAGACGGTAAACACTGACCGGTCGTCCAGTCAAGCGATGTTTCCCGAAAGAATCCGGTTGCCGGAAGCCAACCGGACTGCTAGACAAGCATAGTGACTGACCGACCGGTCAGCGGACTCGGGGGGAGGAGGAGCCTGTGTTCGACAAGAAGAACGTGCGCGTCGAAATGCATGGACTGGTGGCGCTGGTGACGCTTGACCGACCGCCAGTGAACGCACTTGACCGGCTGACGCGCTACGAACTGATTTCGGTATTCGACGAGATTTCGCAGCGCGAGGATGTTCGCGCGGCGGTGCTGACAGGGGCAGGCAAGACCTTTTGCGCCGGCGCCGACCTGAAGGACCGGCCGGACCCGGCACGGCCAGGCGACTTTCTGGAGCACAACCGCGCCACGCGTGAGACCGGCAATGCAATCAAGGAATGCAGCAAGCCCGTGATTGCTGCCGTGAACGGTGCCGCGCTTGGTGCCGGTTTCGGGCTGATGGCGGCCTGCGACATCTTCTACGCCTCCGAGGAGGCGGTCTTCGGCATGCCCGAGATCAACGTCGGCCTGGCTGGGGGTGCCTCGATGCTGCATGCGCTGTTCGGCCGTTCCACCACGCGGCGGCTGTTCTATACCGGCGCCCGGTTGTCCGCGCAGGACCTGAAGGATCGCGCGGTGATCGAGGATGTGACCAGTCCGCAGGATCTGATCCCCAAAGCCATGGCGGTCGCGCAGGAGATCGCTGCCAAGGCGCCGCTGGCCATTGCCTATGCCAAGCAGGCCGCAACCATGGTAGAGAACATGCCCCAACGCGATGCCTACCGGCTGGAGCAGAACTACACGATGGCTCTGGCGCGGACCGAGGATGCCCAAGAGGCGCGCATGGCCTTTCTGGAAAAGCGCGCACCTGTCTTCAAGGGGCGCTGACGTGGCCGATACCCGTTCCGACCGCGGCCCGGCGGCGATCTTCAGCCCCCGGTCCATCGCAATCGTCGGTGCCTCGACCGAGCCGACAAAGACAGGGGGGCGGCCCGTCCATATGCTGCGCAAGCACGGCTACGGCGGTGCCATTTATCCCGTCAACCCGAAGGTGGACAGCGTGCAGGGCCTGCCGGCCTTTCCCGGGCTGAATGCCTTGCCAGAGGTACCGGATCTGGTGCTGGTGGCAGTGCCCGGTGCCGCGGCGGTGGCGGCGCTGGAACAGGCTGCGTCGATGGGGGTGGGGGCGGCCATCGTGCTGAGCGCCGGGTTCTCCGAGGCCGGCGCCGAAGGCGCGGCGCTGCAAGATCGCCTCAGCGCCATCGCCCGGTCGTCGGGCATGCGCATTGTCGGCCCGAACTGCCTGGGTGCAGTGGGTGTGCCCGAGCGGGCCATCGGCACCTTTTCCGTGGCGCTGGAAATGCAGATGCCCGTCGCCGGCCGCATCGCCATCGTCTCGCAAAGCGGCAATGTCGGCAGCGCGGCGCTGGGTTTGCTGGCGGAAGCCGGGATGGGGCTTTCGCGCTTCATTGCGACGGGCAATGAGGCCGATGTGCAGGCCAGCGATGCCATCGGCTGGCTGGCCGACGATGCCGGGACGCAGGTGATCCTGTGCTGCCTTGAAACCTGCCGCGACGGGCCCCGCCTGACCCCTGCGCGGGCGCGCGCGCGCCAGGCTGGCAAGGTTGTGGTGATGTTGAAGATCGGCACCTCGGAAGTGGGCCAGAAGGCGGCGTTGTCGCACACTGGCGGTTTGGCTGGCAGCGACCGGGTGTTCGATGCCGTGTTTTCTTGTCATGGCGTGGTGCGGGTGCAGTCGCTGGAGGAACTGGTCGAAGTCGGCACAGCGGTTGCGACGATCGGAAGCCGGCATGTTGGCAACAGGCCCTCGGCGGCGATGATCGCGGCCTCTGGCGGGTTCGGCGTGATGATGGCCGATGCAGCGGCGGCGCATGGCGTGGGCGTGAACACGCTGGGCGCGGCCGCACAGGCGCGCATTCGTCAGGCACTGCCGCTGGCCGCCGCGGCCAATCCCATCGATGCCACCGCCCAGATGTCGGCCAGCCCCGATGTGCTTGAAACGCTGCTGGATGCCGCGCTCGGCGATGATGCCAACACGACCGTCTGCCTGATGCTGGCCATGGGCATGGGCATACCCAGGCTGCGCCGGGTGTTTACCGAGGCCATGACCCGGGTCACCGCGCGCCATCCCGCAAAGGCATTGATTGCCTGCATTTCCGGGCCGAGGGACGCGGTAGCCGATCTGCGGGCGCTGGGAATTGTCTGCTTTCCCACCATCGACGCCATGATGCGGGGTATTGCCGCCCTGGGCCGGATCGAGCGCACGCGCGCGATGCCGCCGCAAGCCACCGAGGCAATCGCGCCCAGGCCACTGGCCGGCTCTGCCCTGCGGAATGAGGCTGGCGCCCGTGCCGCGCTCGGTGACGCGGGCCTGACGTTCCCGCGCGCGGTCGTCGTGACCAACGCCGACGAAGCCGCGCAGAGCGCGGCCAGGATGGATGTGCCGTTGGCGATGAAGATCATGTCGCCGGATATCCAGCACAAGTCCGATATCGGCGGCGTGGCGCTGAATGTTTCCGGCGCCGAGGCGGCGCGTGCCACCCATGATCGGCTGATCGCGGCAGCCGCTCAGCACGCCCCGCAGGCCCGGATCGATGGGGTGCTGGCTTCACCCATGACTTCCGGGGGTACCGAGCTGATCCTTGGTACCGCAACCGATCCGGTTTTCGGACCTGTCGTGATGGTTGGTCTTGGTGGGATCTTCGCCGAGGTCCTTCATGACACGGCGCTACGTCTTGCCCCCGTCACCGAGGATCAGGCGGTGGAAATGCTGCGCGAGCTGAAGGCCTTTGCGTTGCTCAACGGCGCCCGCGGTCGCCCGCCGGCTGATATTCAGGCTGCGGCCCGTGCCGTTGCCGCGCTCTCGCGCTTTGCGGTGCGCCATGCCGAAACCGTGTCGGAAATCGATGTCAACCCGCTGCTGGTGCGCGATGCCGGACAGGGCGCCGTGGCGCTGGATGCCCTGATCATCGGCCACGCCTACCCCCGACAGGAGACCGCCGAATGAACCTGTACAAATCGACAACGCTGAAAACGCCTCCTCCCGCCGGTGCCCATGCCGCCCGCGCCCGGACCTGGATCGCAGAGAACTTGACAGACCGGTTGCGCACCGACCGCGCCCACGACACCCCGGCGACGCTGGACGAACTGATTGCCTTCGAACGCGCCTTGCATGCCGCGGGGTTCGCCGGCATCACCTGGCCCCGCGAATATGAAGGGCACGGGCTTGGGCCGCGCGAACATCTGGAAATCAACCGCGAGATCGGCCGCGCGCCGATGCCGAATGCGGTGAATTCCATCGGCAAGGAACTGGCCGGACCGATCATCCTGGCAGTCGGAACCGAAGCCCAGAAAGCCGAACTGCTGCCCGCCATCCTGACGATGCAGCATATCTGGTGCCAGGGCTTTTCCGAACCGGGCGCGGGTTCCGACCTGGTGGCGCTGCGCACAAGGGCCGAGCGGGTGGCCGATGGCTGGCGGCTGAACGGGCAGAAGATCTGGACCAGCGGCGCGTCGAAGTCGCAGCGCTGCCTGCTGCTGGCCCGAACCGGCCGGGCCGAAGACCGGCACCGGGGGCTGGTGCTGTTCGCCGTGCCGATGGATGCGCCCGGCGTCGATGTGCGCGAGATCCGCTCGATCGACGGGCAATGGTCTTTCTGCGAGGTGTTCTTCAACGACGTGATCGTGCAGGACAGCCATATGCTGGGGGCGCCTGACGAAGGCTGGAACGCGGCTGCCCGTGTGCTTTCCATCGAGCGGGCCACGAACCGGATGTATCGTTCCTGGCGGTTCCAGAGCGAGTTGGAGCACCTGGTTGCCGCCTGTCGCTCCGACCGGCGGGCGCTGGGGGTGCTGCGGCCATACATGCGGCAACTGGCGCAGATACGCGTCGAGATCGAGATGCTCAAGGGCCTTGTCGAAACGCTTGTCGAACGCCTGATGACGGGCTCGGAGATCGGTCCGAACGGCAGCTTTCCCAAGCTTTACTGGTCCGAGGCGCATCAGCGCTTCGCCCGCATCGCCTGCGAGATCGTCGCGCAGTTTCCCGCAGTCACAGAGGGGCCGTTGGCTGATGTGCGGGCGCGGATGCAGGATATCTATCTCGCCAGCCGGGCCGAGACCATCTACGCGGGCACCACCGAAATCCAGCTCGACATCATCGCCAAACGTATCCTGAACCTGAAAAGGGCTGCCTGAGCATGGCCGACGATCTTGATCCCAGCGAGTTCGAGGAAACCGCCCGCGCGGCAATGGCGGCCTGCGCCGGAACGGCGGACCCCGCAGCGCGAGGCCGCCTTCTGGCCGAGGCCGGCCTGCTGGGCGTGATCGCGCCCGAGGCGGTGGGTGGGTTGGACCTGCCGATCCGTTTCGCCTTGCCTGTCGTCAAGGCCGCAGGTGCGGGCCTGTTGGGCTATCCGCTGATCGAGGCATTGCTGCTGGCACGACATCTGGCCCCGGTCGACCCGGCTCTCGCCGGCGCCATCGTCGAGGGGCGGACACTGGCAAGTATCGCCTGGACGGGCTGCGCCGAAGACCGCAGCGTCAATGGCCTGCCGATGGGAGAACGGGCGGATCCGGTGCTGGTTTTCCTGCGCGACGGCGGTGCGGGGCTGCTTTCGCGCGGCCAGGGGTGTCATGCCCTGGCCAGTACGGGGCTGGACATCGACCTGCCCGATAGCACGCTGGTTCTGTCCGGGGCCAAGCCGCGCATGGTGCTGGACGCAGCGGCGGTTGCCGCGCTACGCGCGGACGCAGCGCTTCTGCGTGCCGGATTCATCGAAGGCGCCGCCGCGCAATGCCTGGCTCTGGCTGCCGATTACGCACAGGAGCGGGTGCAGTTCGGCAAGCCTCTATCGGCCAATCAGGTGTTGCGCCACCGCCTGTCGCGTGATGCGCTGGCGGTTGAAACCATCCGCGCCGGCCTTGCCCGCGCGCTTGCCGAACCGGCCGAAGGTGCGGCCATCGCGCGCGAGGCGGTCTGGCTTTGTGCCGCACAAACGGGCCCGGCGATTGCCGAAAGCGCGATCCAGGTATTCGGCGGCATGGGTTTTACATGGGATGTGCCGTTGCATCGCCATCTGCGCCAGATGCAGGCGCAGGCCACTCGGGGCACCGCCATCGAGGGCATCGACGCCCTGGCCGAGGCGCTGCTGGCCGATACGGAAAATGAATGGTACGGAGACCTTGCTTATGCCGGTTGATGCCAAATCGGTCCTGATCACCGGCGCGGGCCATGGTATCGGCCGCGCCACGGCAAGGCTGCTGGCCAGTCGCGGCTGGGTCGTGGGAGTGAACGACCTGCGCGAGGAATTCGTGAACGAGGCCGTGGCCCAGATCACGGCAGCCGGCGGCAATGCCATACCGGTTGTGCAGAACGTTGCCACACGCGAAGGGGTGCAGGCGGCAGTAGACGCGGTGACGGCTCAGGCCGGGCGACTGGACGGTATGGTCAACAACGCAGCCTGGGTGCGCTATCAGGCGATCCCGGATATCGCGCCAGAAACGCTGGACCGCATGCTGCAGATCGGGTTTTCGGGCATCATCTGGGCAATCCAGTCGGCGGCGGCGGCAATGGACGACGCGCGCGGCGGCGCCATCGTGAATGTTGCCTCGGCGGCCGGGTTTCGCTCGGCGCCGAATTCGCTGGTCTACAGCGGCATCAAGGCCGGCGTCATGGGCCTGACGCGCGCCGCTGCCGTCGAACTGGGGCCACGCGGCATCCGGGTCAATGCTGTTGCCCCGTCTGCGGTGCCTACCGAAGGAACGGCAAAGCATCGATCGGCCGCGCGCGATGCGCGGCGCATCGCCGCCACGCCGCTGGGCCGACTGGGCACCGTCGACGATATCGCCCGTGCAATCGCCTATCTGATCGACACCGAAAGCGACTTCATCACGGGCCAGGTTCTGTCCACGGACGGCGGGATCGGCATCGCCATCACCTGAGCCGCGCAAGGGGGTAAGCCAGCCATGTCGATGACGCCCGCAACAGCTGGCGCGCCTTTCGCCCTGGTGACCGGCGGCGCGGGTGGCATCGGATGGGCGATCTGTCAGCGCCTGGCGCGCGCGGGTTACCGGGTCATCATCGCCGACCTGGATTCTGCGCTGGCACATCAGCGGGCTGCGCCCCTCGGGGCCGCGCAGGCGGTGCTGGCGGTCGATCTGACCGATGCGCAGGCGGCCGGGTCACTGATCGACCGCGCCTTGGTGCTGGCGCGCGGACGGTTGCAACTGGTGGTGAACAATGCCGGGATGACCGATTCCGGCGGGCATGCGCTGTGCGTCATGCCCGATGCCGCCTTCGACCAAATCATCGCCCTGAACCTGACAGCGGTCGAGCGCATATGCGCTGCGGCACTGGAAAGGCTGGCGCCGGGCGGGGTGGTGATCAACATTGCCTCGGGCGCGGCCTGGCGCCCGCTGCCGCTGCGCGGGCCTTACAGCGCAACGAAAGCGGCCCTGGTGGCCCTGACCGAAACGCTGGCGGCGCCGTTCGCCGCGCACGGGTTGCGTATCGGTGCGGTCGCGCCGGGCTACACCTTGACACCTCTTGTTGAGGAACTGGCCCGCGCAGGCCGGGTTGATCTGGGGGCGGTCGCGGCCGGCATTCCGCTTGGGCGGCTCGCCCGGCCGGAAGACATTGCGCATGCGGTAGCTTTCATGGCGTCTTCCGAAGGAGCGGTACTGGACGGCCGGACGCTGCCGGTCGATGGCGGCATCAGCCAGGGGCAAGCTGCCCCCGCGACCGCCGCCCCGGCGCCGGGCAGGCACGAGGCACCGGGCACGGTGGCATGGCTGGGACATCCGCCCGCCAAGCCGGACGCCCTGGCGCTTTCAAGCCTGTCCGCCCTCAAGGGAATCCGGCCGCTTGCCGCGGTCGTGGACGCCGGTGTGCCAGAGAGCGACGCCAGCCCTGCCAGCATGCTGGCCCGTGCGCGCGAGATCGCACGCGCCTGCGCCGCGCATCCGGCCCGCTGTCGCGATTTCTCCCTGACATTCGTCATTCGAACCGGCACCAAGCCGGCGGAGCGGGCCGCGCAGGCGGGGCAGGCCATGCTGGCGCGCACGTTGGCACTGGAATGGGCGGGGGCCGGCATGCGCGTGAATGCGCTGAACTGGAGGGAAGACAATCGCAAGAGAGATGGCATGGGCCTGGAGGAACTGTGCAGCTTTCTTTGCAGCCCGGAGGCTGGATACATCACCGGGCAGACGATCGACGCAGGACAGGGGCCGGCACAGGCCGGCCCGCCATGACCTGACAGCCAAGGGGGAGGAGGAGCAGAGCTATGCCCGAAAGTTGGTGACGGCCTGATCAGGCGGCTTTGATTTCGTGCTTGATCCCGTCGCGGAATTCAACCCCTTGGATGATTTCGGGCAGTCGGTTTTGGCCGTCGAGTTTGCGCCATTTCTTCTTGGCTGAC
>JAFIED010000141.1 GCA_020832805.1 Pararhodobacter sp.
TGAAGCTGGAAAACATTCTTTGCCAGATCCACCCCGATCATTGTATCTTTCATCTCGCCGTCCTCTCCGCTTCATGGTTCTCAGACCATCTTCTTGGCACATTGCGATGCCGTCTGGGGAGGGCGGCAACCACCCCATCTCTCCAAGCGTGATGGCATGCAGTAGCGGATGGTCCAGCACCCTGCCGCGCACGCGCAACTCTTTCCGAAGGCCCTGCAGAGAGCGGGCCACTGTCCAGTCACGGCGCGGCGCCGTGTCGTTCGAATGCGTGCCCTTGCCGCGCGGTTGACCAATATTCATCTCTTGTCACTTCTTCCAATGGTGCCGGGTCTGACCCTGTCAAAACAGATGTGCCATGCCCCCCCGGCGCGCCCCTTTTCGTGCCACCCCCGGCCGGCGCAGGCTTGCGATCCTTGGCGCGTTCTATACCCGGCGCTGCGAGCGAAAGGGCAAGGGCGGGTCATTGCCGGGGCTGTCATGCACCGACCAGACCTGCAGAACCCTGGCAATCTGCCTGCTGGACAAGACGGCGCGTTGATCTTCGGGCAGCGCGCGTGTCAGCGCCTCTGTGACCACCTCGCAGATCACGGCCCTGGTGGCCGGCCCTGCACCGGGTGTCAGGCACAACTCCTGCCATGCCCCGTCCGGATCAAGCACGACCGAAGAAAGCAGCACGTCCTCCATCTCGGGATCGTGCAGAAAGCGTTTCTGAAACCGGGCCATCGGCCGAAGCCTGCGCACCACCTCCAGCAACGGCATGTTCAACGAAATGCCAGGCTGATCGGCAGGGGCCTGCCCCTTGCGTGGCAGAGCGGGGCCGGGTGCCAGGCGCCTTGGCGGCGGTCCTTGTGTGCCCATTCGCGTGGTCTCCTCCTTTTCCGGTCAGGATGCCACGCGGCAGCGACCGGAAAATCCGTGAAAATGCTCAATACCTCTCGATCAATCCCTCGGCACGCATGCAGAATGGACATTGTCCTGCTTTTGCGCCCCCAGAGTCGCGCATGCCACAGTCGCGCCTGCCACAGTCGCGCCTGCCACAGTCACGCGTGCCCAGGTCACACATGACCGTCACCGCGGGCAGCTTTCCAGCGCACATGCACTTCCAGCCCCTTTTCGCCCTCGACAATCTGCACCGCATCGACCGTGCCCCCGGCCCTGACAATGTCGGCGCAGCACTGTATGGCAAGATGACACAGCGCCTCCAGCGGTTCCCCGGCAAAGACGCGGGTCTGTATGCCGGGTGCCGCTGTCAATAAAACACCATCAGCAGCACCAGCGCCGCGACAAGGTTGAACGGGGCGCTGAGCAGCCCCAGCAGCCCCGCAAACAAGGGCGCGGGGAATGGCCGCCCGGTTTCGGGCGGGGCGGTGCTGTCCCAGTCGGTGACATCATGCATGTCTGACCGGGGCGGAGAGTTATAGGCCATGCCGGCCTCCTGTGGCGGGGCACGCAAGACGGCGCCGTTCATGAAAACCGGATGCGCGACACGGCCGTCAGGCATCCACCTGCAGCGGGCGCCATGGGCGGGCGAACCCGCCCATGACAGCAAGGAACCGACGGTTCCCAGATGCTCAGGATCAGTTGCCGACGATGGCGGCGGTGATGCCCGAGGCGTTGGTGTTGATGTCGGTGGCAATGTCACCCGTGTTCAGGGCACCGATCAAGGTGGTGCTGACGCCGTCGATATTGGCCAGAAGCTGCGTGATGTTCACGCTGGCATCCAGGTCAGCCGCGTCGTTGAGTGCAAGGTTGGCAAACTGCATGCCACCAAACTCGCTGAATGTGGCCGAGGCCGCCAGCGAGCCAGCGGTCTGGGCAACCGACTCTTCGGTGGCGTTGACCAGATGCATCACATTCTGGGAGATGGAGCCATCTTCGCCGCCATTGCCCCCGATGACACCGGTGTTCAGCGCACCGATCAGCGTGGTGTTCAAATCGCCGATGCTGGTCTGCAAGGCAGAGACGGTGGGTGCCGGTTCAAAGAAGTCAACCGCCACGGTGGTGCCGGTCTGCGATACGCCACGCAGGAAACCGTCGATGTCGAAGGTGTCGGAGCCGACCTCGGTGCTGAAAGTTGAAGTCAGCGCAGCGATTAGATCGGACAAATCAGCGACGTTGTCGATGTTGATCGAGGCATCGAGGTCAGCAAGGTTTTCTGCGGCGTTCAGCATTCCCAGCTGCACATCGACAACTTCATCCAGAATTGATTCCAGCAGAGATTGAGCCGATGCGGCGCCGGCAAACGCCATCGATGCGGTGATGGCGGTAGTGGCAAGAAGTCTTTTCATGTGACTCTTCCTGTTTCTGCCGCGCGCCCTCACGCGCTGGCCATGATTTCGGCGGGTATGACCGAGGGCCCGCCTATCCCGCCATGAATGACGGAATTCCTGTTGCCCGGGGGCGCGGCCTAAGGCAGCGCGCTGTCCCCGGGGCTGACATCCGGCAACCCGTCTTCGGCTGCCGTGCCGTTGTTGCTGTCTTCCTGCGGGCGCGGCACATCGGTCGGCCTGTCGGCCGCCGCTGCCCCCGCCGCACGCGACCGGGTGATCGACTGCTGTACGACCACCGCCGCCACATCGCCCTCGTCGCCATCCAGCCCGGCGCGTGCCGCCTGCTGCAGCCGTTGCAGCGCGGCATTGGCCAGTTGCAGGCTTTGCGCGGCCAGCCGTGCGGCTTCGTTGCGGGTTTCGGCCGATTCCGAATCGCGCGCGGCGGTGATGGCCCGGGCGGCCAGGCGGCGGGCCTCTTCGCCCAGCACCTCGTATTCGGGGCGGGTCGGCGCGGTGGCAGGCGGGGTTGCCGCGGTCTGCGGCGCCGCTGCCGCCACTTCGGCCTCGGCCTCGGCGCGGGCTGCCACGCTGGGCACCTCGACCGCCAGCGCGGGCCCGGCACGGCGCGCCGTTTGCGCCGGCTGCCGGTTCAGGCGCACGCCGCCGGTAAAGGGCTCGATCTGTTCCCGGCAGGTCTGAAAGGGCTCTTCGCGGATCACATGGCCCAAAAGCAGCAAGGTGCCCAGGTTCAGCATCTGCCGCAGCGAGAAATGCAGCGCCTCACGCTCGACATAACCCGCATCGCCAGTGACCAGAACGTCGTCAAAGAACCGCCCCACACTGATGCCGAATTCGCGCGTGAATATCTGCTTTTGCAGGGAAACATTGCCGATAAGCCGGCCCGAAAACGCGTCTGAAATGGCCAGATCCAGCCCGACCAGCACCCGGTTCTGCCGCGCACGCGGGCCAACGCCCGCCACGGTAACCGACGCCGCGCCGCCGGGAATGAAATCCAGACTGTTGATGCTGCCCGAGATATAGAAATCCACCGGTGTCTGGCGCCGGATGTCGCGGATACCCCAGTTGGCCTCGGTCACGGCGATATTGGCGTCGCGCCGGTTGATCACCGTCAGACCAGCCCGAAACAGGGCAGACTGGATCATGTCGCCCGCGCCCTGGGTCACCATGGTGCCGGCATTGCCGTCAACGCGACCGGTGCTGTCCTGAATGTTGCCGACCGCAAAGGCAACCTCGGGGCCGATCATGCCGTTGACACATTCAAGGGCGCTGTCAAAGACGGTGACCACCTCGCTGACCGGCGGCCCCTGCGGCACATCCACATCCCTGCCCGGGTCGGCAAAGATGTGCTGCGACAGCGGCGCGCAGCCGGTCGCCATGGCCAAAGCCATCATGATGCCCACAGTTGTTCTGGTCGCGGGCCTGTTCAGAGGCCGCGCGCTGTTGCCCGTTGGCATGACGTCATGCCCCGTCAGCAATTGGTGCCGGCAGCACGGGCGCTCTGGTTGAACTCCATGTTGCCGACACTGCCCACATCGGCCAGCGGCTGAAGCGTGCTGGTGTTCACACTGCCATCGATGCACCCGCGCGAGTCGGCCGAATTGGTGGCATCGACCATGTTGTTGTTGCCGCGAATGGTAATCGCCGTCTCGCCGGTATTCATGGCACCGATCGAGTTGGTGTTGGTGCCGATGGAATCCCCGATCTGGAATTCCACACTCGAATTCGCTGAATCGCCCAGGATGTTTTCCACGAAATTTGACCGGTTGTCGTTTGTTGTGGTATTGTAGACAACGGTGGACGGACCCTGCGGTTGCGTGGCATTGCGCATGATCTGCGCCTGCTGCACGGCAACCGACCGGTCATTGAAGGTCGGAAAGCCGTAGGTGGTGGACCAGCCCTGCCCGGCACCCATGTAATTCTGAGACATGGCGGGAAGAACAGAGACCGCAAGGACAAAGGGAAACGAAAGCGCAATGCCAATTGCCCGGCGGTGAACAGTCTGATTCATTGCTCTGCCTTTTCTATCCGGATTCCGGTGATGATTATCCTGCCGCGGCATGGTGGCGCCGACCTGCGGCGCTCCCTCAGTCAATCGAGGCAACGCTGGCCTGGCCGCCGCCGGCGCTGGCCGCCTCTGCCCCGCCTCCTGCTGAAACCGAGGATGCCGATGCGGCGCCGCCCGCCGCGCTGGCCGCTGCCGAGGGGCCGGCGACAGATGCCTCGCCGCCGGCCGCGCTGGCGGCCGAGGGTGCATTGCCGCCGCCTGAGCCGCCTCCAGTGCCGCCACCAGTGCCGGCAGCTGAAACCGACGCCTCGCCCCCCGCCGCGCTGGCCGCCGAGGGCGCATTGCCGCTGCCAGCGCTGCCGCCAGAGCCGCCGCCAGTACCGGTGGCAGAAACCGATGCCGTTCCGCCCGCCGCGCTGGCCGCGACACCCCCGCCGGCAACCGAGGCAACGCCGCCTGCAGCACTTGCAGCGGACCCGCCCCCAACGACTGACGCCGCGCCCCCGCCGGCGCTGGCCGCAGAGGAACCGCGCTGAGGGGCGGCAGGCTGACCAGATGGCGGCGCCACGCCTGACGCCTGTTCGACGCCATCAATACGGGTAACATGTACCCGCGGCGGAATGCGGCTTACAGGAATGACGGCGCAGGTTTCGACAGGCGCAGCCAGCCTGCCGTATTTGTCGGTTGCGCGCTGATCGTCATCAATCCAGCAAATTTCGACTGGCTCCTCCAGGGGGGCGCAGGATACTGCAAGAAGCCCGGATAGAACGACGACGAAGCCTGGAATAATTCTGCTTTTCACAACAGCCCCCTTTAACCACGGGGTAATGACAACCACCGTGTTCCGAATTCTGGAATCCTTGCATGTTTGTTTTTGTTAACCTTGCAGGGCCGAAAAAACCATTTCCTCTTTAGTTATCAGCGTGCCCTTAAGATATCTTTCCAACCAAAGAGAGCCCGGCAATCCATTGAGTGAAGCAAAGACCCGCCGACTGGCCGGGATGACACCTGCCCGGGCGCCCTGTTACCAACGCAGTCTCGCCCTTATGAATTGCTGCCCGGTCCAGACTTGTCTGCAATTTCGGGGATTCAATGGATGCGACCGCTCCGAACGCCCTGAAAGCCATGCGCGCGAAAAACCCGATGCATTGTTCCGGGGCGCGCAGACGGCTGGATCATTGGCGATGATCGGATTCAGCGCAGGTTGCCTGCGGCGAGGCATGCGTCGGCGCGGGGTCACCAATGCGCGCCGCGCATCGCCAAAGAGACACCGGAACATCGGAAGTTTGCGCGATTACGGCGTGGTAGTTGCTATAGGTCGCGGCGGGATGAGTAGCGTTGGAAAGCAGCAGCGCGACGCTTTTCCGCGACCATCCAGCCGGTAATGACGCGTAACTGCCAGCACCGGGCATCCTTGCCATGTGGTTGCTGGCACGGATTGCGCGGACAATGGATGATCAAGGCAACGGAGATACGGATGAGTGTTTCGTCTGAACCAAACGGCAGCGTCTTCGCCACTATTCAGGCCGCCATCGACGCCGCCGAACCAGGCGGCACGATTGTTGTTCCGGCCGGCACCTACGCCGAGAACGTCACGCTGAACAAAAGCGAGGTCACACTCAGGGCCGAACCAGGCGCAACGATTGCCGGTACTGTCACCGTCTCGGGCCAGGGGGCGCGGCTGGAAGGTTTCGAACTGACGAAACCGGACAGCGCCACCACGGAAGATGGGATCAGGTTCTCTGGCTGGACGGGGCGTTCGCTACTGGTCACCGCAGAGAACGCCGAGATCGTCGGAAACACGATCAACGTCTTTGGTGCGCAAGGCGGCAACCCTCTCGGTTTCGTCGAGATCGCGGCCGACGGGGTTCACTTTCAGGGCAACACCGTGCAGGCTAGCAATGGCTATCTGGCCCTGGACGACAATCGCGGCACCGCCGGTGTCCGCGTGTCGGGCGGCGACGGCGTTGTCCTTGAATCGAACACGATCCTCGTGTCCACGGATCAGGCGGATGCCATTGCAATTGCGGGCGGCACCGTCGGCCTCGTGACTGTCGACGGGAACACCATAACCGGTGATATCGATGGCGGTCTCGTGGCGTTTGGCAGCTATGGCACGCTGTCGATCACGAACAATGTCATCTCGGACTATAAAGGCGTCGGCATACGGCTGTTTGACAGCAGCCAGGACCCGTCTGTGACCGTGACCGGCAACATCGTGGGCGGTGACACGCCATTCGCGGCGCAATTGAACCTGCGCCTGACAGACGGGCTGATGCCTGCGCAAAGCCTGTCGAACGATCCCGGCGTCATCAACGCCCTGATGAAGGCGAACGCCTTTGATGGGCAGTTTGGCGTGAACGCCAACGGTCAGGTACAGCTCTTTGCCAATCAGGCCGATGCCACAACAGAGGCAGCAAGCGACAGCGCCAACAGCGTGCTGTTCGATTTCATCGTCGATACGGGGCCGAAGCGCCCGGGCGACGGCTCTGTCTGGCAGACCGGGACGGGCAATGCCTGGCCAAACGAGGCAGCCTTTCTGGCGCTGAAGGCTGACGGTTCGGTCGTGGCCTGGGGCAGTGTCGGTAATGGTGCGGACCTGTCAGGCGTGGAAGCGGCGCTGGGCACCGAGGTGGAAAAGGTTTATTCCACCGCAAGCGCCTTTGCTGCCCTGATGAAGAACGGCACCGTCATCGCCTGGGGCAGCCGGACATCGGGGGGCGACTCTGCATCGGTGCCGGAACTGGTCGATGTCGATACCGCCAATGTCGATACCATTGCATCGACCCGGTCGGCCTTTGCCGCGATCAGAAACAACGGCAGCGTTGTCACCTGGGGCAATCCTGTCAATGGCGGCGATTCCGAGATCGTCGCCAGCCAACTGTTCAGCGTCAAGCAGGTGTTCTCGACCAGTGCGGGATTTGCCGCGTTAAGGACCGACGGCACGGTGGTTGTCTGGGGCGCCCCCCTCGCAGGCGGCTCTCTGATCGGTGCAACGGTCAAGGACATCATTGACGGTGAGGCGGTCTCTCGCCCCCTGATCGACGAAGACCTGACGAATGTCCGCAGCATCGCATCCACGGAAAACGCCTTCGCCGCCCTGAAAGAGGACGGCTCTGTCATTGCCTGGGGCTCTCCGCTGCGCGGGGGCGACATGCCCTTTGATGTGGCTGCGCAACTCAGCCAGGGCGCGCAACTGGGGATCGGCGTTACGCAGATCTATTCCAATGGCGCCGCTTTTGCCGTTCTGAGGGACGATGGCTCGGTCGTCACCTGGCGAACGGCGATGAGCGATGACGCGGCAGCCGTCGCCGACGCGCTTGCCGGCGGTGTCGTATCGATCTACGCCACCGGATCGGCCTTTGCAGCCCTGAAGCAGGACGGCTCGGTCGTCACCTGGGGCGATTCCTCACGCGGTGGCAATTCAAGCCTGGTTTCCGAAAGCCTGTCATCGGGCGTCGTCACGATCTTTTCGACAGAGAATGCATTTGCGGCATTGAAGGAGGACGGGTCCGTCGTCACCTGGGGCGACCCTAGGGCGGGCGGGAACTCCGATGCCGTGGCAGACTTGCTGAGCGGCGGCATTGTCACCATCTTTTCGACCTCAGGTGCCTTTGCGGCGCTGACGGTGGACGGCTCGGTCGTAACCTGGGGCGATGCCGCAAAGGGGGGCAACTCGACAGCCGTATCGGCCGATTTGCGCGATGGTGTTGTCGCCGTATACGCGACCAGTGGCGCCTTTGCTGCGCTGAAGGAAGACGGCAGCGTCATTGCCTGGGGCGATCGGTTCAAGGGCGGCGTTACCGAAGAGATCAGCGACGCGCTTGCGGATCAGGTGCTGTCAATTGCCTCGCCCTTCGCATCGCCACCGACAATCGATCCTGTCACGGATGACGACATCATCAACGCCCTTGAAAAGGAAAGCGGCGTCGACATAAGCGGCACGGCATCACCAGGCGAAACCGTGCGCGTCTCTCTGGGCGGTGCGGAAAAGACAGTGCTGGCTGACACCCTTACCGGCGTCTTCACCGCAAGCTTTGCCGCTTCCGAAATTCCTGCGGACGGCAACTATGTGGTAGTTGCGCGCGCCTCGTTGAACGAAGGGCTGCACAACCATGGCATTCCGGGGGTTCGCCCTGTCCTGATCGACACCACGCCGCCGCCGGCGCCGGTCATCAATGTCGTGTCGGACGACGATGCAATCAACGCGGCCGAAAGGGCCGAAGGGATCGTCATTGACGGCACGGCCGAGGCCGGCTCGACGGTCACGGTAACGCTGGGCCAGGTGGAACGCAGCGCCACGGCCGGGCAGGACGGCGCGTTTTCCGTCACCTTTGCGGACAACGAGTTGCCGGAACAGGAAGGGCCCATAACGATCATTGCTCAGGCTACCGACACGGCGTCGAATACAGGCGAACCGGCCGAAAGGACAATTCTGATCGACACCACGCCGCCGCCGGCGCCGGTCATCAATGTCGTGTCGGACGACGATGCAATCAACGCGGCCGAAAGGGCCGAAGGGATCGTCATTGACGGCACGGCCGAGGCCGGCTCGACGGTCACGGTAACGCTGGCCCAGGTGGAACGCAGCGCCACGGCCGGTCAGGACGGCGCGTTTTCCGTCACCTTTGCGGACAACGAGTTGCCGGAGTCGGGTCCATTCACGGTAACGGCGATTGCGACCGACGCTGCCGGGAATGTCAGCGCCACCGGGGAACGCGCTGTCGAATTCCTTGGCGCAGAGGCCGCAGGCACGGTTTCGGTAATCGTGCGTGACCGCAACGGTGCGCCGATGGAGGGCGTCACGATCAGCACTGCGGACGAGGCGATTGCGAACACCCTCTCTCTGACGCTGAGCGGGACTTCAGAAACAACCCGGGCCGAGTTGCTTGGCAATCTTGAAACCGACGTCAGCGCGATTCAGTTCACGATCGCGGGTATCGGACCCGATTCCGTTTTCCAGCCCGGTTCGTTTTTCGACACCTGGATCGTCGTGGTCAACGCCGAGACCCCGGCGCAAGTGGAATTCGCCGGTATCCTGCCTCCTGACGAAACGATCCAGGCGGTCGAACAGACCATACTTCTGGGCACGATAGAGGATAACGGGAACCTGCAAGACCCCCTTGCAAATCTTTCGGTCAGCAACATCAAGATCAACAATGCCGTCGTCAGCGATGTGCGCCTTGGCGGCGATCAGAAGGTGACCGATGCTGACGGTTCGGTCACACTTGATCTGGCGGTCGGGGCCGATCACAAGATAGACGCTTCACGCGATTACGATCAGATTTCAGATGGCAAGATTACCGCCCAGGATGCGCTCGAGATCATGCGCCTGGCTGTCGGGCTGGCGCCCAGTTGGGGCCCCGCAGCACCGCTGGACTTCATCGCCGCTGACATCGATCAGGACGGCGCGGTGACAGCCCTTGATGCACTCGAGGTACTGCGTTTCGCTGTCGGCTTGCACAGCGCGAGCCAGCCGCGCTGGGTATTCCTGGATTCCGAGGCTGACCTTTCCGCGATCGATCGCACCAATGCCGCCGTTGACACCGGCATCAGGATTGATGCGCTGACAGCGGGGTTGACGGACGTGTCAATGACCGGGGTTCTTCTGGGCAACATGCAGGAATACGGGGGCGTCTGACGCGGGCGGCTTGAAAACCCGCCCGTCACCGATGGGGTGGGCACCCCCGGCGGCGGGGGTGCCAGGATCGCGCGTGGCAAAGCGCTGCCGAGCATCTGAACCGGACGTGCCCGCCGGTGTTTCCGGCAGAACCTGCTGACAAGGCCCAGGGTTTCGTTGGCGGTCCGGATCCGCTTGCACGGCTCGGGGTCTGCGCCTTTCGCAACCGAAGGCACCGCCGGGCGCCGATGACCTTGCGTCACCGCCCTGCTCATGGGACAGTCGCACCGGCCAAAGGGCCAACCCGGAACCATCGGATGGGGAAAGGACGCCATGAGTGACGCAACCAACGCCTACGCCGCCGGCGCCGCCTATGTCGATGGCCGCTATTGCCCGATTGCCGAGGCCTCGATCCCGCTGACCCATTGGGGCTATCGCCGTTCGGACGTGACCTATGATGTGGTCGGCGTGCGGGATGGCGCCTTCTTTCGCCTTGACGACCACATACGGCGGTTTCGCGCTTCGATGCAGACATTCCGCATGGCACCTGCCGAAAGCGACGACGACATCCGCGCGATCCTGACCCGGCTGGTGCGCCTGTCGGGGCTGCGCGACGCCTATGTCGCAATGGACTGCCTGCGCGGCACGCCACCACCCGGCGCCCCCCGCCACCCGGCCCATGCCCGGGCCTATATCGCGGCCTTTGCCGTGCCCTGGGTAACGATGAGCACGCCCGAAATGGATAAGCGCGGCATCCACCTGGTGATCGCCGAAAACACCCGCCGCATCCCGCCCGGCTCGGTCGAGCCGCGGGTGAAGAACTTTCATTGGGCCGACCTGACAATGGGTCTGTTCGAGGCGCAGGATCGCGGCGCCGACATGTGCGTGCTGCTTGACTACGAGGGCAATGTCACCGAGGGGCCGGGCTTCAACGTCTTCAGCGTTACCGATGGCCAGGTGGCCACGCCCGAACGCGGCGGGCTGGACGGAATCACGCGCGCCTCGGTGATCGAACTGTGCGACCATCTCGGTGTGCCCTGTGCCGTGCGCACGGTCCCGGCCGACGAATTGCGCGCGGCCGACGAGGTGTTCATCTGCACCACCGCGGGCGGCGTCATGCCGGTCAGCCGCATTGACGGGCGGCGCATGAACAACGACGCGCCGGGCCCCCTTTCGGTGCGGCTGAAAGAAACCTTCTGGCGGCGCCGCGCCGAGGGCTGGCACGCCACCCCGATCGACTACGACGCCGCCTGAGGCCGCCGCCCGCCATGGGCCGGGTTGCCGGGTTTCCGGGTTGCCGGGTTGCCGATGCCCGCAGGGTTCGGGCAGCGGCCCGCAAGGCATTGTTATCCATCCCGTTACCAGAGATCGGTAACTGCGCAGCAATCACGCGAAAGCACCGGTGCCCGGCCGGTACCTGTGCGCTCAGGGCGGTGTTCTGCCCCTGCCAACCTGCATGAAATGCCGGGCGTGGCGGCGCGGGGCACCCCCGCCGACCGGGAAATCGCCGTGCCCGTGCCCCAGAACCGCCCCCGTTTCACCTTGCCTTGGACCAGACCTGGTGCCAGCCTGTTCCTGACTGATCAATCCGTGGGCAGACAGTAATGCGCGACGAGCAAGGCAGTGGAACGGTTCTGGCCGTCGATCTGGACGGCACGCTGATCCGTACCGACATGCTGTACGAGGGGTTCTGGGCCGCTTTCGCAGCCAGTTGGCGCGCGCCCTTTCAGGCCCTTGCCGCGCTGACAAACGGCAAGGCCGCGCTGAAGGAACGCCTTGCCGCGCTGGCCGAGATCGATGTCACCCGCCTGCCCTATGATCAACAGGTGCTGGACCGTCTGCACCTGGCACGCGCCGAGGGTGCGCAGGTCGTGCTGATCACGGCCGCCGACCAGCGCCATGCCCAGGCCGTGGCCGATCATCTGGGCCTGTTTGACGCCGTTCATGCCTCTGACGGGCAGACCAACCTGTCCGGTGCGGCCAAGCTGGATCAACTGCGCACGACATATGGCGGGGCAAAGGTCATCTATGTCGGTGACAGCCGCCAGGATCTGCCGGTCTGGCAGGGAACGGCCGGTGCCATCACCGTGGGCGCCCCGGCCCGGCTGCGCGCGCAGGTCGATGCGCTGTGCCCCGGCGCCGAACATCTGTCGCCCGCACCCGGCGCGGCGCGGCAGGCACGCGCGGCGTTGCGTGCCATGCGCCCGCATCAATGGATGAAGAACGCGCTGGTCTTTGTGCCCATGCTGGCCGCGCATGACCATGCCGGGCTGACCTTCATGCAGGCAGCACTGGCCTTTGTCGCCTTCAGCCTGGTGGCCTCGGCGGTCTATCTGCTCAATGACCTGCTTGATCTCTCGGCCGACCGGGCGCATCCGCGCAAATGCACCCGTCCGCTGGCCTCGGGCGCGCTGCCCATCCGGCGGGGCATGGCGATGGTGCCGGGGCTGCTGCTGCCCGGGCTGGCGCTGGCCGTACTGCTGGGGCCACTCTTCTTGCTGGTCATGGGCGGGTATTTTGCGCTGACGCTGGCCTATTCGCTGCGGCTCAAGCGCAAGGTGCTGGTGGATATCTGCGTGCTGGCCAGCCTTTATGCCCTGCGCATCGTGGCCGGGGCCGTGGCCACCGGGATTGTGCTGTCGGTCTGGTTGCTGGCATTCTCGCTGTTCCTGTTCCTGGCGCTGGCCGCCGTCAAGCGGCAGGCCGAACTGGTCGACATGGCCGGCCGCGGCGCTGACAAGACCGAGGGGCGCGGCTATCGTGCCACCGACCTGCCGGTGATCACCCAGATCGCCACCGCCTCGGGGTTTGTGTCGGTGCTGGTGTTGATGCTGTACCTGACCGATCCCGGCATGCGTGAACAGGGCTACAGCCCGCTGCTGATCGGCACCGCCTGCCTGCTGCTGATCTACTGGCTGTCGCGCATGATCCTGCTGGCGCATCGGGGTGAAATGGATGACGACCCCATGGTCTTCAGCCTGCGCGACCCGGTCAGCCTGGTATCGCTGATGCTGTTCACCGGGCTGTTTCTGGGGGCAACGCAGCCATGAATCAGGCCGCCATCCCCCGGTCGCCGGCACCCGCCCGGCTGCGCCCCACAACGCTGGTGCTGCGCTACGCCGCCTTTGCCGCCATCGCCACGCTGGCCAATCTGGGCGCACAACGCCTGGTCCTGATGGGCGGCGACGCGGCGGGGCAGTTCATTCTGGCGGTGCTGGCCGGTACGGCCGTGGGGCTGGTGGTGAAATACCTGCTGGACAAGCGCTGGATCTTTCACGACCCGTCAACCGGCTGGCGCGCACATGGCCAGCGGTTTTCGTTGTATTCCGTCATGGGGCTGGTCACCACGGCCATCTTCTGGGCCACCGAAACCGCGTTCTGGCTGATCTGGCAAACCCATCTGGCGCGCGAGATCGGCGCGGTCCTGGGCCTGACAGTGGGTTATCTGGTCAAGTATCAGCTTGACCGGCGTTATGTCTTTACCACGCAGAGGGGCCAGTGATGCCGCCGCCGCTGGTGCACCTGTCCGGCTGGGGCCGCTATCCGCGCAGGCCGACCAGGGTCAGCGCGCCGCGTGACATCGGCGCGCTGGCCAGCGCGCTGCAAGGGGGCGAGCCGGTGATTGCCCGTGGTCTGGGCCGCGCCTATGGCGACAGCGCCATTGCCGCGCATACGCTGTCGATGCGCCATTTCGACCGGATGATCAGCTTTGACCCCGCCACCGGCCAGCTGGTGGCCGAGGCCGGCGTCAGCCTGGGCGCGGTCATCGATGCCTTTCTGCCGCGCGGCTGGTTCCCCTCGGTCACGCCGGGCACCAAATTCGTGACCCTGGGCGGCGCCATCGCAGCGGATGTGCACGGCAAGAACCATCACGGCGAGGGCAGTTTCGCCGCCTTCACCGACTGGTTTGACCTGATGGGGGCCGATGGCAGCGTCAGCCGCTGTTCGCGCGACGAAAACGCCGATCTGTTCTGGCGCACCCTGGGCGGCATGGGGCTGACCGGGATCGTGCTGCGTGCCGCCATCCGCCTGCGCCGCGTGGAAACCGGCTGGATCCGGCAGCGGATGATCCCGGCGGCAGGGCTGGACGCCGCGCTTGATGCCTTTGACGCGCATATGGATGCCACCTATTCCGTCGCCTGGATCGATTGCCTGGCATCCGGCCCGGCGCTGGGGCGCAGCCTGGTCATGCTGGGCGAACATGCCACACTGGCAGACCTGCCCCCCGCCCGGCGTGCGCGCCCCTTTCTCACCCCGCGCCACCGCGGCCTGACCTTTCCTGTCGATCTGCCGGGTTTTGCGCTGAACCCCTACAGCGTGCGCGCCTTCAACGCGCTGTACTACGCCATGGGCCGGCGAAAGGCAGGCGCGGGGCTGGTTGACTGGGACAGCTATTTCTATCCGCTTGATGCCATCGGCCAGTGGAACCGCCTGTACGGGCGGCGCGGCTTCATGCAGTTCCAATGTGCCCTGCCGCTGGATCAGGGCCGGCCCGGGCTGCGCGCGCTGCTGGGCGCCATCGCCGCCTCTGGCGCGGCCTCGTTTCTGGCGGTGCTCAAGCGTTTCGGCCCGCAGGACAGCCCCGTTTCCTTTCCCATGCCGGGCTATACGCTGGCGCTGGATTTTCCCGTCAATACCCGCAGCCTGGGCCTGATGCCCCATCTGGACCGCCTGACCGCCGATCACGGCGGGCGCTTCTACCTTGCCAAGGACAGCCGCATGAGTGCCGATACATTATCAAGAACCGACCCCCGCATGGGCGATTTCGCCGCCTGGCGCCGCAGCCGGGGGCTGAGCGCGCATTTCGTCTCGGCCCAGTCCGAAAGGTTGGGGCTATGAGCAGCGCCAACACCACCCTCGCACCCGTGCTGATCATCGGCGCGCGTTCCGACATGGCACGCGCTTGCGCTTTGCGCTTTGCCCAAGCAGGGCATCCCTTGATGCTGGCCGCGCGTGGCGGGGCCGATCAGGGCGCCCAGGGCGACACCGGCGCGCTGGTACGCGATGCCGCCGATATCGCCACGCGCCACGGCGTGACGGTCACCTGCCATGCGGTCGATGCCACCGATATCGACGCAATCCCCGCCTTTCTGGACAGCCTGCCTTCTCTGCCCGGTATCGCGTTATGCGCAGTGGGGTACATGGGCGACCAGCCCGACAGCCAGCGCGACCCACAGGCCGCTGCCCGCGTGCTGCGCGCCAATTTCGAAGGGCCGGCGCTGTTGCTGGGCGCCCTGGCCGAGCGTTTTGCCGCGCGCGGGCATGGCACGCTGATCGGCATCTCGTCGGTGGCGGGCGAACGCGGCAGAGCCTCGAACTATGTCTATGGCGCAGCCAAGGCGGGCTTCACCGCCTTTCTGTCCGGCTTGCGCAACCGCTTCAACGGCACCGAAATTCGCGTGATCACCGTGCTGCCCGGCTTCGTCGCCACCCGCATGACCGAAGGGCTGGACCTGCCCGCCCGCCTGACCGCACAGCCGCAGGAAGTCGCCGAGGCCGTCTTTCGCGCCGCCACGCGCGGGCGTGACGTGGTCTGGGTGCGGCCGGTCTGGCGGGTGATCATGGCCATCATCCGCGCACTGCCGGAACCGGTGTTCAAACGCACGCGGCTTTGACCCCGGTGTAGATAACGGGCATTCATCGGCGACTGACCGCGCACAGGTCACGCCGGCGGCCATGCGTTCATTGTTCGGAAAGGCCTGACGCGCTATGGCGGATGGCAGGGCAGAACAAGGGCACGCAGGCGTGACGCAGACAAGCGAGACAATCGCCAGGGCAGGCATACGCCGACGGCTGGTGGTGCCCGGTGTGGTGCTGGCGCTTCTGGCAGTGACGGGGGTGTGGGCACATCTGGCGCTGGCGCCGCTGCCCCAGTCCGTGCCCCTGTCCGATGCACTGCCCGGGGCCGGCGATCACGCTGCCACTGCGCCGCTGGCCCGTTTCACCCTGGCCCCCGGCGTGCCCCCTGATGCCGAGGGCACCCTGGCACGCCTTGCCCGCCTGCAGCATGAAGAGCGTGCACCCCTGCCCCGGCGGCTTGCCCATGCGACAGCCCCGGGCGCCGCGACACCGGCGCCATCCGCGCCCCCGTCACAAGCCCCCGCCAGCGCGGAAGCGCGGCCCATTGCGGAACCTGCCGCCGCCCCCGAACCAACCGCCGCGCAACCGCACCACGACACATCCGATCACCCGGGCACAGCGCCACCCACCGCCCCTGACCCTGCAGCGTCAGCCATCGCCGCTACCCTTGGCCCGCCGCCGGCCAGCCCCCCCACGCGCCCACGCTCTCTGCCGCCCAGCGGCACGGTGGGTGCGGCCCTGACATCGCTGCACCGCTCGCCCCAGCCGCCCGCGCGCAGCGCCGTGGTGGCCCGGCTGGCCAGCACACAGCCCACGGCGCTGGCCGGGGTGCGGCCTGAATCCCGGCCCCTTGCAGCAATCCGGTCCGACGCCGCAGCCGGCAATCCCTGCAGCGACCGGACGCTGGTCCATATTCCCCGCCGGCCCGGCGATGCGGCACAGGGCAGCGCCCTGGCCGAGCGGCTGGATGCTCTGGCCGGGGCGGCGCGTGACCGGGCCATCGCACGCGAGATCATGGCGGGCAATCTGCCAGAGTTTCTGCGCCAGCTTGTGCCAGTCACCCTTGTCGGCGCGGCACCCGGCGGGGCGGGCGGCCAAACACGCATCACATTATGCGTGATGCCGGATTATCTGGCGCTGGGGGCCGATGGCGATTTTCTGCGCGTTCCGCTGGGCCTGCCTGCTGCCAGCCGCATCGCCGATGCGTTCGGCATGATCCTGCCCACCACGGCGATGGTCGACGCCATTCACGCGCAAGCCCGCATCCGCCTGCCCCCCACCCCCATGAGCCCGGGCCCGCAAATGGCCTCGACCGCCTGGTTCGTGCGCCACAATGCCACGCTGGAGGGGCAGCGCCGCGCTGCCGGCGGGCAACTGGGGCAACTGGTGTCCGGGCACAAGAAGGACGTGGTGCTGACCAACCGGCTGCACAGCGCCCGGGGCCGTGTGGCCATCTATGGCTGGCACCGTGCCTCTGGCCAGCCGATCCAGCCACTCAGCACGGTGCACGGCGAATATTACGCTGATTACAGCCACGGGCTGCGGCTGATCAGCCGGCATGCCTATGTCAACGGACGCCCCGCCGACCTGCGCGAACTGCTGGCTGACCCGCACCATGCCGCGATCCTGTCGCATGAAGGGCCGGTTGGCGCGGCAGCCCTGCTGGCAGCACGGTTCTGAACGATCCCTGTGCGCGGGTCACAAAACGGGGCCCGCGCCGCCCGGCTGGGGCGGGAGCGTGGTCAGCCAGAGATTTCGGGGGTTCGGCCTGACGATCAGTCCAGCAACTCGATGGCGTAACGCTCGATCACCGTGTTCGCCAGCAGCTTTTCGCACATGGCGCGCACCTGATCCTCGGCGCGGGCGCGGTCGGTCTCTGCCAGATCAAGCTCGATCACCTTGCCCTGGCGCACGGCCTCGACCCCGTCAAAGCCCAGCGCGCCCAGCGCATGGCGCACGGCCTCGCCCTGCGGGTC
The DNA here is from genome assembly GCA_020832805.1 of Pararhodobacter sp. Lineage (GTDB taxonomy): Bacteria > Pseudomonadota > Alphaproteobacteria > Rhodobacterales > Rhodobacteraceae > Pararhodobacter. The sequence continues at coordinate 17,473 of JAFIED010000141.1, forward strand.
CAGAACGCCGGTCTTCAGCATGACATGCACGCGTGCCTTCATTGCCCGCCCCTTCAGTTCATCAGTTTCGGCCGGGTAATCGACGCGGTGGCGGCGGGCATCACCCCCAGCCGGCGCGCGACTTCCGTATAGGCTTCGGACAGGTTGCCCAGATCGCGGCGAAACACGTCCTTGTCCAGTTTCTGGCCGGTCTTGGCATCCCACAGGCGGCAGCTGTCGGGGCTGATCTCGTCCGCGACCACCAGACGCTGGAAATCACCCTCGTAGATGCGCCCGATCTCGATCTTGAAATCGACCAGCTTGATGCCGACGCCCATCATCACGCCGGACAGGAAATCGTTCACCCGCAGCGCCAGAGCCACCATGTCATCCAGATCCTGATGCGTGGCCCAGCCGAACGCCAGAACATGCTCTTCGCTGACCAGCGGGTCACCCAGCGCATCATTCTTGTAATACAGTTCGACGATCGGGCGCGGCAGCGGCGTGCCCTCTTCGATGCCCAGCCGCTTGCTGATCGACCCGGCGGCGATATTGCGCACCACCACCTCCAGCGGGATCATCTCGACCGCGCGGATCAACTGCTCGCGCATGTTGATGCGCCGGATGAAATGCGTGGGCACGCCGATCTCGTTCAGACCGTTCATGAAGAACTCGGACAGCCGGTTGTTCAGCACGCCCTTGCCCTCGATCACCTCATGCTTTTCCGCGTTGAAGGCGGTGGCATCATCCTTGAAATACTGGACATAGGTGCCGGGCTCGGGGCCTTCGTACAGGATTTTCGCCTTGCCCTCGTAGACCTTGTTGCGACGTGCCATGAAAACTCCGATGCCGGCGCCCCTGCCTGTCGGGCGCGCAATCGACCGCACGGGGCGCGATCTGGCGCTCGTATACGCCAAGCCGGCCCAGCCCGCAAGCGCGTGGCAGCGGCGCGATGTCGCTGCCTTGCTCAGGCGCGTGCGCGGCATATTGGGGTTGCGGCCCGGGTCGGATACGCCCATATCCTTCGGGCGATATACCGCGCGCGCGAACGCAGGACCCGCCCGAACCGGACACCAGCAAGGACATACAGAGAGGCCCCGCCAATGAGCACCTTCAACGAGCGCGAACGCGCCTTTGAGAACAAGTTCGCCCATGATGCCGAAATGCAGTTCAAGGCCGTGGCACGGCGCAACAAGGCGCTGGGGCTTTGGGCTGCCGGCCTGCTGGGCAAGACCGGTCAGGCGGCCGAGGATTACGCGATGGAAGTGATCCGCGCCGATTTCGAGGAAGCAGGGCACGAAGATGTCTTCCGCAAACTGCAGGCCGATCTGCAGGGCAAGGCGGACGAGGCGACGATTCGCGCCCAGATGCAGACCCTGCTGGCCGAGGCCAAGGCCCGCCTGGCAGAGGGCGATTGATCGCACAACCGGCCGCATGATTGGGCGTGACCGGCATTGCCGCCGGTCGCGCAGACCGCCCTGACGCGGCAACAGGCTATCTGGCTGCCACATGCGTCTGAATCACACTACCAGAAGGGTGCCTCGTCATGGCCCAGACCGCCACCGACCCGTTGACCACCCTGCTGCAGGCGCGCGGCTTCCTGCTGGCTGACGGGGCTACCGGCACCAATCTGTTCAACATGGGCCTGATGTCAGGCGATGCGCCCGAGTTGTGGAATGTCGAGCAACCCGAAAAGATCGAGGCGCTTTACAGCGCCGCGGTCGAGGCCGGTTCCGACCTGTTCCTGACCAATTCCTTTGGCGGGAACGCCAGCCGGCTGAAACTGCACGGCGCCGAGGGGCGCGTGCGCGAACTCAACCGCGCCGCTGCCGCCCTTGGCCGCAAGGTTGCCGATGCCGCACTGGCATCGACAGGCCGAAAGGTGCTGGTCGCCGGCTCGATCGGCCCCACCGGCGAAATCATGGAACCCATGGGCAGCCTGACCCATGACCGGGCTGTTGCGATGTTCCACGAACAGGCCGAGGGGCTGAAAGAGGGCGGCGCCGATATCCTGTGGGTCGAAACCATCTCGGCGCCCGAAGAATACCGCGCCGCCGCCGAGGCCTGCGCGCTGGCCGGCATGCCCTGGGTCGGCACCATGAGCTTCGACACCGCCGGGCGCACCATGATGGGCGTCACCTCGGCCGATATGGTCAAGATGGTCGACAAACTGGCCAATCCGCCCGCCGCCTTTGGCGCCAATTGTGGCGTCGGCGCATCGGATCTGTTGCGCACCATCCTGGGGTTCACCGCCCAGGCGCCTGAACGGCCCATCGTCGCCAAGGGCAATGCCGGCATCCCCAAATATGTCGAGGGCGAGATCGTCTATGATGGCACGCCCGAACTGATGGCCGATTATGCCGTTCTGGCGCGCGATTGCGGCGCCAGCATCATCGGCGGCTGCTGCGGCACCATGCCGGTGCATCTGCGCGCCATGCGCGCGGCGCTGGACACCCGCCCGCGTGGCGAGCGCCCCTCGCTGGATGCCATTGTCGCCGCGCTGGGGGCGTTCTCTTCGGCGCGCGACGGGACCGAGGCACCCGGCTGCGGCCATGACCACGGCCCGCGCGCCGGCAATGCAGGGGGTCGCCGGGGCGGGCGCCGCCGGGGCTGAGGCCGGCGGGGCTGGTGCCGGCAGCACCGGGAGACGGGCGGCCAGGTCTGCCGCTTCGCGGCGCAAAGCACGCATCCTGCAGCATATTTCCAGACCATCGCCCCGCAAAGGTTGCATTTTCGCCCCATTGCCGACAGGCTGACGGGACAGAAACCAGTGCATACCGAAGCAGACAGGGAGACGCGGCATGGATTGGGCGTGGTGGGCAACCGTGGCACTGACGGCCGGCGCCTTGGTGGGGGCCTTCTTCCTTCTGAGCGTCGGCCTGGTCTGGCGGAACCTGAATGACACCGGCGCCGAGCTGGGCATCGCCGCGCGGTCGGGCTGGTGGTTCGCGCTGGCGGCGGCGCTTTTCGTCCCCGCCGGGATGATCTATACCGTCGTCGGCTGGACACAGGGCGGCGGCGCCGATTTCGCCGCCAGCTTTCCGCGCACCGACACGTTCTGGACATGGCTGATCCCGGCCAGTTTCAACCCGGACATACGGTCCACCTTTGGCGCCCGGCATGAAACCGGACTGACCGTGCTGACGGTCGCGGCCGGGCTGTCGCTGCTGATGGGGCTCTACCGCTTTTTCTGGCAGCCCTTTCGATGGCTGCGCGCGATGGCGCGGCAGGCCGGTGTGCGGATGACCAGTTTCCATGCCATCAAGGTCACGCTGGCGCATTTTCTGAAAAGCGGGGTGCTGACGGCGGTCATCGTGCTGTTTCTGATGCTGGTGCTGCAGACGATCTTCTTCCTTCTGGGCCATCTCATCGCCACCGCCTTTTTCCTTTTGCCCTGGGTGATCGGTTTCCTGGTGCTGGCGGCCATCGGTGCCGGCATGGGCGGGCGCGACATCTACGACTCCAGCGGCAGAAGGATCGGCCGGCTGGACTGACCGGCCAGCCTTGCCGGGGTGGGCGGGCAAAGCAGGCGGGCCAAGGCGGGCGGGCTTGCCGGGCTGCGGCGCAGCCTCTATCTGAGGGTGAGCCAGAAAAGGAATTGCCCATGTATCGACTGCCCGCCCTGACCGACCTGCGCCGCCATGACAGCCATCCCGGTGGCGGCAAGACGCCGGACCTGGGCAAGCTGCCGGTCTGGGATCTGTCTGATCTCTACGCCGCCGATGATGCGCCCGAAGTGGCGCGCGATTTCGACTGGCTGGAAAAGGAATGCACCGCCTTCGCCACCGATTACGAGGGCAAGCTGGCCGGGCTGGATGCCGCCGGCATGCTGACCTGCGTGCAGCGCTACGAGGCGATCGACATCACCGCCGGGCGACTGATGTCTTATGCCGGGTTGCGGTATTACCAGATGACCACCGACAGCGCACGCGCCAAGTTCATGGCCGACGCGCAGGACCGCGTCACGGTGGCAACCACGCCGCTGGTGTTCTTTTCGCTGGAGATCAACCGCATTGACGATGCCGCGCTGGACGCGCTGTTTGCCGCCGATGCCGATCTGGCCCGCTATCGCCCGGTGTTCGAACGTCTGCGCGCCATGCGCCCGCATCAGCTGTCCGATGAGCTTGAACGCTTTTTGCACGACCAGTCCACCGTCGGCGCCGCCGCCTGGAACCGGCTGTTCGACGAGACCATGGCCGGGCTTACCTTTACGGTCGAGGGCGAGGACGAGCCGCTGCCGCTGGAAGCCACGCTGAACCTGCTGACCGACCCCGAGCGCCCCCGGCGCGAGGCTGCGGCCCGCGCCCTGGCTGATGTCTTTACACGCAACACCCGGCTTTTCGCGCGGGTCCACAACACCCTGGCCAAGGAAAAGGAAATCAGCGACCGCTGGCGCAAGATGCCCTCGCCGCAGCATGCCCGCCACCTGTCAAACCATGTCGAGCCAGAGGTGGTGCAGGCGCTGCGCGATGCCGTGGTGGCGGCGTATCCGCGCCTGTCGCATCGCTATTATGCGCTGAAGGCCCGCTGGCTGGGCCTGGATCGGCTGCAGGTCTGGGACCGCAACGCCCCCCTGCCGATCGAGCCCCGCCGCACGATCAACTGGGACGAGGCGCGCGAAACCGTGCTCTCGGCCTATGCCGGTTTCGACCCGAAGCTCGCCGATCTGGCGACGCCCTTTTTCGACCAGGGCTGGATCGATGCAGGCGTCACCACGGGCAAGGCGCCCGGCGCCTTTGCCCATCCAACGGTGACCACCGTGCACCCCTATGTGATGCTCAACTATCTGGGCAAACCGCGCGATGTGATGACACTGGCGCATGAACTGGGGCACGGGGTGCACCAGTGTCTGGCGGCGGGTCAGGGCGAGCTTCTGTCGGCCACGCCGCTGACCCTGGCCGAAACCGCCAGCGTCTTCGGCGAGATGCTGAC